>PKVZ01000132.1:13440-32088 GCA_003131635.1 Acidobacteriaceae bacterium
GCGAGCCAATCGCGTTCCAGTTGTGCCACTTGATCTTCGGGCTTGCTGTTCGAGGCGGCGGCCGGCCCTTGCGCGGAACACAAAATTGCGGCGAAGCAAACGATCAGAGCGATATAGGCGATAGTTCGTAGGGAAGCCATAGATCTCCTCCGGAGTGTCTCTGATAAATGGACACCGAACCCGTTTGAATAGTTCCCGTCTATGAATCCGCTGTTTCGTGGAAGAGCCAACATAGCCAAAAGGCGGCCTAGGCGGCGGGGAGGGTAAATAGAAAAGCGGCGCCGTGGGCCAGTTCGCTTTCGGCACGGATGGAGCCGCCGTGGGCGAGCATGATGTGTTTGGCGATGGCGAGGCCGAGGCCGGTGCCGCCGGATTCGCGGGAGCGGGCTTTATCGACGCGATAGAAGCGTTCGAACAGGCGCGGAAGGTGCTCGGAGGCAATACCGGCGCCGAAATCCCGAACGCAGAATTCTACAGCGTGTGGAACCGGGCGGGCGCCGAGGACGATGCGTCCGCCGGAAGCACCGTATTTCAGCGCGTTGTCGATCAGGTTGGAGAAGACTTGATGGATCGCTTCACGATCGGCAAGAACGGTGGGGAGGCTTTCTGGAACGGGCACGTCCGCTATGCGAAGATCGATACCGTGATTGCGAGCGATCTCGCGAAAGCTTTCTTCGGCGTCGTGGAGAAGTTCGGCGGGGGGAACAGGCTCGGCATCAAAGCGAGTTTCGCCGGACTCGACGCGGGCCAGGGTGAGCAAGTCTTCGGTGAGGCGGGACATGCGGGAGGAATTCTTGCGGATGATTTCCAGAAACTCGCGCGTGGGCGCGCCGTTTTCGGGAGTGCTGTCCAGCAAGGTTTCCGCATAGCCCTGAATCGAGGTGAGAGGGGTGCGAAGTTCGTGGGATACGTTGGCGATAAAATCGCGACGGGTCTTCTCCACCCGCTCAGTTTCGGTAAGGTCGCGAAGCACGGCGACGGCGCCGCCATTGGGCAAGGGTGCGGCGGTTACATCGAAGGCGCGGCCGGAAACGATGGAGGTGGCGCGGGCGGTTTTGACTTCGCGGGTGGTGGTAGCTTCCTTGACGGTGGCGAGAAAGTCGGGATCGCGAATGGTCTCGACGACGGGCTGTTGCAGGCGAGTGCCCTGCGGAACCAAGCGGTTCATGGGTTGATTGGCCCACTGCACGAGGCCATCGGCACTGACGGCGATGACCGCGTCTTGCATGCTGTTGAGCAGGGTTTCGAGCTGGCGCTGGCTGGATTGGACGGCGGCGAAACTTTCTTCGACGCGGCGGGCGGTCTTATCGATGGCGCCGGCGACGCGACCGATTTCGTCCTGCGAAGGTTCCTGGATGCGAGCCTGGAGATCGCCCTCGGCAATGCGGGCGGCGACCTCGACGATGCGTTCGAGGCGGCGAGCGCTCCATTGGGAAGCGGCCGCGGCCACAATCAGCGCGAAAAGAAATGTTATGCCGGAGGCGAGTTCGAGCCTGCGGCGGACCTGCGCGGAGACGGCCTCGACATCGGAGAGCGGATAGGCCAGGCGGACGGCTCCGCCGGAGACGGGCACGGCAATATAAAGGAACGGAATGCCCAGGGTGGCGCTGCGGCGTTCATCGCTGCCGATTTTGCCTTCGAGCGCAGCGACGAATTCCGGACGCGCAGAATGGTTTTCCATGCCGGCGGGATTTGACTCGGAATCGGCCAGGACTTTGCCCGTGGGATCGATGATGGTGACGCGAGCGCCGGCGGATTGGCCTTCCTGCGCGGCAATGTCGGCGAGGGAGTGACCTCGGTCGGTTTCGACGCGGTGAGCGAGGAGCTGCGTCTTCTGGATGAGGTTGCGCTCGATTTCGTTGCGCAGAGAAGCTTGCCATGCGCCGCCCAGCATCACGTCAAAGGTTACCGCGGCAGCGACGATGACTACCAGGAAGGCCGCCAGCAGCTTGAAGAAGATCCGGTTTCTCACTTCTTGCCTACTTTAGGCGCTCTCACTCGGGAGCCTCTCACTTAGGAGCCTCGAAGCGGTAGCCTGCGCCGCGAACAGTTTTAAGATAGCGGGGGTTTTCCGGGTCCGGTTCGATTTTTTCACGGATGCGGCGAACATAGACGTCGACCGAGCGCGGGGTCACATACGAAGTGTCGCGCCAAACCGCATCCAGAAGATGATCGCGAGAGAAAACGCGGCCGAGATGGCGCGCGAAGTAATCGAGCAGACGAAACTCGGTGGCGGTGGTAGGGACGGCTTGCCCGCGAACGGTCAACACCATGGCGGAGGGATCGATTTCGATTTCGCCAACCTTGAGCGGGCTGGGCGGAAGCGGACGCTCAAAGCGGCGCAGCACGGCCTTGACCCGGGCCACGAGTTCGCGCGGGCTGAAAGGCTTGGCGATGTAGTCGTCGGCTCCGATCTCGAGGCCGAGAACGCGGTCAGCTTCGCTGCTTTTGGCAGTCAGGAAAATTACCGGCACGGCGGCGAGGCCTTGAGTTTGGCGGACAGTGCGGCAGAGTTCGAGTCCATCTTTGCCGGGGACCATGATGTCGAGCACGAAGAGCGCGGGACGCTGGCGCTCCGCGTCGGGGATTACGCTCGAACCGTTGGGATAAACGCGCACTGCAAAGCCTTCATTCTCCAGGTGGTGGCGAACGAGGCGGGAAATGTCGGGATCGTCTTCGACGACGAAGATGCTGGGTTTCACGGATTTATTGTAACGAAGGGAGTTGCGAGTACCTAGCACCGAGTGGCGAGTTTGCGGGTGTGGGCGCGGGTTTTCATCGGATTGTAACAATCAGTGGAAGCGGGGAGTCGGAGGGAAGTGAATTACTCCTGGATTTACGTCATTGACTCCCGGGGCTCGAAGTGTTTTGATGGAGTCGACCCATCCGTTCACTCTTGGGGGAGAACAACAGTCATGTCGTTTGAAGAAGCGTTGGCAGCGGCCTCGCGGGACGAAGGTTTCAAGGCTACGGTCTACGCAATGAATACGCTGCTGATCCATAAAGGGATCTACACGCAAGAGGAATTTCAGGCGCTCTTCGTGGAATGGGTTGAGAAGGAGCAGAGGCGCAAGGCGCCTGCGGTTCGGAGTACTGAAAGTTCTAGTGCGTTCTCTGCGTAGATCTGTAAGGCGGGTGTTCGCATCCTGACTTTTTGTTTCCGCAGTGAATTCCTTTGTCGCAGGCCCAGCACTCGCATTGGCAGGGCGGTGCGGGCTTGATCTTTTTGGGAACCGGTTTGGCCATTCGTCACGCTTTCTTCCTAGCGGGTGTAACGCCCCGCGACCCCCGGCTTTGGACCGGGTTTATTTTTGCTCAACTAACACGCCAAAGTTTCCGCGTATCGTCGGGATCTCCGTCCATATCTTTATTCCGCGCCACCACGATAAAAATTTTCCGCTCTTTCTCCACCTGTGGCGGCACTGAGCCGTGCTTCCCGGGTCGTGCCTTCTGGTAGAGTTGGCAGCCGCCGCGCTCCAAATCGGCGACGACGTCGGCGACATCCAGTTTTTGATTCAGGGGAAATTGACGAAGGTATTCTTTTAACGCGACCGCCGGCTCTATCCCGTGCCAATTGCCGATGATTGTAGAGCCGGAGGTCGGCGGTGCTTGCGATATATTGGACTGTTGGATGAGGGTTTGCAACCGGCGCTCCAAGTCGGCAGCCATCGCCAGGTGTTCCGCGGCGACTTTCTTGTAGCCTTCGATCTTGGCGCGCGTTTTGGTCGCAACTTCCTCGACTACCTCCCGCAAGTCATCGTCGGCATGAAGAGGTGAAACGCGGGTTGGGTCAGCGGGTGATTCTATGGGTGGATCCTGCTTCTTTAGTGCAGCGGTCATCGTCAGTGCTCCCTCAGCGTTCTACGCACCATGCCTCAAAAATTCTTTAAGTGGCCTGTGGCGCTCGCGAGATATTGGACCGCAAAATCGCCCCACTGTACCTTAGTTGCTGCGCTTGCTCTTTCCACGTCTGCGCCTCTCTCTCTGCTTCTTCCGCCGCCGCTTCGAGATTTTGTAGGGCGACCCTGACAGCTTCTTCAGCATATTCTGTGTGAGTTTTTGCGGCGACTGTCGCAACCTGACCCTCAAACATTTCCAATTGCTTTGCAGCTCCCATAGCGCGGACCTCCGTAACAAAGGTAAGTCTATTATCTAGTAACGCGATATATAAAGAAGTTTTATTCGTCCTGGTCTAAAGTAAGCGCAGATTGCAAGAATCAGTAGGGCAGTATCCGTGCCGCGTTGCGGACAAGTGGGGGCCTTGCCAAGGAAGCGCGGCAGGATCAACTCCCAGGGTAAACTGGAAAGACTTCCGAAGTGGACCATCGGCGCTCAAAAGAGATCCTCGCTGGTTACAGGCCCAGCAAAACTAAAAATTATCCCATTGTTCAATTGACTACTAGATTGTTAGCTTGGTCCACATGGACGCGTTTGCCGGGCGGCACGACCGTGGTGGCGCTGTATTCCGTGACAATGGCCGGGCCGAAATATTTCTTGCCAGACTTGAGGTTCTCCCGGAAGTAGATTCTCGTTTCATATTTCTTGCCGTCGAATAGCACTGCTGCTGTGGCCGGGGCGAGCCTGCCGAGCGCTGCTCGGCCCGGACGGCCGGGGGCGGCCGTCCCCACATGGGCTGTCTCGTCGGCCCGGTCTGAGATAGCCTTCAGCGGCGGGGACTTTACTACGGCGCGCAGGCGGAGGGTCACCAGCTCTACTTCGCGAGTAGGGTGCGAGTAGCCGTAGCGGCGGTGGTGTTCCTGTTCGAATTCTTTCAGAAGATAACGGGTGAGCGGCAGGTTGAGTTCGTATCCCTGGCCGCGGTAGCGGATGTCCACACTGCGCTGATGCTGCACTTTTCCCTGCCAGGCTTCTTCCTGAAAATCTTTCGCCGCTCGTTTTTGCAACGCACCGAATTCTTGAGCCAGACGCGCCTGCGGAAGTTTGTTGGAAGCGCGCCATAGGACGGTGCGGGAGTAATCCTTGACGACGTCGCTCACCAGAATGCCGAGAGCCGAGAGCGCACCGGGGAGGGCGGGCACGATGACGTGCGGGATGCTGAGGGCCTCGGCGAGGGCGCAGGCGTGCAGGCCTCCGGCGCCCCCAAAGGCGACGAGGGCAAAGTCTCGGGGATCGCGGCCACGCTCGATGGAAACGACCCGGATGGCTTTTTCCATGGTGGCATTCACGACTCGCACCACGCCGGCGGCAAATTTTTCAAGAGTGAGCGCACTTCCCTGCTGCTTCAGCCATTCGCGGGTAATGCGGCGGGTACGGTCGAGATCGAGAGTGAATTCGCCTCCGAGAAAGCGCGTGGCCTGTAAGCGGCCGAGAAGAAGATTGGCGTCCGTGACTGTGGGCTGGGTGCCGCGGCCGTAGCAGATGGGGCCGGGATCGGCGCCGGCGGATTCCGGACCGACACGCAGAACTCCGGCGGCGTCGAAGCGGGCGAGCGAGCCTCCACCTGCGCCGACGGTGTGGATGTCGAGCATCGGGACGCCCACGGAAAATCCGGCAACTTCGGCATGGCTGGCGGTGGTGATGGCGCCTTCCACGAGAGAAACATCGGTGGAAGTGCCTCCCATGTCGAAAGCGATGATGCGCGGGAACCCGCTGGCGCGGGCGCGAGCAGCGGCGCCAACTACACCGCCCGCGGGGCCGGAGAGAACGGTGCGGACCGGTTCGCGTGCGGCAGCGGCCAGAGCGGTGATGCCGCCACTCGATTGCATGACGAAGATTCTTGGATGGGCGCCAGCGGAGACGTTGCCAGTAAGGTCTCCACGGTAGCGGGTTTCCAGATTTTCCAGGTAACGCTGCATCACCGGTTGAAGGTAAGAGTTGATTACAACAGTCGAGGTGCGCTCGTATTCGCGGAACTCGGGGAGAATCTGGTGAGAGATGGAGAGCGGAACGCCGAGAGGTTTGAGGGCCTGGGCGATCGCTAATTCGTTCTTTGGATTCGCGAATGAGAACAGCAGCGAGATGGCGAGGGATTCCGGTTGCTGTGCCGCAACGCGGGATGCCAGCGATTTCAAATCCGCGGGCAAAGGCGCAGCCAGGATTTCGCCGCCGCTGGCGGTGCGTTCGTCGATGCCGAAACGGAGATCTCTCGGGACCAACGGTTCGACGCGGTCGAAGAAGAAATCGTAAAGCTTAGGGCGTGCCTGGCGGCCAATCTCGAGGGCGTCTTCGAAGCCAGCAGTGGTGATTAAGGCGGTGCGCGCGCCTTTACGTTCGAGCAGCGTATTGGTGCCGACGGTGGTGCCGTGCAACAGAACGAGTTCGCCTTGGCCATCGATTTTGCTGAGGGCTTCGACGATGGCTTGGGAAGGATCGGCGGGGGTGGAGAAAACTTTCAAAATGCGCAGGCGGCCGGTGGCATCTGTCCAAACACAATCGGTGAAGGTGCCGCCAGTGTCAATGGCGACGCGGAATAGTTGAGGGCGACGGGGCATGGGGTTGAGGCCGGAAAAGTAGAGTACCATTTGCGGCTACGAGCTAGGCACTTCTCGTCGCCGAGATTTTACCGGCTTCCATTGCCAAATGTTCCCATGATAATCTGTACGTTGCTGTAGGCGCGTAGCTCAGTTGGTTAGAGCGCTACCTTGACACGGTAGAGGTCGCTGGTTCGAGTCCAGTCGTGCCTACCATTCTTCTCTTAGCTTCAGCGGTAATCACGAATTTTTCTCCAGTTGTCGTGGCTAAGCGAAAGGGGACTCTTGACGCCACCTCTTGCTGGACCCAGGAGTGAATGCACGATCAGAACAGTGGGTCCGACCTCTGGCTTCGCGCCCTTCGCCGCGGACGCCGCCAGCCGCCGGCTGCATCGCCATGAAGCCAGCCCGGTCTCAGAAGCCGAAGTGCACTCCTACCAGACATAGGTCCCCACAGATTCCGCGGGCAGCACGGTGTGGAAGAACTTTCCGTGGTATTTCACGGCGAAGGGCTTGGGAAAATTTCCCGTGTTTGAAACTACCAGCACCACCTTGTCCTCCGGAGTCAGGAAGGCTACGCTGGCCAACTGCTCCATCTCGCTCGAAGCCACCCGCACCGAACCCGACGGCACGAACTGCGAGAAATGCTGGACTGCATAATAAGCAACATTCTTAGTTACGGAATCGCCATCCAGCGTGAGCGCCCCGGAACATCCGGTGCACCCTCCGTTGTTGGTGTGCGGTCCGTTTTGCGGATCGGCCGCCAGATTCCACAACAGCACATTGCGGCTCCAGTTCCGCGTCGCGCCAATCATCACCCGCCTCACCGGCTCGGCAATGCCGAGCGGCCCTTCGCCGCGTCTCGCGGTCACCGACTGTTCCGTCATGTACAGGTTCTTATTCGGATATGCATCATGCACCTGCGTAAACACACTCGCGTCGCCGCCGTACAGGTGAAATGCCGTCCCATCCACATATTTGTTCGCTGCCGGATCGCCCATAATCGACAGCGGATACGAGGGCACATCTGGGTTGTGGTCGTAAAGCAGAATCTTCGTCCGGATACCGGCTTTCTCAAAGGCAGGCCCCAGGTTCTTCGCAATAAACGCGGCCTGTTCCTTCGCAAACATCACCATGCTAGGCGTATTCTTCGGATTCAGCGGCTCATTCTCGACCGTAATTGCGTCAATTGCGATCCCTTGTGCTCGCATCGCCTCGATGTACTTTACGAAATAACTTGCGAACGCGCCGTAATACTCCGGCTTGAGTTCGCCGCCCTTCACATCGTCGTTCGTCTTCATCCATGCTGGAGCAGACCACGGCGATCCAAGTATCTTGATCCCCGGCCGAATCGCCAGAATCTCCTTCAGCACCGGAATCACATCCGTGCGGTCGGGCCCCAGGCTAAACTTCGCCATCGCCGCATCGGTCTCTCCAGGCGGCAGGTCATCGTACGAGTACACGCGCTCATTCATATCGGATGCCCCGATGCTCACCCGCAGGTAGCTCACTCCGATCCCGTCACCGCTCCTCGTAAAAAGGTCCTTCAGCAGAGCCGCCCGTTGCGCAACGCCCATGCGCATGAGCAACTGCGCGCTTCCTCCCGTCAGCGCAAAGCCAAAGCCGTCCATTATCTGGAAGTGCTGGGTGTCGTCCACCGTAAGCACCGGCAGCTCACCCGCTTCTGGGGAAAAGTGCAGCGCGGTTGCCTGCGGTGCTACTACGGCAACCCGGTCCGGCGTCGTCAGCCACAGCCGCGCCTCCCGCTCCTGCTGCGCGTTCGACGACAAGAAAGAGAACAGCACGGCGCAGGACGAAAACAATACGAGTCTCAGCTTCATGAGGACTCCAGCCTACGAAAGGGTACGACCTTTTTTTCGAAAAGACAAACGATTGTCTCAATAAGAAACAGCAGCCGCGCCACAATTCGCCAACGATAAGAGCACGGCGGAGCCGCGTCTGTCAACCCAAGCCGGCGACCATGACAGCCGCAGAAGAGCCGAGTTACACCTATGATTCCGGCGGCAATCTGCTGGCGCTGAAATCCTCCAACACGAACGGGATTTCTGATACCTATACTTACGACGCGCTGGATCGGCTGAGCACCGTGACTTACGTGACAGGGTAGAGTGTGAATCTTGCAGTGTGGAACGGAAAGGACGATTTCGCGGTTGACCATGAGCACACAAGCCACGCCACCCGACGAACAAGATCGCCCGCAGTCCGGCCAACGCGCACCGCAAGCGCGGAGTAGTCGCTGGCTACCTCTGTTTCAAAGCATAAGGCCGGTTACTCGCGCGGGAGCGACCCGCGATGCCCTGGCCGGATTCCAACTGGCGGCGATGAACATCCCGCAGGCGCTGGGCTATACCAAGATTGCCGGCATGCCAGTGGTCACGGGGTTTTACACGCTGTTGCTTCCGCTGCTGGCATTTGCGGTATTCGGTTCGTCGCGTTACCTGGTGGTCGGAGCCGATTCGGCGACCGCCGCCATTCTTGCCGGGAAGCTGGGGGGTATGGCGCCCGTCGCCAGCGCGAGATATGTGGCGCTGGCAACAACGATTGCTCTGATCACCGCCGGATTTCTGTTGCTGGCGCGAGTACTCAAGCTCGGCTTCCTGGCCGACTTTTTATCGCAGACCGTGCTAATAGGCTTTCTCACCGGAGTGGGATTTCAGGTGGGCATCGCCGTGCTGGGCCAGATGGTCGGCCTGGAAGTGCACTCCAAGAGGACGGTTGGTCAGCTCTTCGAAGTGTTCCGCAGCCTGCACCAGGTTCAGCTGCCGAGCGTGGCTATCTCGCTAATAGTTGTGGCCGGCGTCTTTGTCTTCCACCGGTTTGCTCCCAAGGTGCCGGGCCCACTGATCGCGGTCGCGGGCGCAATAGCTGCGAGCGCAGCCTGGGATTTCGCTGGGCGCGGCATCGCCATCGTCGGGCCGGTCGTTGGCGGGCTTCCGCATTTAGGGTTGCATGATGTGCACTGGAAGGACGTCGTGCCGCTGCTCGGTGTGTCCGGCTCCTGCTTTGTGATGATCCTTGCCCAGAGCGCGGCGACCGCACGTTTCTACGCGGGACGCCACGGTCAGCACTTGGATCAAAGCGCAGACCTGGTTGGTCTGTCGGCGGCCAACGCGGCGGCGGCGTTCAGCGGGACATTTGTGGTGGACGGAAGCCCTACTCAAACCGCAATGGTCGAAAGCTCCGGCGGCCGCAGCCAGCTTGCCCAGGTGGCCACCGCGTTAGCGGTTGCAATCGTCCTGCTCTTTCTGACCAAGCCGCTGCAATACCTGCCACGTTGCGTTCTGGGCGCCATCGTATTTTTCATTGCTGTCCGTCTAATCGACGTGCGTGGCTTGCGTGAGATTCGGCACGAGAGTCCCGGAGAATACGCTCTGGCCGTGTTTACTGCGGCCGTTGTGGTTCTGGTAGGGGTTGAGCAGGGCATCCTGCTGGCCATGGTGCTGTCGCTGCTCCGCGTTGTGCGGCACAGCTATCGCCCTCACACCGGAGTCTTAGTGGCAAGCGAACGTGATCCCTGGCAGGTGGTGCCGGCCGTTCCCGGCGCGACAACGAAGCCGGGTTTGGTGATCTATCGCTTCGGAGCAGCGCTCTTCTATGCCAATGCCAGCCTGTTTGCGGAGCAGATTCGCGGCTTGGTTGGGCCAGCTCCTTCGCCCACGCGCTGGCTGGTTATCGATACCGAAGCGATCACGAATGTGGATTACACGGCGGCCCGGATGGTGCGACGCCTTCAGAAGGAACTGGTTCAGGGCGGAGTCGTGTTGGCGCTCGCACGCGTCCCGGTCTCTCTGAAGGCAGACTTAGACCGGCACCTCTTAACGGAGATCATCGGCCCGGCGCGGCTTTTCGACCGCCTGCACGATGCGCTGGCGGCATTCACAGAACGCAAAGACCCGCCGGTAGCAACGTCGTCGGGGAGTCAATCAGCGTCGAGTGAGACCTTGCTCTGAGCTTAGCCGACCGACTCGTTGTCGTACGCCTTGATCCGGTCGACGATTCCCTGCCCGGCCGATGATCCTGAGATGCGGTAAATCGCAATTGCCGGGCGTTACGCGAAGGGCCCTGATCCTATTTTCCTAACCGCGGATTGTTCGATCATGGAGCGATCATAGATAACCGCATCCATCAAGTGGTGATTTGGATGGGGATGAGGCAGGTGCGCCGGCGGCCCTTTCGTCTCCCGCTGCTCCTTCTCTCCTGACTTCGCAAGCATCTCTCCGCCCTTGTCCTGGAGCAGGTTGAGGGCGACCTCAACCGGAATGGCCCATGGCTTCAGCTCCCGAGCCTCAAGGACTGATTTCAGCTGTTCAACGCCGGCAGTAACCGGAGTAGAAGCCGCCAGCTTCACGCCGCTGCTACTCGCAGCCTCACTCAAGTTTTTTCCCTCGATCAGCCCCTTGGGGGTCTCAAGCGTAGCTTTGGCTTTTGCCCACACGATAGCCATTCCTATTCTCTCGGCCTTCGAGGCAATCTTATCGAGGGAGGCGCCGACCTTAACGTCCGCAACGCCGAGGACCAAGTTGGTGGAGAAAGTCGCCAGCGCTTGGCGGGCTTTCCCAGTGTCCTGATAGACAAACGCCCCCTTCATCGCCGATCCCGTGCCGATAAAGGCCAAGGCAGTGCCCCCGCTGAGATACGTCGCCCCAACCATCACTGTTTCCGCAGATGCATCGCGAACGAAGGTCGCCACTTCGACCCCGATCTCGCCTTTGTGGACTGAACTTTCCACGTTTTCCATGGTCGTTTGCTGGGCCTCAGCCATCCTGTCCTGGAAAGCGTCGCGATCATCGTCCGCATCTTCCATCATCGAAATAATCCGGTTCAACTCGGTCTGCATGGACCCGAGGGCGCCGGCGTGAAACTTTCTCAACTCCACCTCAGTCTGAATGGTTGTCTCCAGGCGCACTTTGTCCCATTGAACTTCCACGGAATACAGATCCGGCCCGATCCAGTGCTTCTCCGTAGGCTCGACTTTCGAATACGCCCTCATCTTCTTCGCCCGAACGCAGGAGCGAATGATGCGGGTCAGACCGTCCCAGTCTATGAGATAAATTCCGTCGTTCGACTTTATGGTTTCCCAAGGCATAGCACTCCCCGCAAACTCAGTTCTCTGATTGAAGCCGGGATTTATAGGCCGACTTAAAAACGGTGATTGTACATTGTTCCGTCCGCCCTTGATACAGGAATTGTCTCGCCGACATTCATTAGAGCGACGATTCATGCAAGATCTTGCAACCGGGGAGCGGTTGTAGAGGTGAGGTTCTCCGGCATGCCAACGCTGCTTAGGCCTAGAAGGCCACTCAAACTGGCCGTGCTGGTAGATCAGTGCCATTTACTTAGGAGACGCGAGACAATACAATTCGAAGCCGGGCTTTTCATAGCTCCTGCGGGCAACCGCGCCATCGCCAGCAGCGAGGTTCAGGAAGTTGTCAGGTCAACCCACAAAAATCGGCAAGTACGAGATCCTCAATACCATTGGCCGAGGAGGAATGGGCGTGGTGTACAAGGCCCGGGATCCCAGGCTCGACCGCCTCGTCGCGATAAAGATGATCATCGGGGCCAATCCTGCCCTGCTAAAAAGATTCGACGTTGAAGCGCGCTCGACCGCCAGCCTGCAGCACCAGAATATTGTCACAATCTACGATTTCGGCAACCAGGATGGAAACCCTTACCTGGTCATGGAATACCTGGAGGGAATGAGTCTTGAGTCGATCATCTCCTCTGAGCGCTCGCTCAGTCTCGCCAACAAGCTGAACATTTGTATCGGGATTTGCAACGGCCTTAGTTATGCTCACGAGCGCGGCATCATCCATCGCGACATAAAGCCCGCGAATGTGATGTTGCTGAATGATGACAACGTCAAGATTGTCGATTTTGGAATCGCCAGAATCGGCGATACCGGAATCAGCCGCACAGAAGTTGTCGGCAGTCTTCATTACATGTCGCCGGAGCAATTCCAGAGCACCCCTCTGGATTCCCGCACCGACATTTTCTCCACCGGAGTGGTCCTGTATCGCCTCCTTACCGGCAACCTTCCTTTTCGGGCGGCGGGTGAGGCGGCGGTCATGTATCAAATAATCCATGAGGCCCCGTCACCGATTGGTTCCTACGTACAAGGCTACCCTGCGGAACTGGATTCCATCGTGGCCAAGGCTTTGGCTAAGAATCGGGAGAGCCGGTATCCCAGTTGCAGAGACCTCGCTTTTGACCTGCAGGTCGTCCAGGATCAGCAGAAGCATACCGAGGTGCTGGAATGGCTGCAGCGCGCGGAAGCCGCAGTGCAAAGGACAGAATGGACGAAGGCCGAGGATTACCTTAAGCAGCTCCTCAAAATCGAAAAGCATCACACCCGGGCTCACCAAATGCTGGGCGAGGTGCAGGATCGAGTTCGCCGGCAACGCCGGGCGGATCAATCCCGCCAATTGCGCTCCCAGGCCGACGAGGCTTTTCTCGATCGTCGTTATGATGACGCCCTTGCAATTCTTGCCCAGGCGATCGGACTGGACTCGACGAACCCGGACCTATTGAGCCTTCGAGAAACTATTCAGGAAGCCAAAGCTCGAGCCGGTCGGCTGAACCTGGCGCTGCGCCGGGCCGAGGGGGCTCAGCAGGCTGGCGACCTGGATGAAGCCAAACGCGCCATTAGTGAGGCGCTTGAGCTTGAGCCGGAGGAGACATCGGTCAAAGTCCTGCGCCACGTTATCTTCAAACAGGTGGAGGAGCGGGATCGTCAGCAGAGGTTGCGCAACCTGCTCGACCAGGCGCGCGATCAACTCGCCGCTCGCGATTTGACCAACGCGCTCGAAACTCTGAAAGCCGCCGAAATCATTGACTCCGGATCCGTGGAGCTGCGCTCGCTTCTGAAA
Source organism: Acidobacteriaceae bacterium (assembly GCA_003131635.1). Classification (GTDB taxonomy): domain Bacteria; phylum Acidobacteriota; class Terriglobia; order Terriglobales; family Acidobacteriaceae; genus Sulfotelmatobacter. The sequence goes on from PKVZ01000132.1 coordinate 26,759, forward strand.
GTCGCCAATGCCGCCCGTGAACAGCAGATGCGCAAGGCGGAACTGGAAAAGCTGAGCCGGCTCATCGAGGAAGCGCTGGCTCGCGAGGACTACGCGGCCGCTTCGGCAATCGCCGGTGAAGGGTTGCTGCGCTATCCCCAGGAACAAGGACTCCTGAAACTAAAAGCTCTGTCGGAGGCGGAACAAAGACGCATCCATCTGATCGCGTACGCCAAAGACCAGTTTGTCGTGGCCAACGGCCTGCTGGAAGCGGGAAAGACCCTGGCAGCTCTTTCCGTTATCGAAAATGCTCTGCAGAAAGTTCCAGGCGATGTCCACCTCGATTCGCTGCGGGTTGTGATCAAAGACCGTCTGACCTCAGAGGAGGCGGAGGAGCGCAAGCGCAAGTTATTGCAGAGCGCTGCGGATGCCGCTTCCGCCAGGGAATATGACGACGCAGTCCGCATCCTCGAAGACGCTCGCCGGGAGTTCTCGGAAACCAAAGAGATAGAGTTGCTGCTGCAGCGTGTTCGTGCCGCCCAGACCAAAGAGATGTCGGTGGTCGAGGCGATGGCTTCTGCGCAACAGATGCTGCGCCAGGGCAACCCCGACTCCGCCGTCCAGTTCTTGGAAGCCAAGATCCCCGAACTGTCGGACGTTCGACTGTCCAACCTGCTGGAAGATGCGCGCCGTCAAAAGGATCAGTTCCAGAGGGGATTACGCAGTGCGATGGAGCAAGCCCAGCGCATCCTGCAAGATCACGGGGCAGTGGAAACCGCCAAATATCTTGAGATCCAACCGGAGCGCTACCGCGAAACTCCAGAATTTCGGTCTTTCGCCGACTCTGTTGTGAAGCGCATGGCAGTGGAAACCCTGGACCATGATCTGGCGCTTCAAACCGAACCCGATGCCCAGCTCCGTCTGGCCGAGGCCGCGCTCCGCAAGAATCCGGAGAATAAGGAGATTAAGAATAGACTCGCCTCGGTCCTGGCTCGCAAAGAACAAAGGTCAGCCCTGGTGGACCGGGCACACACTTGCGAATCCTCCGGGCAATATGCCGATGCGATCGAGCAGCTAAGTGCATTGCGCAGACTTCATTCCAAGTTCCCCGGCCTGGAAAACGAGATTCGCCGGCTGCAGCGCCTGGAAGAACAAAGGAAGGACCTGGCCGCGAAACAAGCGCGTCGGATCGAACTTCCAGAACCACCCCAAGCTCCACCAGATTTAGTGCAAGAAGTGTCGACTACCGCGAGCGATGCAGGTGAAAAAGAAGTAGGGGCGACCAGAATCATCGGATCAACTCGTTCCGACCAGTCACTCATCACGTCTGCAGTGCGTCCCGCGGCGGCGTCCCGGCCGGAAGTTGATTCACCTCCGACCGCTCTTATTGCACAACCCGCACAAACCAAACAAACCGCACAAACCGCCCAGCTCAAGCGGCAACCATCGAGAACGTGGCTCGCTGTGGCGCTCACCATCGTCATCGCCATCGCCGGGGTCGTCGCCTATCGCATCGCGACCCGCCCCACAACCATCGCGGTCAGTATCCTTCCCACTCCGGCCGACAGCGCTGTCATTGTCGATGGCCGCTCCTGCCCAAACCCTTGCCGGCTTAATCTGCCCATCGGACCGCACGAGGTGCAGGCCAGTCACGACGGTTACGTCGCGCATACGGAGTTGATCCACGTCGACCAAGGCGTCACGCCCGACTTCTCCTTTTCTCTTTCCCCGCTGGAAACTCCTCCTCCATCGCTGGCGATGGGGACGCTTCTTATCCATGCGAATGTGGAGGATGCTTCTGTGCTGGTGGATGGTTCAATCGCCGGTTCGGTGGGGAAGAATAAGCAATTCTCGGTCTCGGTCGCTCCCGGAAAGCACAAAATTGTGGTCCAAAAGCAAGGCTTCGAATCTATTCCCGCGGCCAGTAATGTCGAAGTCTCGCAAAGCCATGAAGTCGATGTTTCCTTCGACCTTCTGCAGAAGGTTGCCGGCATCCACGCAATGCCCGAGCAATACCTTTCCATCGAGGGTCCTCCGACCGGCGCCGAAGTTCTTATCGACAGCCATGCTTATCAGCTTCCGGCTTCGCGTCGGCTTGACGTGCCTGTCCAGGCCGGCCTGCGCCACGTCGAGGTAAACGCAAAAGGGTTTGAGCGTTGGACGAAAGATGTGAAGGTTGAATCGGGTGTGCGCGAAGAAGTTACCGCGGAGATGAAACCCACGCCTCCGCCCACCCGCCCCGCGGAGTCGTCAACTCCTGCACCCCCACCCCCGCCTGCACCTTCGCCCTCCGGATCGTTCGCCGTCGATCACACAGTGATTGAAAAAGGCGAGAAGGCGGAATTGATCTGGAACATTCAGAACGCGAGCAGCGTCAGGATCGACGGCCAAGCGGTGAGCGCAAGCGGTTCAAAGACTGTTACCCCGACGGAATCGACGACCACCTACCATCTTGTCGCCACTGGACCCGGGGGCAAAGAGGTTGAGAAGGAAGCTGTCGTGATCGTCAATACGCCGGCGCCTCCCAAGCCCACCACCGACGCTTCCGCAGTTTCGCCTCAGGACAAACAGGCAATCTCCGATCTTCTGGCGCAGTATGCCGCAAGCTTTGAACATAAAGACGCGAAGAAGCTGCAGGAACTGTGGCCGGGAATTGGCAAAGATCTCTTGAAAAAAATCAAAACGGCTTACGGCGCGAACACCCGGGTCAGCTTCTCGAACCTCGGCTTCTCGCGCTTAGCCGACGGCAAGGTTCAGGTGTCGTGCACCCAGTCGGTCCAGTCAGACCAAATGAAAGTCCCCTCCGCGAAAACCAATTTCTCCATCCTGGTAAATCAGAAGGGCGGCAGCTGGGTCATCAACTTTATTCCCTTGAACGAGTAGCAGCACTCTAAAAGGTGTATGAAATCCCCACCAGTGGAGCAGGTTTGTTGTGCAATCCATTATTGTCCAGCTTGAAAAAGACATTCGCCGTGATCAATAAATTACCCACGGGATTCACCTTCGCGCCCACCGAAGCATAGTTCGTGTTGAAGTTGTTCGATGTGGTCGAGATGCCGGTGAAATTGGACGTGGGATCGGTCTGCAGACCCTCCCGCAACGCACTAATGAAGTACTGTCCCAGATAATCGGCGGAGAGCGTCAGGCGTTTCACCACTCGCGCATCCGCTCCCAAGACATAAAATATATTATCCGGCAGCTTGCCCTTGGTCCCCGGCCCATTAATGCTGCCGATATCGGAGTTCCCATTCCACTGGTAGCCGAAGTCCACGTGCGGGGCCACTCGCCCTCGCCAGGATGCTGCCACAAATGGCCTCACTCCCCACGCCCCCGTTCCCAGGAAGTTTTCTGCGTCGCCCGATGGAGCCCTGAAATCCACTGCTGCCGCTACTTGAATATGCTCGCCCTGCCACAGGCTTCCTTTGGCGCGGAATACAACATCGCCAATGCCAGTAGAGCTTCCCGTCCGAGAGTTTGATGCCAGCTTCGTCCCGTTGCTTTGCAGCAGACAAGGCTGGGCGGGGAAGACCGTTCCAGCAAAATAGATACTCCCGCACGCCGTATTTGCGGCCAGCTTCACGTCGAGAAAAGGCACGGCGACAGAAATGTCGAGACGGTTGGTCAATCCGTAATCGGCGTAGATGGCAAACTGGTTGATCTTCAGGTCCACTCGCGTGCTGGTCTCGACTGTGGCAATTCCGCCGTTGGTGTTGGGTGCAGGAAAATATGCCGGGATGCTTTTCAGATTTATGCCGTCCATATTACTGAACTGAAAGTTTTGATAAGTGAAGGCGACGAAAAGCTTGCCGCGATGCAGAGTCTCGCCGCGCTCGAACATTACGGGACCGAAACTCTCTGTCCCGGACGCGACCGGAATCTGAAGCGAGGGATCGTTGGTGTATACGATGCCCGAGGCCGGAGATGCCAGGGGAAACAAACCTGCCTGGCTGGCGACGGCGGCATCCAATCCGGCGATCGGATCGGGCCCGCTGCTGATTGGCGGAAAGCCCAAATTCGGCAGCAGGCAAACCAGCTTGCCCGCGTTAGCCGTCGCCTGGCCATTCGTCTGGCAAAAGGTATTCGTTTGGGCATGTAACGGCAAGAAAGAGACGATCAGGAAACAAATCCCTAACCACACGTGGTTCTTAATCATGCGAAAGCCTTTCCCCTGAGACTAATTTCAGTTCACTCCGCTAGCCGACGTTTACCGAAAATCCTACGGTGATCGTGGACGACGGTGACGATGAGCTGCTTCCCGACGTGGTGCTGGTTCCGGTCACGTTCACCGAATAAGATCCGGCCGGCGTTACAGCGGAGGGCTGCTGTTGTGTTGTTGTCTTAGACGAACTGCCGCCTCCGCAGGCTACGCAGATCAACATCAATCCCCCCAGCAACGCCAACGCTGCATAACGTCCCGCCTTCCTGCGCCGCTTCGAAGACCATCCGATCCCCAACAGCGCAATGCCGGGCAGCGGCAGAAACGCCGCATACAACGTTCCGCTTCCAATTCCCCGCAGACCGGGCCGTCGCAGTTCCGCGGCGGCCGTGCTGTTGGTTTGTACCGTGATCTGTATGGGTGTCGGCGTGCTGGTCAGCGTAACCGTGGCACTCGCCCCGCCGCTGTTGATGGTGCACGACAGGTTGTAATAGGCCATCGTCTGCACTCCGCTGGGACCATTCGCGTTAGTGCATTGGTAAGTGACCGTCACGCTCGGCACCCCCAGCGGCGCCGACACGTTGGTGCTCAGCTGCGCGGGCTGCCCTTGCGTTACCGGAGCCACCGGCGCCGTAAGCGTCAGACTGCCCGACGCGCTGTCGCTCAGATTGTTCGTATCGGTAGCAGTAACAGTTATCGAATACGTACCTTGCGTGGCGTAAGTGTGAGAGCTGGGACTTCCAGATGATGGCGTAGTGCCATCGCCCCAATTGATGGTAGTGCTGGCAATTGTGCCCGACGAATCCGTGCAGTTGCTGGTCGCCGTGACCGCCAGAGGATTAGTGCCGCTGCTGTTGACTACCACGCTCGGCGGCAAACATGTCGGAGCACCCGCCGGAGGCACCACCGTAATGCTGAACCCCTGGCTGGCTGCCAATCCGTTGGAGTCCGTGGCTTGCACCGTGAAGTTAAAGATTCCCGCCGCCACCGGCGTTCCCGCAAGCGCGCCCGTGGTGCTCAAAGTTATCCCCGGAGGCAGAGGCTGACTGGCCGGCGCAATAAGCGTCCAGGCATACGGCGGCGTTCCGCCACTCGCTCCCAGCGTGGTTTGGGTGTAAGCCGTACCGATGGTTCCTCCCGGCAGCGTCGTCGCCGCGACCACGACCGGAGTGGTCGCCGGTACCGATACCGAGAA
>PKVZ01000064.1:0-14944 GCA_003131635.1 Acidobacteriaceae bacterium
GGAGGATCGCGCGGAGTTTTGCAGGGAACTTATTCTTACGTGTTGCAGGATGCGGCGGGCCAGATTGCGAACACGCACTCGATTTCGGCTGGGCTGGATTATCCGTCGATTGGCCCGGAACATGCGGCGCTGAGAGATGCGGGGCGAGCCGAGTATGTTCCCGCGTCGGACGCCGAAGCTCTGGAGGCGACGACCTTGCTGGCGCGGACAGAGGGTATTATACCGGCGCTGGAGTCGGCGCATGCGATCGCGGAAGTGGTGAAGCGCGCGCCCCAGATGAAGAAGTCGGATGTGGCGATCGTGAATGTTTCCGGGCGCGGGGATAAGGATATTGGGATTATGCGGGAATCACTTTCGCTGGGATGAAAATTCAGGGTCTCTAACGCAGACGGCACGGGAGTTCGCAGGGTAAATCTGTCGCGCGCCGATTTTGTCTATGCCTTTATCTTTTTATAATAAGCCAGGGCTGGTGGTATATGTAACCTGCGGCGATCCGGACCTCGCGACCACGCACGCGGTAGTGCTGGCAGCGATTGAGGCGGGCGCGGACGTGATCGAGTTGGGTGTTCCGTTCAGCGATCCGGTGGCGGATGGTCCGGTGATTCAGCGGGCTAGCGAGCGAGCCCTGAAGCAGGGAACATCGCTGGCGCAGGTGTTGACGCTGGCAGCGGAGGTGCGGCAGGACGCGCAGTCCACGGGCCTCGTGGTGTTTTCGTATTTGAATCCGATCCTGCGGATGGGGATGGAGAAATTCTGCACGGTTGCTCGGCATGCCGGAGTAGATGGCGTGCTGGTAACCGATTTACCAGTGGAAGAGGCGGGTGAATATCTGCAGGCGATGAAGCTGCATGACCTGGCTCCAGTGTTTCTGGCGGCGCCGACGAGTCCGGATGCGCGGCTGCAGCGGATTGCGAAGGTGTCGCAAGGCTTTGTTTACGCCGTGTCACGCACTGGGGTGACGGGCGCGCGGCATCAGCTTGCGGACGACGCGCAGAAACTTGTGCGGCGCTTGCGGCGCGTGACAAAGCTGCCCATCGCGGTAGGATTTGGAATCTCGAACGCTGAACAATTCGCCGAAGTGGGCAAGTTTGCCGACGCCGTAGTGGTCGGCAGCGCGATTGTGGAGACGATTGAGAGGAATCGAGGACGGGAAGCGGAGGCGGTTGGGGAATTTGTTGGGAAGCTGTCAGCTATCCGCTATCAGCCGTCAGCTAAGACATCGTAGTGCAGGCAGTTGTGCTGCCTACATGGGGTCCGAGGGGAGGGCTATCCGAAATTGTGGGCACGTGCATAAGGTCGATCTTCCTGAGATCCGATAGCTGAGATAGATATAAGAGCTGATTTTCATGGACATCGCAGATTGGCGAAAGAAAATCGATGAACTCGATGTGCGGCTGGTAGAACTGCTGAGCGAGCGCGCCCGGGCTGCGGTCGAGATTGGGCGGCTGAAGAGAGACACGAATCTGCCGATTTACGAGCCCGACCGCGAGCGAATTGTGTTGGAGAATATTCAACAGTTGAATCAAGGTCCACTGCCTGGGCGCGACCTGGTGCGAATCTTTGAACGAATCATGGATGTGATGCGGAATATTCAGAAAGAAGGAATTGGCGCCAAGTCCGATCGAGTAGAAGCAGAGACCGAGCTGGATTCGGATGTGAACGATTAAGTTTCCGTTGACGCTGGATGCGAAACCGGCTAAGAGCTAGAAGCTAGAAGCTAAGAGCCAGAAGCAGAAGCTAGAAGCAGAAGCTAGAAGCAGAAGCTAGAAGCAGAAGCTAGAAGCTAGAAGCTAGAGATCCTCTTATGATTGTCGCGATGCAGGAAATAGCGGATGAAACGCAGATTCAACAGGTGATCGAACACCTGGTGAAAATCGGGTTTGAGGTGCACCGTTCCACCGGGGCGCGGCAAACCGTGCTGGGGGCAGTGGGAGCGGGAATCGATTTTGATATCCGCAATCTGGAGCTGTTGCCCGGAGTGCAGGAAGTCCATCGCATCAGTTCGCCGTACAAGCTGGCGGGGAAGAGTTTTCGTCCGGAAGGAACGATCGTCAAGCTCGCGAACGGAATCGGCATTGGCGGAAACGACGTGGTAGTGATGGCGGGGCCGTGCTCGGTGGAATCGCGGGAACAGCTTTTTGCTACGGCGGAGGCAGTCTCGAAGGCCGGGGCGCGAGTACTGCGAGGCGGAGCATTTAAGCCGCGAAGTTCTCCTTATTCGTTTCAGGGGCACGGTGAAGATGCGTTGAAGCTGATGCGCGAGGCGGGCGAAAACTTCAAGCTGTTGGTGATCAGCGAGGTGATGGAGATCTCGCAGATTCCGATGATGCTGCCCTATGTGGATATTCTGCAGGTGGGAGCGCGCAACATGCAGAATTTCAATCTGCTGCGCGAATTGGGAAAAGTACGCAAGCCGGTTCTGCTGAAACGTGGAATTGCGGCGACGCTGGAAGAGTTGTTGCTGTCCGCAGAATACATTATGGCGGGCGGCAATTACGACGTGATCCTGTGCGAGCGCGGCATTCGGACGTTTGAGACTTACACGCGCAATACGATGGATATTTCGGCGATTCCGATCATTCATAAGTTATCGCATCTGCCGATGACGGCGGATCCATCGCACGGAACCGGACGACGCGACAAGGTTTCGCCAATGGCGCGCGCGTCAGTGGCGGCGGGAGCGGATGCGTTACTGATTGAAGTGCATTGCGATCCGAACAAAGCGTGGTCGGATGGAGCTCAGTCGCTGTTTCCCGAACAATTCGCGAAGTTGATGGATGAGTTGCGGATGATTGCGCCCGCAGTGGGACGGACCATTGCTTAACGAAATTTGGTAATTGGGTAATCGGGCAATTTTGTAATTTAACTTTCCTGGGTATTGGTTTTAAATTACCCGATTACAAAATTACTCAATTGCCCAATTTTTTATGCCGATTCGGCAAATCACGATTATCGGGACGGGGCTGATTGGCGGCTCGTTTGCGCTGGCTCTGCGAAAGCGGCGCTTCGCGGGCCGCATTGTGGGGTGCGATCGAGAGTCGGCACTGAAGCGGGCGAAGATGTGTGGCGTGATTGATGACGGATTTTGCGAGCCTGCCGACGCGGTTCGTGGTAGTCAGTTGGTGCTGCTGGCCACGCCAGTCCTGGCCATTGTGGATTTAATCGGGCGCCTCGGTCCGGCGCTTCCCGCGACCACCCTGCTCACCGATGTGGGAGGCACGAAGGCGGCCGTGGCAGAACGGGCATTGAGCGTGTTTGGAAAGAACGCGGGAAAGCGATTTCTGGCCGGGCATCCGATGGCGGGCAAGGAAAATAGCGGCGTCGAGTACGCGGATGCCGATTTATTCCAGAATGCAGTCTGGTTCCTGACGCCGCTTCCGGGGCAGAACATGCATGAAGGATTGTTCGCCGAGTTTGTAGGATGGATTGACCAGATTGGAGCGCGGGTCGCGATGCTGCCGCCCGAGGATCACGATCGACTGGTGGCGTGGATCAGCCATCTGCCGCAGATGATTTCAACCGCGCTGGCCTCCGCACTGGTGGAGGAATTTGGCGAAGAGGCTCCGTTGCTGCCGGCCGGTGGGCGCGCCTTACGGGAGATGACTCGGATTTCTGCGAGCCCGTATTCGATCTGGCGCGACATTGCGATCAGCAACCGGAAGAACCTTGAGGATGCGCTGTTCAAGGTGGAGCAGCGGCTGGCGCACATCCGGGAAAATCTTGCCACGCGGCAACTGGCGGAGGAATTCGAGCAGGCGCACGGGTTGAAGAAGAGTCCGGGGAAGAAAGAGTGAGCACCGGCGCGAAGATTTTTCATTTAGAATGCGGACGCTATGAATAAAGTTGTGGCCAACGCGGATGAGGCGATTCGCGATGTGGGAGATGGTTCGGTCATCATGCTGGGCGGATTTGGCCTGTGCGGAATTCCGGAGAATCTCATTCGCGCGCTGGTGCGCAAGGGATCGAAGAATCTCACCACCATCAGCAATAACGCGGGAGTGGACGGCCTCGGCGTTGGCCTGTTGCTCGCGGCAGGGCAGCTTCGGCGCCACATCGGCACTTACGTGGGAGAGAACAAGATGTTGGAGTCGATGGTGCTGACCGGAAAAATTCAGCTTGATCTGGTTCCGCAAGGAACATTTTCCGAGCGCATTCGTGCGGCAGGTGCGGGCATTCCAGCCTTCTTCACTCCCACGGGTGTTGGCACGATGGTGGCCGAAGGAAAAGAAACGCGCGATTTTGATGGCCGCCCTTATGTGATGGAACGTGCGTTGCCCGCAGACTTTGCGTTTGTGAAAGCCTGGAAGGGCGACCGGATGGGCAATCTGGTTTACCGGAAGACGGCGCGGAATTTTAATCCCATGATGGCCACGGCGGCCAAGGTGACGATTGCGGAAGTTGAGCAATTGGTGGAAGTCGGTGAGTTGGATGGAGATTCCATACACACGCCCTCGGTATACGTGAAACGGATTTTTCAGGGCGAGCTGTACGAAAAGAGAATCGAGAAGCGGACGGTGAGGAGAGCCAGTCGCTAGTACCGAGTACCTAGCAAAGAGAACAATGCCATGAACAAGCCCGGCAAAGATGTCGAAAAGCGCGAGCGCATCGTGAATCGAATCGCGCGCGAACTGCGCGATGGATTTTATGTGAACCTGGGCATCGGCATGCCTACGCTGATTGGGAACCATGTTCCGCCGGGGATGGAAGTCATTCTTCAATCCGAGAATGGGATGCTGGGGATTGGACCCTACCCGATCGAGGGGCAGGAAGACTCTGACCTGATCAATGCGGGCAAGGAGACCGTTAGTGAGATGGCTGGCACATCGTATTTTTCCAGCGCCGATTCGTTTGCCATGATCCGCGGTGGCCATGTTGATTTGAGCGTGCTGGGCGCGATGGAAGTGGATGAGGAAGGCAATCTGGCGAATTGGATGATCCCCGGAAAAATGGTGAAGGGCATGGGTGGCGCGATGGACTTGGTTGCCGGAGCCCGGCGAGTGGTGGTCGCAATGGAGCACACGACACGAGAAGGAGCGCCGAAAATTTTGAAGAAATGCACTCTGCCGCTTACCGGCATAAAAGTTGTGGATACGATTGTGACGGAGATGGCCTACATCCGGGTGACGGAACGAGGATTGGTGCTGGAGGAAGTGGCTCCAGGTTTGACGGCGGAGGATGTGCAACGGGCGACCGACGCGCGCCTGGTGGTGAGCGAGAGTTTGAAGGTGATGGAGAGTTAGTTACGCGGCGCTACTGCCGCTCTTCCAGAAGTGTTCCACCCACATTGTTCTGCGCTATTCCGAATTTGCGAAAACTGCTCCGCCGAACTTAGATTCGGAATGGCGCTGCCAGCAGTCGGAACGGCAGCGTGATCGCGAGGAACACAACCTCCAGCACACCGTGAACGGCAACGCCGACAATGCGGAATGGCAGCAGCAATAGCCAGACGAATGGGTACGCAATCAGCGCGAGGATCGCAAGCGGCCAGCAGAATACGAAAAGTATGCACCACAGGAGGAACGTGAACATGATGAAGCCTCCTTCTTTCCTTCCCTCTATTTAAATGTACGGCGAACGGAGCGAAAAAGTTCCCCGCAGCTGCGAGTCGCCCGAGACCAGGCCGCACAATCTTATTCGTAGCGCAACGCTTCCGCCGGTAAAGTCCTGCCGGCGGACCATGACGGGTAAAGCGTTGCGATGAACGAAACTCCCACGGACACCAAGACGACCCATAAGCCGTCTTTAACGCGCGGCGCAAAGGGGACGTAATCGATGGAGTAAACCTCGGGCGAGAGCGAAATCATGTGATAGTGACCGCCCGCGTAGGAGATGGCGTATCCCAGGAATAAGCCGATCGCGGTGCCGATTACTCCAATCAGAACTCCCTGCGCGATGAATATTTTGCGCACCTGCGAGGTTCTCGTCCCCATGGAAATCAGCACCGCGATGTCCTTAGTTTTTTCCATGACCATCATAATCAGGGAAATCAAAATGTTTAGCGCGGCGACAAAGACGATCAGACCCACCGTGATGTAAGTAACCAGCCGCTCCATGTTCAGAGCGTGAAAAAGGGCCTGGTTTTGCTCCTTCCAGTTCGTGGTCATGAAACCCTTGCCGGCCGCACCTTCCAGTTGCCGGGAGACCACGTCGGCTTTGTCAATGTCGTCCACCTTGAACTCAATCACCGATATCAAATCGCCCAAACCGAACAGGCGTTGCGCATCCGAGAGCCGCGTGAAAGCCCACGACGAGTCGTAGTCGAAGAAGCCGGAGTTGAAAATTCCTACCACGCGAAAGCGGCTGTATTTCGGCACCATGCCGAACGGAGTGAGTTCGCCTTGCGGGCTGGTCACCAGTACGACGGAGCCTACGCTTGCGCCTAGATTGTCTGCCATGTCTTTGCCCAGAATAATTGGCGGCATGGCGGCTACGCGTGCGTGTACGCCGGCGAGGGAATCAGGAGAGTCGTCTGGGGGCGTCGACTTGGTTGCCGCTAGATTTTTCTGAGTCTCTGGTTCTGATAAGTTCTCGGCGGGTGGAGATGTTTCTTCCAGCGCAATCGCTGAGCCTTCTTTTATGGTGTTGAGCAGATCGCCAACCTTGCGCTCGTCGTCCGGAATCATTCCCTTGAGGACGGCGCCCCGGGCGCGTGGACCGCGGGAGATGAGCACTTGCTCAAAAATTGCCGGCGCAGCTGCGACTACATGAGGCTGTTTGGAAAGGCGATCAAGCAGCGCTGGCCAGTCCTTGATGCCGTCGTCGGCTACGCGCAGCAGGCTGATATGCGAAGTAGAACCGATGAGGCGCTCCTGCAGATCCTGACGAAAGCCGTTGTTGATGGCCAGCGCGACGATGAGCGAAGCCACGCCCGCGGCCACTCCGACAATCGAAATGCCGGTGATAATACCGATAAAGGCCTGCCGCCGCTTGGCGCGCAGATAGCGGGTCGCGATGAAGAGTTCGAAGCGCATGGGAGCGATTAGCTGTCAGCTCTCAGCTTTCAGCTTTCAGCCAAGTCGGATTATAACTACCGCTTCGCGCCGTGTGCGGGTTCAAATAAATAAAGGCTTCTAACGCAGACGGCGCAGAGAACAACCGCGGAGGACTCAGAGTGCGCGCAACATCGTTTGGTCGGTTCACGTTGTTATCTTTGGCAGCACCGAGGGTACGGTCGATCGGTAGTGGCGATATTCTTCTCCGAACCTTTGCTCCAATTCTTTATCTTCCAGCGTGATCATAACCGCGCCGGTTACAACCGCGAACCCTGTCAGTGCCCAGCAGACAGCAAGACCAGTGCCCACACTCCAGGCCAGCATCCCACACAGATGCCCAAGATAGACTGGGTGGCGTACGTGGCCGCGAATCCCCGTGGTCACGAGGCGCTGCTGGTCGCGTCCACACAGAACTTCTGGCAGTCCGCCTAGTTGCGCCAGGGTGAAGTGGTGCTGAGACAGTTTGTAGAGCAGCAAGCCGGCGCAGAACATTGCGGCTGCCGGAATCCAAACCCAACTCTCTTCATAAAGCAGAACCCTACGCCATGAGGCGGTAACAGCGGCCATCGCCGCCCACATTGTGCTCCAGATCGGCAAGAGAATCCCGTATGGCGACCGTCGCCGTGCGCGCCAAAATTCCGCTCGGGGATGGATGAGCAGCCAGAAGGCGGGGATCGTCGAGTACACGACACAGGCAACCCACCCGACGGTTCGCAACAGCCAGAGCATAGGTCGACTTCTACAGGTAAATAGCCAGCTTGTGCTTAAACAACTTTAATCGTTATGACAGGCGCGTAACTCCGGGAAAGCTGTCAAAGCCAGTATCGAAGGTTAAAATGCGCTCGATGCTGTGGCGCTCCATGATGGCGAGATGCACAGCATCGCGCGCGGAGAGGCGAGGATAGCCGAGGACGATCTGTTTTGCGCGTTCGGCTGCCCCACGGTCGACAGGGAGGACATCATCCACAACGCTGAGAAGCGCGTCGAATGCAAGCTGGATATCGTGACGGCGATTGATAGCGGCGTAACGGTGCAGTATCTCCTGGAGAACTTCCGCGTCCGTGACCAAGCGCTGGCGCGCGCTCACCAGCCTCTCCAATAAGCGTTGCGCATCCGTCTTTTGGGGACTCGGTGAGCCCACGAGATACATGGGTATGTTGGAGTCGATCAGAATCACTTGGGCTGACCGGAGGAGTACCCACGCTCGATTTCCGCTAACATCGTGTTGATGTCGGCGGTCGGCGATTCGTGGCCTGCGGCGAAGCGGATGGCCGCAAGTTTTTTCTCCACCGAACCGAGAGGTTGACGAAGACGAGCGCGCTCCAATGCCTGCCGAACCCATTCAGCCAGCGACATATTTCGCGCACGAGCCGCGCGCTGGATTTCGCGGTATTCGGGGTCCTGCAGGATAACTTGAAGCCGCTTAGCCATAGTAGAAGTCTAAATGACTCATCATGATGAGTCAAAGGGCTGCTTCTCGCTCCCATCCGCAAGAATCTCATAGGCCCTCAACCCCGGCGCGTCGGCGGTCGCAGTCATTTTATCGTGCCGGGCGGGGTTTTATGGCACATTAGTTAATCCATGCCACCACCCCCCGACTCCAAAGCTGGACGCATCGCATTTACGAATCCCGACTTCGTGCTGTTTGAGATTGCGCGATTCCTCATCGTGTCTGCCGTCGAGATGCAGGCGGTCGCGGTGGGATGGCAAGTTTATGACATCACCAAACGCGCCTTGGACCTCGGTTTGGTCGGGCTGGCGCAATTTCTTCCTGGAATTCTATTGTTCCTTGTTTCTGGCCACGCCTCAGACCGGTTCGAGCGGCGCAAAGTCCTAAGCGCGTGTTATGCGGGATATCTTTTGTGTTCCGGCCTTTTGTTAATTCTGGCGGTGCGCCGCACGCACGCGGTGCTTCCGATTTACGGGGTGCTGGTTTTGCTCGGAGCAGTGCGCTCATTCAACGGCACGGCCAGCCGCTCGATTCTGCCGCAACTGGTTCCCGAAGAACATTTTTCCAACGCTGTGGCGTGGAACGCTACGGTTTTTCAGGTCGCAACCATCCTTGGACCTTCCCTGGGCGGAATCCTGTACGCGGTGTTCCGCGGGCCATCGGCGGTTTACGCGGTTGCTCTGCTTACCGCTGTGGGCGCGCTGCTCTCCATGTTCCGCATCAAGACGCGGCCCCAAGCGCGCCGACGCGAGCCCATGACGCTGAAGACCGTGCTCGCAGGCCTGCACTTTATCTGGCGAGAGAAACTAATCCTGGGCGCGATCTCGCTCGATTTATTTGCCGTTCTTCTGGGCGGGGCAGTCGCGCTGCTACCCGTGTACGCACGAGAAATTCTTCACACCGGGCCCTGGGGACTGGGGTTGTTGCGGACCGCTCCGGGAGTGGGGGCCGCGCTGATGGCCGTCGCGCTGGCCCATCGTCCGCTGCGCAGTCGCGCTGGACCGACGCTGCTGTGGTCAGTGGCGGGGTTTGGCATCTGCACGATTTTTTTTGGCGTCTCGACCAGCCTGGTGCTATCGCTCGTCTCTCTGATATTTCTCGGAGCGGCCGACATGATCAGCGTGATCATCCGCGCCACGCTAGTACAACTGCGCACCCCCGATGAAATGCGCGGGCGGGTGATGGCCGTCGACATGGTTTTCATCGGCACATCGAATGAACTGGGGCAGTTCGAATCTGGACTGACGGCGCAATGGTTTGGCGCCGTCCCAGCGGTCATACTGGGAGGAGTTGGCACGTTGGTGGTGATTGCGCTCTGGGCCTGGATATTCCCCGATTTGCGGCGCATCGGCGCTCTCCACACTTTAAGAGCGGCGCCGACAGAAGCCGATTCAGAAGCGGGTGAAGGATTAACTTGAAGCGCCGCTCCACCAAGCCATTTTACTTGCCACGAATTAAAGTCTTGGCGGCGCCCATATTCTCATAGCGGTCGAAAACTCGTATGACCACTACATGCTCCGAAGATACTTCGCCATCTCTCAAGGCTTCGGGAGTGGCCTTAAAATCATAACTTTCGGTTTTCGCGTCCGCGAGTTGACCAGTGGGCTCGACATACTTCCAGTCGCCGGCATCCACCGAATATTCCGCGCGCCTGATGGGAGAAAAACCATCTACCGCGCGGAAGGTGACATGAATCTGGCCGCCTTCCAGCTTCGCCGCAAGATCTTCAATGTGGGGCGGCGTTGTGTCCACCTCGAACCGGCGACTCTCTTTGGACGCGGTCAAGGCCTCGCCCGGTGAGTGCGAAGGCGCATCGGACGCGACCACCTTCACGGTGTAGCCGCCATCCGGCAGCAAGCTGGCATCGAAGGAATAGGCCTTGTCAGTGATGTCGTCTTTAAGCAGCAGCCAGCGCGTCTGGCCGTCACCGCGGTAATAGACAGAGTAGACGAGTTGGTCGTCGTTCTCATCGTGCGCGCTCCACTTCACTCCGATGGAGTCGCGATCGTGCGAACTGGGCGTGGGAACTTCGAAATGTGATCCGGGAGATGAAGCCGGCGAGTCCGATCCCATGCTGATGCCCGTCGATTTGGGAAGTTGTTGGTACTTTACGCCAACCTGCACAGTCACGTCGTCGATCTCCGGAGCGACGTTCTTGGATAAGTAGTTCAGCGCTACACTGTCGAGGATCGGCGCGGGCGTTCCCGCATGCAGCACAGCCTTCCATTGCGCATAACGCGCCGGGGGAATTCCGGTCTCGTCGTTCTTGCCTAAATCGATCTTCTTCCACGCGCTCCAGTTGCGGTCAGGATTATCTACGTTGCCACTGCGGGCATAAAGATCCACAGTGCCTAAGCCGCGAAATTCGGCGCGTCCCCAGCGCGAGAAAATCCTGGCGTCGAAAACGTCGCTCTCGTATGTGGCTTGTGCTTCCGGCCCGGGTCCCAGCACGAACACCTTGCCCAGATTGCTGGTCGCCGCGTAGACTCCGCCGCCCGGCGCCTTGGCGAAAGCTGTCACTTGCGAAGCCGCCGCTTTGAGCAAGTCAGAAAAATCATCCAACCCGCTGACGGCAAAAATGTGGCCGCGATTGCCCGTGCCGGCAAGCAGACGGCCTTGTGAATCGAAGGCCAGGGCATAGACAATGTCTTCGTGCGATGTCCAGAGCCTGGTGGGAGAACCGTCGGGGGCGATGCGATAAACATCGGAGCCGCCGCTGGCGCCGCCGCCCGGAAATGGAAATGGGCCAGTCATTGGCGGCGTGCTCGGCGCGGTAGTGATCGTCATACCCGGAACCTGCGGTGCGCCGCCGCCGGTGGGCGGAGCGGAACTCATCGACAAAAGCGCCGCGGCCATGCCCGAGGAGTTGGCTCCGCTTCCACCTCGCTTTTCGCCGACTGCTGCCGCGTAAATATTCCCCGCACGATCGAGCGCCAGAGCTGTGATTTCTTTCTTGGGCGCGCTGTATAGCACGAACCCCTCGCCCGTCGGCGAGATGCGGTAGATCAGCCCGCTGCCATCGGAACCGGCAATCAGATTGTCCTGCGCATCGAAAGCCAGCACGCGAATGTGGGTTTCGTCACTCTTAAAGAAAACCGAATGCTCACCTCTTGGTGTAACCCGGAAAATTTCACCATGATCGCCGGTTGCCACATACAAGTTGCCGGATTTATCCAGAGCCAGATCCCAAATATATTTCGTGCCGGGCTCAAAATAGACGGATGAACTCCACGAGGCGTCTATGCTTGGCCTAGTCGCGTCTTTGTCCTTGTCTTTGTCGGATGGTGCTGGCTGAGGCGTATCTGCTTTAGCCGGCGTCTTGCCGCCGGGCTTGTTTTCGATTTTGTAAACCTTGCCATCGGGAGCGGTGGCCGCAAAGATTACGCCTCCAGAGCCAATTTGCAGGGCTTGCACCTGGAGTTCTTTCGGCTCGAAAATGATGGATGCTTTGCCCTCTGGGGTGATCCGATACACCCGGGCGGGCGCGCCCGCCGCCACATACACGTTGCCCGCTTCGTCGGCCGCTATGGCCCAGATGTAAGTGGAAGGCGTGGCATAGAGGCTCTTAAACGTTGGAGCCAGTTCCAAACCGCCCGTACTGCGAATTGCCACACCCTTGGCTGTGCCCTTGGTCAGTTCGTCAAATCTTGACTGCTCCCAAGTGTGCGTACCCTCGGCAAAAGCCGTCAACACCAGACCGGAACCGCTCAAGTTTGGAAGGAGGAAGCCAGCAAGAAGAAAAAATAAAAGCTTTCGCGCACTCTGCAATTTCAAACCTCGAAGCGTCGTTGTGGAATAGGTTCAGGTTACCACGCTCGAAGGGTCGGAAGTGCAGAGTGATTGCGGACCGACCCCACCCTCGGCCCCGCGCCGAGAGCCGATTTTACGTGGTATCGTAGAATTTCATGAATTCCTCGCGCCAGGACTTGCTGCGCCTCCTCGCCTATAAATCCTTCCGCCTAGGCGAGTTTAAATTGTCTTCCGGGGGCACCAGCGACTACTACGTCGATTGCCGCACTACCACTCTTGACGCCAAAGGCGCTCGCCTGACCGGTCAAGTATTTTTCGATGAAATTCGGCAGCGCGGGTGGAATCCGCAAGCCATCGGCGGACTGACCATGGGCGCCGATCCCATCGTGGTAGCGGTCGCTGTGGTCAGCGGCGAACTGCAAGGCTTTCTCGTACGCAAGGCGGAAAAGCAACACGGGATGGGACAGCGCATTGAAGGCTTTCGCGAAAAGGGCGCGCGGGCGGTAATCGTCGACGACGTTTGCACCACCGGCGCTTCCACAGTGCAGGCCATCGACGTTGCGCGCGAATTCGGATTCCAGGTCGTCGGCGCGATGTGCCTGGTGGAGCGCGAGGAAGCTAAGGGAAGGCCGAGCGTGGAGAAAGCCGCGTCTCCGGCGCCGTTCGTCTCCATTTTTACCGCGAGCGATGTGCGCGCCGAGCACATTCGGCAGACGGACGATACCCGGCCCACAATCTTTGCCGTCGCCGCCGCATGCGAAATTTGCGGCCGGCCAGCAGTGACGAACAATCCGCGGAATCTCTGCGCGGCTCACAAGAATTGATAGGACTTTACTTTACCAAGCCATGATTCAGCCAAGCTATGATTCAAACTCTCGAATGGACTGACCAGGGCGTGCGCTTCATTGACCAGACGAAGCTGCCCACCGAAGAAACCTACGTCACCTGCAAGACTCATGCACAGGTTGCCGATGTCATCCGCAACATGGTGGTACGCGGAGCGCCCGCCATTGGCGTGGCCGCAGCCATGGGGATTGCGCTTGGCGTCAGGGATTCTAAAGCCGAGACGGTCGGCGACCTAAAGCGCGATCTCGACCTGATCTGCGACAACATGAGCAAAACCCGGCCTACGGCAGTCAATCTATTCTGGGCCATCCGCCGAATGCAGGAGAAGTTCGAGCGGCTGCGCGTTCGCCCTATCGCGCAAATCAAGCAGGAACTGGTTGAGGAATCCAAGCGCATGCACGCCGAAGATATCGCCGCTAACCAGGCCATGGGACGCCACGGCGCCACGCTGATGCCGGCCGAAGGCGGGGTGCTTACACACTGCAATGCCGGGGCGCTGGCCACGGCCGGTTACGGCACGGCGCTGGGCGTGATTCGCGCCGCCGTTGAGCAGGGCAAAAAAATCCACGTCTATGCCGACGAAACCCGTCCCTTTCTGCAGGGATCGCGCCTTACCGCCTGGGAACTGATGAAAGATGGCATCCCGACCACCGTGATCTCCGACAACATGGCAGGCGCCATGATGAAGCAGGGCAAGATTGCAGCCATCGTCGTAGGCGCGGACCGCATCGCGGCCAACGGCGACGTCGCCAACAAAATCGGAACCTATACCGTCGCTGTGCTGGCCAAAGAGAATGGCATCCCGTTTTATGTGGCCGCTCCGATTTCAACCGTCGACCTCGCGTGCCCTGACGGCGACCATATCCCTATCGAGCTGCGCAACCCGAAGGAAGTCACTCATATCGCCGGGAGGCAGATGGTTCCGGACGGCGTGTCCATCGAAAACCCTGCCTTCGACGTAACTCCAGCCAAGTACGTAGCTGCCATCATTACCGAGCGCGGCATCGCCCGCGAACCTTACCAGGAGTCTCTGCAACGGCTGGCTGGCGCCGAGGCCAAAGTCGAGGTCTAGTGTGTAGCACCGACCACTGTCTCGTGGGGCGCTGGCGAAATGACCAGCCGCTTCCGGGACTCGGCGTAGTGACTCGTGATGCCCGTCACATCCCAGCCGCACAGCGTCGAGTACAGTCTCTGGTGGGTGCCCTCGCAAAGCGCGAGATTCATGGCAACGCGGCTGCATCTAATGTCACTATGTCTATATGGTTCGAATGTGCCATGCGGACTGCAAGCCTGATGTGAGAAGATGTCCGGTCCTACTGTTCCCGCTGGGGCTGCACTAAGGGCGGGACCGGATGGACCCAGGCGGGGGCAGAGTGCATCTAAGCAATCAAGGAGCGGAACGTAATTTGTCGGAACAAACGCCGCTGCTTCGGGTTCAAGGATTGAAGAAGGTTTTCCGGTCCGGCGAATCGGACCTCGTGCTCTTTGAGAATTTATCGTTTGAGGTGAAGCGNNCGATCGTCGGCGAGTCCGGAGCGGGGAAGAGTACCTTGTTGCACATCCTCAGCGCTCTTGATCACGCTTCTGCCGGTGACGTATACTGCGCGGAATTGAAGCTGAATTCTTTGTCGGGGGACGAAGCAGCCGAGTTCCGGAATCGCGACGCCGGCTTTGTGTGGCAGTTTCATTATCTGCTGCCGGAATTCACGGCGGCGGAGAATGTGGCCATGCCCTTATTAGTGCGGGGGCGTAGCTGGGCCGAGGCGGCGCCGGAAGCTTCACGCTGGCTGCGTGAGGTCGGCTTAGAGCAACGCGGGCATCACCGCTCGGGAGAGCTTTCGGGCGGCGAGCAACAGCGGGTAGCTCTGGCGCGGGCGCTCATCACTGGTCCCAAACTGTTGCTGGC
>PKVZ01000064.1:15002-32416 GCA_003131635.1 Acidobacteriaceae bacterium
GCCCGAAGTGAAAGATTAGTAAGACAAAGTGCAAGAAATTGAACTATCGGTAAAAAAAGGAGATTTCAACAGGTTCCTTCAGTAACATTACAGAAACGTTCGAGTACTTGGGTTCGAGGCCGTTTGATTGCATAATGAAGGTGGACACGGAAACCAGCATGCAAGCGGCAAACATTAACGGGCCAGGATTTAGGTAAGCGTCGAGCAGGCCAGCAAGCCTTCTCGGCCGGAAGCTTCAGGGGGAAGGGCATTATGTTTGAACGTTATACGGAGAAAGCCAGGCGCGTAATTTTCTTTGCGCGCTACGAAGCAAGCCAGTTCGGGTCTCCTTATATTGAGACCGAGCACCTGCTGCTGGGGCTCCTGCGCGAAGATAAAGCCCTAACCAATCGATTCCTTCGCTCGCACGCTTCGGTTGAGTCCATCCGCAAGCAGATTGAGGGTCACACCACGATCCGGGAAAAGGTCTCGACTTCCGTGGATCTCCCGCTCAGCAATGAGTGCAAACGCGTGCTGGCCTATGCCGCGGAAGAGGCGGAGCGCCTGTCGCACCGGCACATCGGTACCGAACATCTATTGTTGGGACTGCTGCGGGAAGAAAAGTGTTTTGCCGCGGAAATTCTGCACGAGCGTGGGTTACGCCTATCGACCATTCGGGAAGAACTCGCGCGCACCAGCCAGGAGAAGGCTGCCCCTCAACGGCAGCGTGAGTCGTCCCTATTGAGCGAGTTTTCCCGTGATCTTACCCAGGCGGCGATGGACAGCCAGTTGGATCCGCTGGTCGGGCGCGATGGGGAACTGGAGCGGGTGGTTCAGATTCTGTGCCGCCGCACCAAAAACAATCCTGTGCTGATCGGCGAGCCGGGTGTCGGCAAAACCGCTATTGTTGAAGGACTGGCGCAGCGGATTGCCGACGGCGAGGTTCCATCGTTCCTGGCGGACAAGCGGATTCTGGCCCTCGATCTCTCTTTGATCGTTGCCGGAACGAAATATCGTGGTCAGTTCGAAGAGCGGCTGAAGACCATCATGAAAGAGCTGATGGAGTCGCAAAATTCCATCATCTTCATCGACGAGCTGCACACGCTGGTAGGCGCGGGATCGGCAGAGGGCTCGCTCGATGCGGCCAACATTCTGAAGCCGGCCCTGTCGCGCGGCGAGATTCAATGCATCGGCGCAACCACGCCCGGGGAGTATCGCAAGTCAATCGAGAAAGATCGGTCGCTGGAGCGGCGCTTCCAGGCGGTCAAAGTTCCCCCGCCGAACGAAGCGGACGCGATCAAGGTGCTGTTCGGCATCAAGGACCGGTACGAAAAGTTCCACGCCGTTACGTACACGGACGATGCCATCAACTTCGCGGTTTCACATTCGAACCGTTACATTCCAGACCGCTTCCTTCCCGATAAGGCGATCGATCTGGTCGATGAAGCCGGCGCGCGCGTGAAGCTCCGCCAGACTTCGCAGCCCGAAGAAATCACCGAAGTTCAGAAGCGGATCAAGTTTATTGTGCACCGCATGGAGAACGCGATCGCGAACCATGAGTTCGAGAAGGCGCGCTTCTACTCGGACGAAGAACGCAAGGAGCGCGAGAATCTGCGCGCGCTGCGCGAAAAATATCATCTGGACGAATCTTCCACCGGCGTTGTGGGCCGCGAGGACATCGAAGATGTGGTTTCGCGCTGGACCGGCGTTCCCATCACTTCGATTAAAGAAGAAGAGACGCAGAAGCTGCTGCGCATCGAAGAAGAGCTGCACAAACGCATCATTTCGCAGGATAAATCGATCAGCGCGCTGGCCCGGGCGATCCGGCGTTCGCGCGCAGGATTGAAGAGCCCAAACCGGCCGATTGGCTCGTTCCTGTTCCTCGGCCCGACGGGCGTGGGCAAGACAGAAGTTGCGCGCACTCTGGCGCAGTTCATGTTTGGAACGGAAAAAGCTTTGGTGCGCTTCGACATGTCGGAGTTCATGGAGAAGCATTCGGTCTCGAAGCTCATCGGTTCGCCTCCGGGATACGTGGGCTACGAAGAGGGCGGCCAGCTTACCGAACGCGTGAAGCGCGCCCCATATTCTGTCGTGCTGCTGGATGAAATCGAGAAGGCGCACCCGGATGTGTTCAACATCCTGTTGCAGGTTTTTGAAGACGGCCAGCTTACAGACGGCCTCGGCAACACGGTCGACTTCAAGAACACGATCATCATCATGACGTCGAACATTGGGGCGCGGCACCTGCAGAAGCGCGAAGGCTTCGGCTTCCAGTCGACTAAGGACGAAATGGTTTCGACCAAGGTCGAGGAACTGGTGAAGGGCGAAGTGAAACGCACCTTCAATCCAGAATTCCTGAACCGGTTGGACGAGATCATTCTGTTCCTGGCGTTGAGCGAAGCGGATCTGATCCAGATTCTCGAACTCATGGTTACGCAGCTCAACCAGAACCTGGCGCAGAAGGCAATCACGGTAAGCGTGGCGGATGAAGCCAAGAAGTGGATCCTCAACCAAACCTTGACGGATCGCTCGTACGGCGCTCGGCCACTGCGCAGAGCGCTGCAGAAATACATTGAAGACCCGCTGTCGGAAGCGCTGATTCAAGGCACGATTACCACGCGTCCGGCATTCATCGAGGTCTTCCTCGAAGACAATAAGCTGTTCTACCGTCCGGTGGACGCGGAGAAGACCGAGGGCGTGCTGCTGTACGAGAACAGCTAAGCTGTCCGCGTTTCAACTTTCAGCCGTCAGCGCAAGCTGGCGGCTTTTGTTTGAGGGATTGGTCCTTCCCGTACAGTCATGCGACCAGGCAACTACCAGAACATAAAATAGACCGGCCTATAAGCGGGCCCAAAGCGAAACTGATACCTATCCAGCTGTTGGCTCCGGACCGACCGCAGGGTTTCAATCATTCCCTCCCATCTTGCCGGCCTTGCCCGCGCTTCAACGATACCCAACACCTCGTCCTGTCGGAGCGGCCCTCGCACTGCTGCGTCCGTGAGGTTCGCGCCGCTGTCGCATTCGATCTCGCAGTCAGCGAACCCGCCCTGCGAAGCGATTAGAGAGTACCAGTTGCACTCAAACGTCTGCGCTAGCTGCACAAGCGAAGACACTACCGGAACCCCAGCGAATACGGGAATGCCAGCCTCTGAAAGGTCGAAGGCCATGTCAAACAGTTGCTCATTAACCTTCATGAGAACGTTACCCGTCTCCCCCAGCTTGGGCCTTCGTGGGAACAGAGCGCACACCCTCACGGCCTCGGGCATCGAAGCCCGACGCGATGTGGTGTTGCCCTCACGGGTGCTCCAGAAAAAGAGCGGAAGCACAGACGAGAATCTCGCTCTAAGGATTGTTCCGAATCGCGGGACGAGATAGAACTCGACCGTGTGCTCCGACATGAAACTCGGTCTGCTCCTCGGCACCACCATCCTCCTGCGCAGCCCCTTATATTACTCGGAGCCTATTGTCCGTCACCGGGTACGTCGCGCCGCGCGAGCTGGCGGAATACCTCACTTTTTGTACCAGGCGTCATTCTTGACTTGGTATTTAAGTGCTCGCAGGGTCTTCGCCTTGATGTTTGGGCCTTGGGTCCGGATGAGCTCGGGTAGGTATTCACTGCGGCACAATGCCGCCGACCAAATTTGACCATTTTCGACCGACGCTTCGGCCAGAGCCTGAGCCTCATCCGGCGTGAAAAGTGGAAAGAGCGGCACCAATGGTCGCATCGTAGCCTCCGCGTAGCGGAACGAACCGGCGTCCCCAGCGATCTGGATCATCCCAGGCAATATCTTCCGTGGAAACAGCCGGGCAAGGGGTGCCACGAGAAGCTCAATCGTGATCCCCTCGGCAGGGATGCGTCGGCTTTGAAAATGGGACAAGAATCCAAAGGGAGTCGTTCCGTCGATCGATAGGGGTGCTATAGCAACTTCGGGTCGAGAAATGATAAACCCGGCCTCTTGAGGCGCCCATTTTGAGGCCAGGAAGTTAGAACTCAGAAGCGGAACAAAAATCTCGCACTTGCGTAGTTCCTCGAGTATGCGCTCTTGCCACTCCTCAGAGACCTTAAGGTCTTCATGGGCAAGGAACGCCTGGATCCCAACCTCGCCGAAAGTGGCCTTTGCCTGTGCTCCCCATTTGCGATCCGCGTGGGAATAAGAGATGAAGGCTGTCACCTCAGCCCCTGCGTCGTCCTTCTTATTTGCTCTAGGCAATCAAGTTCTCCGTGGCAGTAAGGTAGCCCACAGGGTACCCGATATGCAAAGATCGAGGGGTTCTGCGACTTCTGAACGTTACCGCTCATCTACAAATGGCTACGAGCTTAATTTATTGAGGACCATCGTGCACAAAGTCAACATAGCCGACAAGTTTGCCAAAATTTCGGAGTACTGGAAGCCCTACATTGCCGCCGAGTTGAACGGCCAATGTGTGAAGCTCGACAAGCTAAAGGGTGAGTTCGTCTTCCATCACCACGAGAATGAAGATGAGATGTTCCTGGTGGTGAAAGGCCGCTTCCGCATGGAATTCCGCGAGCGCGAGGAATGGATCGAGGAAGGCGAATTCATCGTCGTGCCCCGCGGCATGGAACACCGTCCTGTGGCGGACGAAGAGTGCTGGATACTGCTGTTTGAACCGGCTTCCACGCTGAACACAGGAAATATTGTGAATGAGCGCACGCTGGCTCAGTTGGAACACGTGTAGGATAAGCAACAATCAGATGCAGCAAGCTGCGTGTCCACGACCGACCATCTAAAGGAGGCTATGGAACTTACAGTTTATTCTTCGGCATGGTGCCCCGATTGCCGCGAGGCGAAGCGTTTCTTGGCCAAGCACAACATTCCTTACAAAGAAGTGGACGTTGAAACCACCCCGGGTGCAGTGGATGAAATCGTCAAGCGCACCGGCAAGCGCGCCATCCCTCAATTCGTGATCGATGGCGAGTGGGTGCAGCCTTATGTGCCGGGAAAAGGTTTTCTGTATGACGAAATGGCCAAACGCCTGGGAGTCGGGAAGCCCTAGCCCAGGATACGCCTAAGACTCATTCCGATTGCCGCTGGCAGCGACCGGCTGCCAATCCCCAATACACTTTCGATACGCCCGTACATCATCTTCCGTACCGTGGAAAAGCCTTGCCGGACAAGGGAAGATGACCACTCCCTTCCTTTCAGCTTGGGCGCGTTTCGCAAAATGGCTGGAACGGCGGGACATCCACATCCATGCCCGAACCATCCATGTCCGAACCAGAAATTCCGCAAGGCTCGAGCGACGTTACAGACACCTGGCAGGAGACGATGCAGGCCGTCCTGGGAGTGGTCCTTCTGCTCGGCGCCGCGGCCATGTTCCATTTCTACGCCCCTGCCACGGCAGAAAGTCCGCAGCCGGATGACCTGCAAAAGCAGGTGCATGCCCTGTCGCAGCAAGTGTCGCAGCTCGAGAAAGAGCAGGCGATGCCGGCTCTCGTGCTCAACCGCTACCGGAATTCTATTGGCTACATTTACGGCGTATATCAAGTGGGATTCGCCAACCAGCCGGCGGCCATCCGGGCTCGCGTTTCCGGCACTGGATTTCTGGTAGGCAACGGATTGCTCGCAACCAACCGGCATGTGGCCGAACCGTGGTACGGCGACAACGAGGCGGAAGAACTGATGCATCGTGGCGCAACCGCCATGCTGGAGAGCCTGGTCGTGTTCTTTCCGGGTTCGACGACACCCGTCAGCCTGACGCCGGGCGCGGTTTCAACTACAGGAGACTTGGCGGTGCTGCGCATCGAAGATAAAGCTGGGGTGCGCGGGCTCGCGGTTCTGCCGCTGGCCAGAGGAATCGCTCTGCCTGGAGAATTGGTGACGGTGATTGGTTATCCCATGGGGATTGCCGGGATGGTGGCCAAGTCGCCGAGCGGAATTTACCAGCGCTTGGCGTACCGGCACAACGACATCACGGCTGCCAGCGAACTGGCCGCGCTTTCGCTGATTCGTCCTTCGACCACCTGCGGACATCTCGGCGATGTGGTTGGAGACAAGTTGATCTACGACGCGCCCACGGCTCACGGCGGCAGTGGCGGCCCGGTGTTTAACTCCAACGCCGAAGTGATCGGAGTGAACTCGGCTTACATCGACGGATTCTCCGGCGGCACGCTGGGTTTTTCGGTGGATGCGTTGCGGCCGTTGATCGCGGAAGCTGAGAAACGTCCGTAGAGACTCGGGAATTATTCAGAAATCGTTTTGAAAGGGCAACGGCTTCCAGCCCTGCCGTCAAGAGATAGATTGGAACAGCCGCCGGGAAGCAAAGCTTCCCGGCTCTTATTTTAGACGCGATTAGAACGCCCAGCGCAGGGAGAACTGGATCAGGCGCGGCGTTCCCGTGGTGCTAACGATCTCGCCGAATGGGTCGGGGCTGGTCTGAGGGCCGGCTGCCCACGCCAGGTATTGCTCGTAGTCCGTCACCAGTGGCGTGCCGAAATTCGGGTGATTCCACAGGTTGAAGAAATCCGCGGCAAAGCGGAGATCCTGCCGTTCCGTAAGCTTGAAGTGCTTGATGAGCGAGAAATCCCAGTTCTGCTGGAAGGGGCCGCGATAGATGTTGCGGCCAAGATTGCCGAATCCGGTGGTGCAGAAGTCGGTACTGGTTGCGCATTGTGTCGGATATAGCAAGGGCGCAGTCGTGAAAGCTGCCGGATTCAGCCATCCGCTGAGGCGCCGCGTGACGCTGCCGTGGCTCATGCCGTCGGCAATGGTTGCGCCGGAAGCCAGACTGGCGCTCACCGGTGACGTCCCGGCTCCCAGGAAAGCGTTGCCACCGTTGGAATCCAAAACCGAAAACGGCAGGGACGATTGCAGGCTGGTGACGCCGCTCACCGACCATCCGCCCAGCGCCGCACGCCTGAATCCCGCCGCATGAGCGAAGAATGGCAGATCATACACGTAGCTGACTTTTAACACTTGCGGACGATTGAAGTCGGAGATTCCGCGCGAGGCATTGATCGTACTCTCGTCATTGAATGCCGTGTTGTTCGCCGTGTTGCCCGTCGAGGTTGCGTCAATGTTCTTGGAAAAAGTGTAAGCAGCCTGAAAGTAACCACGGTTCCAGCGCCGCGATACGGTGGACTGAAACGAGTGGTAAATGGAATAGGCATCGTTGGCGAAGATCTGATAGCCCGAATAGCCGTTCAATCCTGGCGTGGGCGTGCGTGCGATGGCATTCGAGAAAGTATTGTTGGTGATCGTATAGGTGTTGCCACTGGTATCGGTAACAATGAACGGGTTCGCCGGAGTCGCGTTGACCGACTGGATCGCGTCGCGCGTTTCGCGGAGATGCGTGCCCTTCGTGCCCACGTAGCCAACTTCCAGCACCCACTTGCGGCCCAAATCGCGTTGCACCGTCAGGTTCCATTGTTGAGTGTTGGGTACAACGAAATGCCGCGGGACTTCCAGCACAAACAGGTTCTGCGTGGAGTTCACGCCTGTCTGGCCGGGAGTGCAGGCGTAGGTGCTATCCGGTATGGTCGGATTATTGCTGGGAACGAGGCTGGTGAGATGTGCCAGGCAGGGCAGCCAAGCCCCCGACAACTGCCCGGCGGCAGGCACCGCGTTGGAATTGGTGGCCGGCGTCCCGGTGAAGAAATCAGACATGGTGAAGCCGGGCGTCGAGGGAAAAAATACGATCGGAATGAACGGCGACTGGAAGCTGAGCTGGTCGACCGCTCCTACATCTTCGCGAACGTAGAAGATACCGTAGCCACCACGCACGGTCGTGTTGTGATGACCGAAAGCGTCCCACGCAAACCCCACGCGCGGGCCAATGCCGGCGGAAACACTATTCTTGAAAGTCGAGCCCGCCGCATTTCCAGTCAGTCCGGGAACGCCCAGCTTGTTGACACAGCTGGGATAGATGAAAGGATACTGTCCCGTCTTAGTGAGGACCGATTCCATGTTGCCGATGTGGCAAGCGTTGTCGCTCCACGCCCCGAAGAACTCGGTGCGCAGGCCCAGATTCAAGGTCAGGTTCTGCGTGGCCTTCCAGTCATCCTGCGCGAACACGGCGGAGTTTTTCTGGCGGTAATTGTGGTTGTAGACACCGCCGCCTCCAAAGCTGAATTCCGGAGAGCCTTGCAGGAAGTTGCCGACATCGCTGACCGGGCACGGACTGGCAACACTGCACCCCGGAGCGGTCGTGGTTGTAGAATTTCCAAAATAAAGTTGTCCATTGAAGACCTGCGGAAACCGTTTGTTGAGACTGACCGGCGTGAACTCCCCGCCAAACCGCCAGTTGTGTTTGCCCTTAACCCAGCCCAGCGTCTCTATAAAATTGAAATTGTTCTGCGCCTGATACTGATTGGCTTGCGGCGTAGGACCAAACTGAAAGCCCGAGCTGACAAAAGTAAATTTGTAAATGTTATCCGTGAGATTGTTGGTGGGGCGGGTGATACCGGCCTGGCTCGCGGTGACCGGAGGAACGTTAATGTCGCTGTTGTTGATGCGAACAAACCCGAGCCGGAATTCGTTTACCAGCGTAGGCGAGAAGACGTGGGTCTCAGTAAGAGAGAAGACGCGATCCTTGACCGGCTGCTGGTAGGGAAAGTTGAGGTCTCCGCCGCTGATGCTGCCGCCCAGAGAGGCTGTCAGGCCGCCCGCGCCAAAGGGCACGTCCGACTGGAAGTTTTGAAAAAAGAAATCGACGGCGAGCTTGTCCTGAGAGTTGCGGAATTCGCGATCCCAAGTGGCGGTGAATTGGTTATCGGTGTAGACGCCGGGGATGCTGGTGGTAAACGGGACGATGGTACCCGCGGCGGTTCCGCTGGGCGCGTTAGGCAGAGGAAACAGATACCCATTGGCCGCGGCGCCAAACTGATTGCTTTGAAACGCCACCAGCGACGCGGCAACTGGATCGACGCTGGTGAGGTTGAAAGCCGATTCCAGGGTGGAATAGCCGGAGGGAACACGATCGGCTGCGGGAATATAGGGAATCAGCGTGCTGATGATGGTTCCCGGAGAATCGCCGCTGCGCTGGCGCGTGCCCGAATAGTTGACGAAAAAGAACCCGAGTTTCCCCCCGGTCCCGATCGGGCCGCCTACGTCCCCGCCGAATATGTTCTGCTGGATCACGGGCCTGGGCTCGCCCGCTCCATTAAGAAAGTAGTCGTTGGCGTCCAGTACGGTGTTGCGGAAAAATTCGTACCCTTCGCCGTGGAAAGCGTTGGTGCCCGTCTTCAGAATAGCGTTGATGTTGCCGCCGCCATTGCGTCCCTGAGTCGCGTCGTATAACGACGTTTGCACCTTGAATTCCTGAATCACCGCGGGATTCGGCAGAGGCGTCGTGGTCAGCTCGGCGACGTTATAATCCGTCGCGCTGATGCCCTCGATCTGATAATTGTTGTTGTCTTCGCGCTGGCCGTTTACTTCAATGCGCACATTGCCGCGGCCTAGTTGCGAGGCGGCATTCAATTCCCCTTGCGCCCCGCTCGAGAGCGTAAGCAACTGCTGAAAATTTTGCGTGGCCAGGGGCAGGTTCTTGATGGTGCTCGATTCAATCGCCTGCCCCGTCGTGGCATCGGTTGTGTCTACCTCCTGCACCAGCGCTTGCACGTCTACCTGCTGCTGCACCGACTGGGTCCTGAGCTTAACCACCAGCCGCGTGGTTTCCGTGACCCGCACAACGATGCCGCGGAACGTGGATTCGGCGAATCCAGCCCCATGAACCCTCACCGCATACTCGCCCGCAGGCAGAAGCGGAGCGGTAAAAGAGCCGTCACCTCCGGAGGTGACAGTGCGCTCCAGCACTCCGGTTTCCTGGTCCGTGATGCGCACCTCGGTATTGGCCACAAATGCGCCGCTCGGATCCTGAATCGTCCCGGTGATCGCTCCCGTCGCGCCGCCTTGGGCAAAGGCCTGACCAATCAACGCGATTGCGAGAAAACTAATCCAGATCAACCTACCTTGTAGCTTTGCCATTGCTTCTCCCTGAGTTCGATATGCAATTGTTTCTTATTGCTGCAGCGGGTGTTTAACAAGTCGACAAGCAGCTCGACAACAGAAGAGTTGGCGCAGCCAGTAAGGTGGGCTCTCACAAAGGAGTGGGCTGCGGGAATACGGCGCTGATCGCTTGGATTCAGCCATCGCCATCGGGCTACACATTTCCCCAAAGTGCCCTGGGCTTTGGGGATGGCGGAAGGATACTCAAAGGCGGAGGCGGTTGGCAATACAAATTCTGATACCCGCACCTTACTGTGGACTATGCAGTACCAATGCTGCTTTCCCTTCCAGTTTAGGAATGTGGCGCAGAATGGTTCTAAGAACGATCCGGGCGTGCTCTGGGGAACCAGCCGGGTTCGCGCACGTGCTCATCGTTGAATCCGCGCAGCCTGGCGGCCATTACTCCGCTTCGGCTGAGATAGCCAACGGCTTTGCCATGGTCACCGCGATCGACCACGGGCAGGCGTCCTACGTCATAGCGCAGCATTTTAGCCGCAGCTTCGGAGACGAGTTCGTCGGGATGCGTGACGATCAGTTTGCTCGTGCCCGCTTCCAGAACGTCCATTGCACCCAAGGGATCGCTGTCGAGAGCGCGCAGCAAATCGCCCCGAGTTATGATGCCGGAAAGCTTTCCGCCATCGTCGAGGATCAGAAGAGCCTCGTGGCGAGCCACTGCGGGATCGTGTCGCGCAATGCGCTCCGCCAACCCTCCAATCTTTGTGCCGGCGCTTACAGTAGGCAATTCTCGATCCATTGTGTCGGCGACCTTCGTTTGGGTAAGAACGTCGGCTTCGTAATCCTGATGAACGTGCAGGCCGCGCCGCGCCAGTTTTTCCGTCATGATCGAACTCTTGGGCATCAAGAGCATGGCAATCCCATCGGCGATTACGCTGACCAGCATCAGAGGCAACACGGAGTTGTAGTCGCGCGTGATTTCGAAGGCGAAGATGATGAAGGTAAACGTGGCCCGCGATGCAGCGCCAAACACCGCGCCCATGGCTACAAGTGCGAAGGCCGCAGGTGAAAGATGTGCGCCCGGCACGAAGTGGTTTGCCACCATGGCGAAAATCCCGCCCATGGCCGCGCTCCACATAAAACAGGGCGCCAACAATCCTCCGGAGGTGCCGGAACCGAGCGAAACCGCCAGGGCCGCAGCTTTGGCCAGCATCACAACCAGCAAAAGCTTCCAGGCCAGCGAGCCGTTGAGAATATCGCCGATCGTGTCATAGCCAACGCCCAGCACGCGGGGGACGAAGAAGCCGATGATGCCCAATCCGAGCGCCCCAATTGCCGGCCACCACATCTGCTCGAACGGAAGTTTTTCAAATTGATCTTCCACCCAGTAAAGCATCTTGCTGAAGCCCACGGCGGCCAGGCCGCAGATCAAGCCCAACACCAGATAAAAAGGCAGCCCGCGCGGAATAGAGAA
This sequence comes from Acidobacteriaceae bacterium, assembly GCA_003131635.1. GTDB lineage: Bacteria > Acidobacteriota > Terriglobia > Terriglobales > Acidobacteriaceae > Sulfotelmatobacter. The sequence continues at coordinate 26,376 of PKVZ01000064.1, forward strand.
GTCCATCGGGTTGACCTGGAACATCGGTCCTACGCCCAAGAGTTGCATGTGGACGGCGGTAGCCAGGGTGCTCGCAATCACCAGCGGAATGAACGACCGGGACTTGAATTCAAACAGCAGCAACTCAATGGCGAGAATCACGCCTGCGATGGGAGTGTTAAACGTGGCTGACATTCCTGCGGCAGCGCCGCACGCCAGCAAAACTTTGCGTTCCACCGCAGTGGTGTGGAAGGCCTGGCCGACGAGCGAACCGATCGCTCCCCCAGTTTGAATGATGGGACCTTCCGCACCGAATGGACCTCCAGTACCGATAGCGATTGCCGCGGAGATGGGCTTCAGAATCGCTACTCGTGGAGCAATCCGGCTGCGATTGAACAGCACCGCCTCCATGGCCTCCGGGATGCCGTGGCCTTTGATTTTCGATGTGCCGTACTTGGCCATGACGCCCACAATAAGGCCGCCGATAACCGGAGTCACGATGACCATCCAACCCAGATGGTTATGTTGCGCGCTGACGAAGTCAGCCGACCAGCGATGGAAGAAGAAAACATTGGTGAAAAGTCCGATCAACTTATACAGAACGAAAGCCACAATGCCCGCCACCAAGCCGATTGCGCCCGACAACAGCGAGATCAGCAGCATGCGGAAGGCCGCTGGCGGCGAATCGGATGCCGTCATTCCCAGCTTTGCCCTCGAGGCTAAAATCGAATCCGCCGATACTGGTAAGGTTATCGGAGATTGGTCGTCGGAGGTGCTCATGGGTGCTTGCTGTTTCTTCCTTTGTCGAGGGAAGGCGGAGACAACGCCTGCTGAGGACCAGCATCATTGCCCTCCCGCATGACCCGCCTCAGCGCGGCCACTAACTCAGGCCCTGCACTGCGCAGTTCATCGTGATGATGCAGCGCCAGTTCGGCCAGCACTTGCTCTCCCTTGGGAGTAAGGGCGAGCAGGACTTCGCGACGATCGTCCTGCGCCCGCGTGCGCTGCACAAATCCCCCAGCCTCCAGCCGGTTCACCAACTCCACCGCGCTGTGGTGGCGGATCTTCATGCGGTTGGCCAATTCGCGGATTCTCGGACGCACGCCCGCCGGAATGCCCTTGATCGCCAGCATCAATTGGTACTGCCCGCGCTCCAACCCGGCCTGCTTTACCACTTGCTCGCTGAAATGGAGGAAGCGCCGGATCTGATAGCGGAACTCCGCCAGTGCCTGGTAATCCGACAAAGTGAGCCTTTTCATCCCGCTGATTGTATCGTGTCCCGATCCAGCCTGCGTTAGCAGTATATCGTAATACGATATACAATTGAGGCGCAAACGAATCCCGCCTTCCGCCCTGCGCTGGCCTCTTTTTCCCGCTCCATTTAGAATCCTCTGTCCCGCTTTTCGACAGCATCGACAGGAGGCGCACCCGCCTTGATCCCGCGCTATACCCGCCCGGAAATGGGCCGCATCTGGAGTGACGAAAACCGCTTTCGTACCTGGCTGGCTGTGGAAGTCGCTGCCACCGAAACTCTGGCCGAGGCTGGAATGGTTCCCCGTGCGGCGGCCAAGGCGATCCGGGAGCGCGCCGATTTCAGCGTGGAGCGCATCCACGAAATCGAAGCCGAAGTGCGCCACGATGTCATCGCCTTCACTACGGCCGTGGCCGAGATCGTCGGCCCCGACGCCCGCTGGTTTCACTACGGCCTCACCTCCAACGACGTGGTCGATACCGCGCAGGCCCTATTGATCAAGCAGGCTTCGGCCCTCATTGCGCAGGACCTGAAGCGGTTGGCCGAAGTGCTCGAACGCCGCGCATGGGAATTCAAAGACACTCCCATGGTGGGGCGCACGCACGGCATTCACGCCGAGCCCATCACCTTTGGCTTCAAGATCGCCAATTGGTATTCCGAAACACAACGCAACATTGCGCGCTTTAGCGCGGCTGCCGAGGATTTGCGAGTTGGCAAGTTCTCCGGTGCGGTTGGTATCTTTGCGCATCTCACGCCGGAAATTGAAGAGAAGATCTGCGCGCGTCTGGGTCTGAAGGCGGCCGCCGTATCGTCGCAGGTAATCCAGCGTGACCGGCANNGCAACCGAAATCCGTCACCTGCAGCGAACCGAGGTGCGTGAGGTCGAGGAATTTTTCAGCGAAAAACAAAAAGGCTCATCGGCCATGCCGCACAAGCGAAATCCCGTGACCAGTGAACAGATCAGCGGCCTGGCGCGAGTGGTGCGCGGCAACGCGCAAGCCGGCTTTGAGAATGTTGCGCTGTGGCACGAGCGCGACATCTCGCACTCTTCCACCGAACGTGTAATTCTGCCGGACTCCACCACCTTGCTGGACTACCTGCTCAATAAGACCGTCAACCTGATTGAGACCATGTTCGTCTATCCCAAACGCATGTTGGCCAATCTGGAAAGTACGCACGGCCTGATCTTCAGCGGCCAGCTTCTGCTCGACCTGGTGGAGCACGGAGTTTCTCGCGAGGACGCCTACCGCCTGGTCCAATCGCATGCCATGCGGGCATGGAAAGAAGGTCTGAGCTTCCACCAGTTGGTGCTGGCCGACAAGGAAATCACCAAAAAAGTTCCCCGCAAGCGAATCGAATATGCATTCGATCTGCCCCGTCAGTTGAAAAATGTGGATAAGATCTTCGCGCGCGTATTCGGTAACCCCAGCGCTAAACGAGGAAAGACTACTGCTCGCGCGCGGTCCACTCGCACTCGAAGCCGCCGCTAAACGCACTCGCTACATAGTCTAACCCGGCTGGCGTGACAAAGTTGCGCGCCTGCCCTGCTTCGCTGGCCGTGCCTCTTCCAAGCATCTTCCTCCTGGATGTCAGCATCGAAGGAATTAACCAGGCGGTTAGTTCGTAAAGTTTCGTCAAAATTGGGTCGGAGGTGACCTGTGAGAATGAATAGAACGAAAAAGGAAGGTTTGTTGAAGACAGTGGGTGCAATGCTGGCAGTGGCGCTGTTGAGCGCGACGCTCGCCGCGCAAACGGAGCAAGCAACGCGCTACGACAATCAAATTCAAACTACGCTGACGCAAAAGTTAGCGGCAAGAAATCAATTCCACGACATACGATCGAGCGTGGAAGGCGGCATCGTAACCCTCATGGGTACAGTCGATCTCTACCAGCGCAAACTGGATGCTGCCAAACTCGCCCGCAAAGCCGCGAAGGTGCAAGGCGTGCGTAACCTGATCACGGTTGCAGGGCCGAACGTGGCCGACGCGCAATTGGAGCGGAAACTGGCCCGGAAGTTGCGGTATGTGCGCGCGGGCTACGACATCACGTTCGACTACTTCGCGCTGAACGTCAAGGATGGTGTCGTTACCGTGGAAGGGCAGGATAGAACCGGCGTTGGCCGCGACGAAGCTCTCGCCGACATCCAGAACATGCCCGGAGTGAAAAATGTGATTGCGAACATCTCGGTGGAACCGGTCTCGCCGATGGACGATGGTCTGCGCCTGCGTGCCGCCCGCGCCATCTACGGCGACTCTGTGCTCAGCAGATACGCCATCGACCCCGCGCGGCCGATTCGCATCATCGTGGATAACGGTCACCTCACGCTTTACGGTTCGGTGGATAGCACCATGGACAAAACAGTCGCCGGAATTCGAGCGAACCAGCTCTTCGGTGCCTTCAGCGTGGTAAATAAACTGGTCGTGGAGAAAGATTCGGGCCAGCCTGGAATGTAATGCAGTCGCGGGGAGGGCGAGGCGCGGCGCAAGCCACGCCTTTGTCCTATTTACAGCCGGTTGATCAGTGATGCCACGTAGCCCGCGCCAAATCCATTATCGATATTCACCACGCTGACATTCGAAGCGCAGGAATTCAGCATCCCAAGCAGTGCCGTGAGTCCTTTGAACGACGCGCCATAACCCACGCTGGTGGGCACGGCGATCACCGGCACGCCGACCAGGCCTCCGACGACGCTGGGCAGCGCGCCTTCCATGCCGGCGCAAACAATCAACACGCGGGCTTTCATCAGAGCTTCGCGATTCGCCAGCAGACGATGAATCCCCGCAACCCCCACATCGTAGAAGTGCTCCACGGTATTGCCCATCAACTCCGCCGTCACCACAGCTTCCTCGGCAACGGAGATGTCGCTCGTACCGGCCGAAACCACCGCGATCATTCCTTTGCCATAGATCTGCGCGTCCTGCCGCAGCACAATCGCCCGCGCCAGTTCACGATATTCCGCCCGGCGCACTTTTTTCTTTACCGCGGCAAACTGCTTCTTATCGGTGCGGGTGGCTAGAACGTTGCCGCCATGCTTCGCCAGCCGCGCGAAAATCTCTGCCGCCTGCGACGGGGTTTTCCGCTCTCCGAAAATCACCTCGGGCATGCCCGCCCGTAGCCTGCGATGGTGGTCGACTTTGGCAAATCCCAGATCTTCGAACGGTAAATGACGCAGGCGCTCGACTGCGTCGTCGGGCGCGATCTCGCCTCGCCGCACCTGCTCGAACAATTTGCGAATGGATTCGGCGTTCACGGAAGCACTCGGCACTCAGCATTCACATTCAGCCAAGCGCAGTCTAGATTAGCATCTGCGAGCCAAAACCGAGGCGCGCGCCGCGGCGGGCGCAAGAAACCCGTGCAATCACTGCGACGCAAACCTTGCGAGCGAGTCCGGGTTCGTTCAGGTGAGCTAGAAACAGTCGGCGCAATCCGCGGGGCTTCACACGTCCCGCCAGATAGGCATCGTAGATCATGCTTCCCAGGCGGTATCCCCATTCTCGTGTGATCGAATCAAACTTCTCATCGCCGCCGCGGATGGCGGCCAGCGCGGCCCTTTCGCATGCGGCTCGCGACAGCGTGAAGCCAGCATCCGTGTCGGGCGCAAGTCTTGCCGGATAGAGCACTCGCGACCCAAAGTAAGCCGCGGCATTTTCAATGACGCGGGTGTAGAAGGCATCCATTGCCGCAGGCGCATTGCTCTTTTCATGAGTACCGTTCATGCCGTGTCCGTTTAGCCGATTCGGCAGACCCCGGCACGCGTGATGCAGAAAGCCGGCGGCATCCTCGGCTGCATGCACCAATTGAAATTCGCGGATACAGAACGCATTCAGCTCCGGGAAATAGGCGCTTCCGCGTTCTTCCACGCTCGCCAGCATGCTTTCAAGTCGCTGCCCGCTGATGGCCTTGCGCGAAAGCAGGCGGCGCACCATCGCGTCCGACGATTTGCCGTGAACCTCCGGTAGCATGTCGACCAGAAATTTCGGTTGCGTGCCATTGTGCGGTGAGTAGCGATTGATCTCCAGAAAGCTGGCCAGGCTATCGACCAGGTTGTAAATCGACGGCGCGTAGTCGGGACCACTGTCGCAGCGGCCCCACTGATCCAGAAAAAGCCGATAGCTTTCGTATTTTTCGAGCGGTGTCGCATTGAAGACGCATAAGACGTCGTCTTGAACGCGCACTGCTTCAACCTTGTCCGCTCGCTCACCGGCGGCGCGCCAATACAGCGCGTCCACGTTCTGCAGGACCGTCAGAATTTTGGCGGCAGGCATTTGCTCGCGCAGCACGCGCGGCAGGTGTCCCGGCGCAAGGTGCGACTCGCCGAACAGCACAAAGATTTCCGCTCCCGGATGGCGCTCGCGGATTTCAGCAATCTTCGCAGCCGCATGACGATCGCGCGCTCCGATCTTTCGCAGATTCTCCCGCGGCATGCAATCGAGCCCGTAGACACCCTCCCCATGGTCGCGCGCTGCCACCAGCAATTCGTAGAACGGACCCCAATCGTAGCCCCAGTCCAGGTCGTATCGGATGCGCTGACGCAATTCGTTCTCGTCAATTTCCCGGCGCCACCATTCGTCCAGGATGTGCTGATCGCGCGCGAAGATGGTTTCCACTCCCAGCACCACCGGGCGGTCTCCCGCCAGCGCGCGCTGTTCGATCAGCGATGCCGCGTAACGCTGCGCGGCGGGCAGGGCATGATAGTCTCCGATCAGAACCATGTCGGCTGCGTTCACGGCAGTCTGAATTTGTTCGCGGTCCGCAATAGAATCGTAGTCGGTGAAGGCTTCCGTGTACTCACGAAGATATTTGCGGCGGC
>PKVZ01000033.1 GCA_003131635.1 Acidobacteriaceae bacterium
GCTAGGGGTTAAAATACAAAACAAATAAAGTCGGCATATCTCTTTGACGTGCGCGGAAGCGGGGATGTAAAAAAGACTAATCCATGTGCGGCCAGACACGTTCTGCTGGTAAAGCGGATAGCACTTCCGATAAACACCAGGAAATGAGGCGACCAATCGGCAGTCATACATCATCCGAGGCTACCAAAGTAAAAGGGTCCGCTAAAGGGCGCCTCCAACGTCGCGCTTTGAGAGTTTGGAAGCAAGACTATCTGCACTATAAGTATCTTTGGCCTAATCTCGAGTGGGCCGCACGGACGGCGCTGAAGCACATCGGCAAAGACTGTCCGAGAGTGCTCGACATTGGCTGCGGACATAAGCCATACGGTGACCTATTTCTTACAGCGCGGCATTGGGGAATGGATCATGGAGTCGTCGACACCTCGCCGGACTTCGTAGGAGATGCCTTGCGCCTTCCGATCAGAGACCAATCTGTGGACATCGTATTTGCAACCCAAGTTATCGAGCACGTGACGAATCCCCATGTCATGGTGCGTGAATGCAAAAGGGTGCTCCGCCCGAATGGATGCTTGATCCTGAGCGGCCCCTTTTTTTGGCCCCTCCATGAGGAGCCTTACGATTTCTTTCGTTTTACGAAATACGGATTCGAACAGTTGTTGAAGGATGCCGGATTTTCGGAATGGCAGATCCTTGAGGACGGAGGGGACTGGGCTCAATTGATGTTGAGTGTATGCCTACGGCTGAATAAATGGTTGTTTCCCTTGCGATGTGCTGTGAATCTCACTGGTGCCTTACTCGATTCGGTCAGCAAGTCGACGAGATTGCCGGCGAACTACACTGTGCTGGCCAGGCTTTGAGATCGCTGGCTGGCGGGAGAACCCACCCATGCCGGCACTCTAGTGGATAGACTGCGCCATGATTTTCGTGTCCCGGCTTCCTGTTGCGATTCTAGAATGCACTACAAGGAGATATTGGAAAGCTACGTCCCCCCGCGTGCGACAGTGGTGCGATAAATGAAAATTCTGATAATCAGCACGCTTTATCCTCCTCATGTCATCGGCGGCGCCGAAAAGGCGGCTTGTGAACTGGCGGAAGCCTTGGTCCGCCGCGATCATGCGGTGGTAGTTGTCAGCTTGCATCCGGAATCAAACGAAGTGGTCGAAGATCGGAATGGCGTGCGCGTCTACCGTCTCCCGCTGGACAATTTTTACTGGCCCTTTGGCCGAGATGAGAAGCCCAGTATTCTCCGTCGTCTCGCCTGGCACATTCGGGAAATGTGGAACCCGGTGGCAGCTCGCCGGATTGGCAAGATTTTGGATGCCGAAATGCCGGACGTTGTGAACACCCACAATGTCTGTGGGTTTTCCGTGGCCGCTTGGAAGGAGGTTAAGCGCCGGAACGTGCGTCTCGTGCATACTCTGCACGATTATTATCTGATGTGTCCGCGCTGTACCCTGTTTCGCAGTGGCCGCGTCTGCGAGAAAAGATGCTTGGATTGCAAACTGCTAACTTCCGCGAAAAGAGCCTCTTCGCGGGTGCCTGACGCGGTCGTTTCTGTTAGCCAACATGCTCTGGAAGAACACATCAGACGGCATTACCTGGAAGAAGTGCCTTCAGCGGTCATCTATAACATTCAGGGAGGTGCCAAGCTGCCGATTCGGCAGAACGCAAACGCTGAGCCGTTGTCCCGCGACCTTGTTTTTGGCTTCATCGGAAGAGTTGAACAGGAGAAGGGCATTGAAACACTTCTGGAAGCCACCAGGCAGGTGAATCAGCTGAATTGGAAACTCAAAATAGCAGGCCGGGGTCTCGATGGCTATATCCAGAATTTGAAAAGGACGTACTCAGATCCGAGGATTGAATGGCTGGGATTTACTGATTCTTCGGAGTTTTATTCTTCTGTCGACGCAGTAGTTATTCCGTCGCTCTGGCCTGAGCCACTGCCGTATGTCTGTGTTGAAAGTCTGCATGCGGGAAGGAGCCTTATCTGTGCATCATCCGGCGGAATCCCGGAGATTGCTCGACTTTCCAACATGGTCGAGTTTTTCCCTGCCGGGAATGTGGATTCGCTGGCGGAGAAGATGAATCTAGCGTTATCGTCACCGCAAAAATGGCGGGAGAATAAAGTCCCGGATGCTTCGAGCCTTTGCGCGTTTCGGGAAGAGAGTATCGTGAAAAGCTATCTTCGGGAATATGCTCCTCAAAAGCCAACCGGTGGATAGGGCTAACGAGCAGGCGCGAGGGCTGTAGCGCAGCAGTTACAGCGTAGCAGTACCGTCTGAGGGTGACATTCGAAGTTTGCGTCCCGTACGTTCGAAAGACCAGGCGAGCGCGAGAGCGAGCCAAAATATCGGTTCCATATAAGATTGAAGCGCAATGTTAAAGGCCGCGATTGCGGCGATGCACGAGGCTGCTCCTTTCCTTCCGATGAGCGGGTATCCGAGGAGGATCATAAAAAGAAGGAACGCAGGCAATCCGAGCTCAGCAAGCAGAGACACGTACAGGGAATGAAAGTTCCCGTATTTGTTATCCCCAAAGAAATCGCTCAGGAATCTGGGAGCACCTGCGAAGCCGATGCCTGCAACTACTGTATGGGATGAGCTTGACCAAGTCTCAAGGCCCCTCCGTATTAACTGAATGTGATCTCCTCCGGAAGTACCTTGCTCGCCCGAGAGCCGGTCAGACACGATGTCGGACACCTGCCACAGCTCCAAAAGTCCAGCGATTTCCGTTCGATACGCGAGACCAACCAGCAAACAAACCATCGCAACAGCAGCCACTCTAAAGGCCGCTCGGGGGGTTGCAAGTCGCCTCCAGAATGCAGCGGAGAACACGTAATATGCGAACCAGCAGAGCATGGCGGACCTGGACACCGTGAGCAAAATGAAGAATCCTATGGCAAAACGAAGGAAACGCGTGTAGCGCGTTTTGGCGGCAAAGCGATCAAGCAATACCAAATACATTACCAGAATGAAGCCGGCGCGGTTTGAGTCGAGACAATAACCTGACAACCGGGGCGCAAAAACAAATGAAGCAGTAGGCGCAAAAACGGATTCGATGGAGGAGGCGGCCTCTTCCTGCAAACGCATCACGCCATGACTCCAGGCGATGCACCCTCCAATGCAAAAAATCAGCCATACGATCAAGGCCAACGTGACGGAGCGTACGATCAGCTTTTCTGGGGCAGAATCTGCCAATATCCTTAGTGAAAGGCAATACCCCAACCCGGCCACAAGCACCAGATCGAAAAGAGAAACCAGGCCTCGCTCCGGGTTCACACCGAAAAGGGTTGAAGCGAATGCGAGAATCAAGAACAGTGCTAACGCAGCAAGGTAAGGGATTTGCCGGCGAACGGGCGCGCTAGTAGGAACTCGAACGCTTCCACGCAATCCCAAGGCTGGGAGACGAATCAAAACAGCCAGCAAAGCCAAGAACAGAAATGGAGTCAGTCTAAACGGACCATACCCTGCCAACAGGTCAATGCGGTCCGCGCCGATCAAAGCGATGCTTCCCACCGCGCAGATATATTCTAGCTTTTTCAACATGATTGACAGCCGAAGACCTGTTTGTCAGAACTTCCCAGCGCTCGGCCCCGATTAGCGCCGTGGATCACCCAAGATGTACTTGTTAGGGTATTCCAGGCGAATGCGTCTCGCAATAGTCTTGTACTTTCCGTGGCGCGCGCTATAGGCGAATGATCCCCGTGTAGATACCATAGAGGCGTTCCACTGAGTCTCCCCTCAATATGAGCTCACAAAAGAAACCCAGAATTCCCACCGCTGAGATAGTAAATGCGGCATCTTTTCGCGACCTGCATGCCCAAGCTGCTGAACCAGCGGCGCTCGGAGCCGTCCCGCCATTCCTGTTGAGCATGTTCAGTCCTCCAATCGTCTGCGCTGTTCTGATAAGCGGCACATTACTGCTCGGCCTCGTGAGCATCGCCGCTTCATTTCTTTCCTTCGATTACCTGCATGCTAAAGTACTCGCTCTTTCCAGAACAGGCCAGACTCCATTTTTCACTCGAGATTTCTACCAGCACATGCGCGTTCGCCTGCAGTTCGCGGGGGCCGCCAGCCTTGCTGTGGCGGCTCTAGTATTCACCTTCCGCCGACGAGTGTTCCGCGTCCTCGAAATACTCACGGCCGATGCAGCCATGTTCGGAAGGACAATTGCATCAGAATGGAAAGCAATACCTGCTCAGGATCTCTGGGCAATCGCTGCTATTGTATGTCTCGCTGCTCTTCTCCGAATCCCTCTCTTGTCCCAACCCATGCGCTACGACGAGGCCTACAGCGTAACGACGTACGCTTCGAGGCCCCTCTACGTCGGGCTGTCCCTTTACACGCAACCCAACAACCACCTGTTCCACACCTTTTTGGTCCACGTTGTCTATGTACTATTCGGCAATCGCCCCTGGGCGCTGCGTATGCCAGCATTCTTTGCAGGGCTATTGCTGGTTCCGACAACCTACGTTGCCGCACGTAGCCTGTACCGCACTGAAAGTGCAATCCTCGCTGCCGCCCTGACTGCATCCTCTTCTGTTCTGATCGAATACTCCACAAATTCCCGAGGCTATTCGCTTGTATGTCTCTTTTTCACCGTGCTCATTCCGATCGCGGCGTACCTGATTCGCAATCCGGGATGGACCGGCTGGTTCCTGTTTTCCATTTTTGCGGCGCTTGGTTTCTACACTATCCCCATCATGCTGTACCCAGTGGGCGGAGTAGCGGCTTGGGTGCTGCTCTCCGCCGCCGCCGGCGATGCTAAGCCTCCCCGACGCATTGTCAGCGGATTATTTGTCGCCGGCTTTCTCACTGCCGTCTTGACCACGGTATTGTACAGCCCCGTGTTTGCTGTATCTGGGCCAGCGTCTGTGTTCGCGAACAGTGTCGTGCGGGCGCTGCCCACCAGGGTCTTTCTGAGAGAGCTTCCTGTCTCGTTTGTGTCGACTTGGAGGTACTGGAACCGTGGATTACCGCTGCTCCTGATCATTGTCCTGGCGGCTGGTTTCGGAATCTCCCTGATCTGCCATATGCGTTGCAGCCGGTTCCGCATCCCTTTGCCGTTGGCGCTCACCGCCTCAGTCGCGCCCATACTCTTTGTCCAACGCGTTGTGCCATTCGAGAGAGTTTGGACTTTTGCTCTTCCGCTCTATTTCGCGGCCTCCGCGGCGGGGTTCGCGTTGGTGGCTACATGGCTCCTGAGCCGCTTACCAATTCGGCATGGGATGACCCTCTTTGTGGTTGCAATGTGCTTGTGGACGGCTTGGTATGTGCGGCGAGGTGACATCATCTATTCCACCAATGAAGGCAGAGGAATGCAGGACACAGCCATGTACCTCAAGCCGCGGCTGACTACGGGAGACTCGGTGTTGGTGACGCTTCCGTCGCTCGCTCCGCTGGAGTATTACTTCTTAAAGCAGGAGATTCCAATCGCCTATTTGAATGCCCCGGTGTCGCACCACCTGTTCATAGTGGTAAATCAAGTCGCCGCCGACACGCTTGCCAAGGTATTGGCCAGTCGAGAGATTGACCCACCAAGGCAGCCGGGCGTACCGATCGCCCAGTTCGATTCTGTCGTCTTGTACGAAATTCCGGCAACGGAATAAGCGTCGCAATTGCTGCCGCCGCTCCCTAACCAGCTTGTCGAAGTCTGCCGTATTTACTGCTTAGTTAGGATTTCCGACCACGATCCAATCGAACATGTCTGAGGCTCCCGTACACGAAACAACGAAACCCCAGTTTCCTTTCTCGGTGAGGCTGACGCCCCCTTTGGTCGTTTCGTCAAACACTAGAACTGCGGGCGGGGAAACGAACCCTCCAGGAAAGACGATAGTTTGCGTCCCAGATGAGCAAGTTGAGGTTCCTGCCACCTGGTTGGCGCTGTTTTGGTTCATGTGTTGGAGGTATAAGCTACTTGGGACAAAATCTCCGAGACGGTCGATGTAAGTCATGGTCGGACCGAAGCCACTCGGACCGGGACTAGTGATCAGTGGCGCTATCCATGTACTTGGAACCCCTGCCGGATTTAGGATTGCCCCTGTTCCGTTATTAAAGAATTGACCTCCGAGAGCGGTAAAGTAGGCCGCCTCATTGTCGATCAGATAGCCTAGAACCCCTGAGTCGGCGGCGTCATTCGCGTACACTCCCGTGAGGTTCATGTAGCCGTAGTTTTGCAGCCATTGACTTTGCTGAGCAATATAGCAATTGACCAGGCTCACCGCGTTCTGGGTCGGGGCTGTGCCGTTCTGCACGGCCCACGATCCGTTGTAGTCGAAGGAGGTATTGACGAGATTGAAATTGATATTGTTTCCCGTCGCAATCTCAAGACCGATGCCCACATTATTTCCAATCACACTGCTGAGAACGGAGAGGTTTTCGCCTGTCTGGGGTCTGGTGCCGGGCACATAAATTCCTGTTCCATTGAAAGAGATGGCGCTCTCAAAGAGGGTAGTTGACCAGGCATTATTGCCCCATTGCACGCCCACCCCGAAAGCGCCCGCGGAAGATAACTTCGACGTTCTAACTCGATTGATATTGTCGTGATCGTCGAGATTCGTTGCAGGATCGATTGAGGTCGACGGAGCGCATCCGGTGCCGTCTGATCCGCCAAGATAAATGCCGCAAGTCTTGGTACTTGCACCGGGGCCGATCAGGGTTAAATCTTCCAGCGCACCTTCCCCTGCGAATCCTGTTGCACCCATACCATCTCCCATAATAATCGCCACGCCATGCGTGGGTGTCCAGCTCAAAAACGTGCTGTCAGCAGAAGCTCCATGAAGCTTGACACAACGCGGCTTCACGATGCTGGTCGTTTGCGTGTAAGTTCCGGCAGGGATGTAGACCTCGCCGCACCTAATTACAGCAATCGCGCTATTGGTCCATGCTCCAATTTCAGATCCGCGACACCAAGCTGGGCGGTCAGACAAACCGCACAGTCCAGCGTTCATTGCACCGTTGATGTTGCGAATCGGGTAGTAGGGCCGGTTCGGGACGCCATCGGATGCGGTCTGATCGACAATACTCTCGGAGTTTTGTCCGCGTGCATTTGCAATGGAAACCTTCTCGGCCGCAGCGATCGGTGGAGGTACTGGTCCTTCCGCCACGCCTCTCGACTGTTGTCCGGTCAATAGCGGGATCATTCCGAAGATCGAAATTGCCACACAGAAGGACGGCAGTCTAAAGAGTTTCAAGATAGCTCTCCTGGTGAAACTGGATTCAGTCCCCGAGCGGATTTCATCTTGCCTACAAAATCACTTAGATTTACCTAGGGGAAACACCTTAAGTTTCAATATTTTTCTTCTGTGTCAAGCTTCCATGAAAAGGCTAAACGCACTCAACAGACTATTTCATATTTTGACAAAAGACTAGGGCTAGTAGTGTTCTGTTCCTGTCAGAGCGCGTATCTGCGTTATCCCCTTTTAATCAACTCGCGCACTCTGGCAGCCGTGCTTGCCCATGAGAATTCAGCAGACCGCGTCAGGCCCTTATGTCGTAACTGCTGGCGTAATGTAGTGTCGCTCACGATTTGCTCCATCGCCCTTGCGATCTGTTCCACCGAAGTTGGGTCCACAAGGAGAGCAGCGCCTCCAGCAACCTCGGGCATGGCAGTGACGTTTGCCGTGACCACGGGTGTGCCGCACCTCATTGCTTCCAAGATCGGCAGCCCAAATCCCTCGTAGAGAGAAGGGAACACCAGCGCCTCGGCGCCTCGATAAAGCGAAGGAAACTTTATTTCTGGAACCACACCAGCAAAATACACCCGTCGGGTTATATGGAAATGTTCAATGCAATCGGTAAGCTCCGCCGTGGGGCCGCCCGTGAACACGAGATGCATTCCGGTAGGGAGGTCAGCTCTGGCAAAAGCTTCCACCACCCGGAACTCGTTCTTGTGTCGCTTGCGATTACTTACGCACAAAAGGTAGGGAAATTGTAGACCGTAGGAATTCTCCGCGGGCTGATACGTAGGATCAACCCCGCACCCAACGTTGAAGACCTTCTCTGCCGACACACCCGACCACTCGACAATCTGCATACGCGTAAATTCCGAGACCGTAAGGATGCTGAGGGCGCGTTGACAAGCTCTTTTCATTACAGTTGCGTAGTACAGCCGAATGAGCGGACTGCTGTTCTCTGGGCAGTAAATGTGGCTGAGATCGTGGATCGTGAAAACGAAAGGTGCGGTAGAGAAGAGCGGCGAATTGTATCCCGGCGAAAAGAAAAGATCGTTGTGGGTCAGCTTGCCGAGAGCACGGGCGAGACGCCAGGCATCCAGAGGCGCGGCTGGATGCGACGTTAGTGCGACGGGACGATAATCGAGACCTGCGAGCACGTGTCGCGCAAAACGACCGATGCCATGATTTCCGATCCACCGCTGGTCGGCATAGATCACGGCGCAATAATAGCCAAGGCCGCCACCGTTATGGCCAGTTGCGAAGTGATCTGCGTCCATTGCTGCAGGCCCCGGACAAAAGCTCCTGTCGGAAGCTTATAAGGGACGACAATCTGATCCCCGGGATACAGCCGGATGCGGTCAAATTTAGTCCCCTTGAAAACTCCATTGACGTTATTGGCGGCGACGACTACGCCGTTCGCGCGCAGAACAAACGCGTGATGTATGTCTGACTGGGGTTTTCCCTTGCCGGCTACCTCAAGATAGGCTCCCGCTGTATTGCGCGCCTCGTAGATAAACGATCCGGGATTGTAAACATCTCCCACCACCGAGACCGTCGAAGGCGTATGAGGAATTGAGAGTCGGTCGCTGTCCTCCATCACCATGTCGGGAAAGTCGGTGAGGCTGTTGTCTCTGGGCTTCACAGGTAGAGCGACGCGCCCACTCGCGCGGACACTCTTGAGCTGCGTGATAATTGCCTCCTGGGCTGCGAGCATTTGCGGCAAGTCCCCGGGATTGGTGGAGGCTGCCACTGCCACAGCTGACTGACGGATTTGTACTTCCATGGAATTCGCCAGTTCGTCTAGGCTTCTTTGTTGATCTACTCTCGCCGATTCGCGTGTCAATTGCGAGCCGTAAACATAAGCGTTCGGAGTCAATCCGCCTGCGCGTTGCAAAACGGAGCGGAGGGTTTCATTGGTTTCGAGTTTATAAACGCCAGGGCGCCGCACTTCGCCTTCGACGATCACGTACTGAGAGCGTTCAGTTTGCGGAACGGTGATATCGCGCTGAGAGAATATCGTTACGATATCGCCGGGCTGCAATTCCAAATTACTGGCTTCGTCATGTTCCAAGATTGCCTTGCGCGGGCTCATCCACAGAAGCTTCGAGGAGAGATCGATAGGATTGACGCGCTGGATAATGGCGTAATCCCAGTTGATCTCGGGAGCATAGCGGCGCACGTCCTCGGCGATGTCCCTGACGGTGTTCGGGTTGGGGTTGTTGGGATTGCTGCTGGCAGCCTGAGAGGTCGGTTGACTCCCAGACGGAGTATTGCCGCCGTTCGAAGAATTGTTTTCGGATGGGTTTTGCTCGTTCTGTGCGTAGATCGCATCCGCCAGATTTGAGGAACCCGCTGCATCGGGCAAGGTCTCCGGAGAATTGGGATTCTGGGTTGTGTCCGGAACGCCAGGCGTTGCGATGCCGTTGGGCGCGGTCCCATTAGACGGTTGCTGATTCGACGTGGAACGGTTGCTCTGCGTCTGCGGAGGTGGCGACTGAACGGGATATTCGGTCGCGCGGCCATTGACGATGGCGGCGCGATTGCGCCAGTAGCGGCGCGTGAGCAATGCCTGTGCATTAGGAATCAGGTCGCTGATGCGCATGCCCGGCTTCCAGGGATAACGCCCGGGATTGGCAACATTGCCTCGCAAGGTTACGGTATCTTCGAAACGGGGAACGATTGAAAACACACGGACAATATCACCATCCTGGAGCGGCAGAGCACGGGACTGCGCATCGTAAGGAAACTCCAGAGTCTTGCGCGCCTGGTGATCCACGAAGCGATCGATGGTGATCTTATTGGTGTCTGCGACAGTGCTGAGGTCGCCTGCTATCTCAATCAAATCGTTCAGGGTGGAACTGTCCTTCATTTCGTAGATGGCCGGCGAATTCACGGAACCCGAGACCGCGACCAAGGGGCCAACGTGAGGAATGTAGAGGACATCGCCGGGCAGCAGACGGACATCCTTTGACTTGTCGCCCTTGATGAGCAGGTCATAGAAATCGAAATCGGTGATGGTGGCGCCATCGCGGCGGACCTGGATGTGGCGCAACGAGCCCTGGGGGGTAGGGCCGCCGGAAGCGAAAATCGCATTGACCAGCGTACTCAGCGAACTGATCGTATAGGTGCCGGGATAACGAGCATTGCCAACAACAATTATCTGGATGGATCGAAGCCGGCCGATGCTTGCCGTGACATTGAAGTTCTTAAATATCTTCGAAATCTCACTTTTTAGGTGTGGTTGCAGATCTCCATAGTGGATGCCGGCAACGGATACTTGTCCAACCTGCGGGATGTAAATTTCGCCAGACCGATCCACCGTGACTCGCAAGTTGGCTTCAACTTGGCCCCAAACCCTGATCTGTAGTTCGTCGCCCGGGCCGATGATGTAGTCGCTCGGAACCTGCATGAAGTCGACCGGAGAGAACGTACTGGGAGCCTGCACGAACAACGACTGGCCGAACAATGGCAATGGCCGGCCAACCGAGTCGGCCACCATCTGTTCGAATTCGGTTTCCGGCCGAGTCGGGACCGGGCGGTGCCAGATTTGCGGGGGATTGAGCGGAGGCCTAGTCGGAGTGTACTGGTCCGGACTAAAACCGTAAGGTGTTGTTAACACCGGCACGCGCATGGGGAGAGACGAGCCACCGCTTCCTTGAAAACTATTGGATCTTTGCTGCTGCGCAGAACTGCATAGCGGAGTGTTGGCGATCGTCGGATCGGAACAATCCAGGGATGATCCCTGAGACGATGTGCCCTGAGATAAAGGGTCACCGGCGGACTGCGAGAAACACACCCCAGCGGTGAAAACGATGAACAACACGAACAGCTGCGACTTTTGCATGATCAATTCAGAAATCCCATGATCCCGAAGAGTGTAGGCTCAAACCTTGAATTGTACCAACTGGCCGATGCACGTACTCTCAAATGGTCAAGATTGCGCGGAGTTCTTGAAAATTAACAATCTTAACCGTGATCAAGGTTAAGCAATTTTTTACTTCCCCGGCAAGAGGTGTGGGGATTCTCCGAACAAGCTTGGCGCGTTGCGAAACCGGTGCTCAGCCTCCGCGCGATGGATATTTGCAGATCGTTCTCCCATGACAGCAATGGGTTTCGCTTCACAACATTAGAATACTCATCATCCCAGTGCAGAATTAGCAGCACCAGTTTTGTAAACTAAATTATTACTAGGTATTTTCACCGTCTGAAGTATAATTCCGCACTAACAGAAAGCCCGCCGCGATTGTGAAGGTGCAGCCCTAGCTGTGGGCAGGCCTTCTCGTTCAGGGGGAAATCTCGTTCACGGGGAAAGATGAGAGAATCGGCTCCGCTACAGCCATTCGTTTTGTTCGCGATGATCAGTTTGCTCTTTCTTACAGCTGCCTGCGGGGGCGGAAGGTTCAATGATCCGCCGGGCATAGCGACTGCATCGGTCGCACCTACCCAAAACCCGTTGGTCGCACAGTACACGATTACGACCACCCTCGGATGTGCCGGACAGGTGACGGTCCAGTTCGGTCCGGATACCTCCTATGGAAGAAGCACGGCATGGTATCCCGCCACAGCCACTTCCCAGACAACCACCATCCTGGTCGCCGGAATGAAAGCGGCAACTACCTACCACATGCAGGCGGTGGCACAAGCTCAATGCTCGGACAGCACTAACACATTCAGCAGCGAGGACCTGACTTTCACTACCGGGCCACTGCCTGGTACGCAGATGCCCACCGCGTCCTCGTCCCCGCGGTTTCCCGGAATCAGTGTCACGCTGCCCACCCCAGGGCTTACGCCCTCCCCGGGCGTGGAATTGCTTAGCCTCACCTCTGATGGCCCGCAATCTGTGGTTGCCGATCTTCAGGGCAACGTCATCTGGTATTGCCCCGGCAACGCGGAACCGGTCAAGCCCTTGCAAAACGGGCACTTCATCATCGTTCGTCCTTTGGATTTGCAGGAAGTCGACCTGGCATGCAACGTTGTTCGCGATGTTTCGTACACTGAAGTGAATCAATCGCTTCAAGCCAATCTCTACGACTTTACTATCCCACCGCCGCTAGGACTGAACGGCGGGAACCCATTCCACCATGACGTATTAGTTTTGCCCAATGGCCACTGGATCGCGCTTGCTGAGATAGCGAAAAGCTTCACCGATCTGCCCGGTTACCCCGGAACCACCCAGGTCGTTGGTGACGCTGTGGTTGACATCGATCTGAACGGGAACGTGGCGTGGGCGTGGTCGTCCTTCGATCACCTGGACGTTAGTCGTTACCCTTATTTTGGATTGCCCGATTGGACGCACAGTAATGCCCTCGTTTACACGGCCGACGGCAACCTGCTCGTCTCAATGCGTAACCAAAGCTGGATTCTGAAGATTGATTACGCAAACGGGACCGGCTCCGGGAATGTTTTGTGGAAGCTAGGACAAGACGGAGACTGGACTCTGTTGGGTGGTAATCCGAGCGATTGGTTCTATGCACAACATTATCCGAACATTTTGAGCGTCAATGGTTCCCAGACGACTATCGCTGTGTACGACGACGGAAACGCTCGGATCCTTTCCGATGGACTACCCTGCGGGCCACCCGCACCACCGGCGCCGAATTGCTATAGCCGCGCCACGATATTCCAAATAGACGAGAGCACAAATGTTGCCAGCCTGCAGTGGCAGTATCTCCCAGGTTTTTTTTCCTTTTGGGGCGGGAGCATCGATGTTTTGAGTAACGGTGACGTCGAGTTTGATAGTAGCGCTCCGTCCGACTTTGCGGGGTCGGTAATCATAGAGACGTCCCAAACTGACAGCCCCCAGGTTGTCTGGCAAATGAACATCGGGGGTGGTTTGGGCATCGGCGCGTATCGGGGCTACCGCATACCAAGCCTTTATCCAGGAGTGACATGGCAGCAATGAAATTCGCGCCAATTTTCCGCTAGCGCTCCTCGACTCAGTCGCATCTAGCGCTGGCTAGGCACGGAACGCGTTTCGCGAGTGTGTTCCAATTGGCGAGCCTATCGTGCCGATCCCGTGCCAGTCTTTATCCGCGGGTGAGCTGGCCGTACTGAGGGCCGCCATGTGAAACCAACCTTCGACGCCCCAGCCCTCGCTTCGCATTTCTTTTGGCGATGATGTCAAGAGGGTTTTACGAATAATTCTGTTAAAGAGCCCGATTTTGTGATAAATAGAGGCGGGCGGGAAGGTCCGGGCTACTTGAGGCCTTCAGGGCCGCAACGGATAAACAGAATTTCGGGAGCCTTTCGCGAGGTGCGAAATGAAGATCGTGCACGTGAAAAGGGCTTGCTTCATTTCTGTGCTTTGTCTCGCGGCGGCACTCGGTTCGCCCGCGCAGACCTTCACCACGCTGCAAAGCTTCGACGGGACTGACGGCGAAGATCCCAATGGGCTGGTGCAAGGCGCGGACGGAAACTTCTATGGGACAACAGGTTCTGGCGGGGCCATTAGCCCCTGTCCTCCTAGTAACGACGGTCCCGGATGTGGCACGGTCTTTGAGATTACCCCCACAGGTGTGCTGACCACCCTGCACAGTTTCAACGGGGCTGACGGCGCAGACCCTGCGGTGGGGCTGACCCAAGGCTCTGATGGGAAACTCTATGGGACAACCTTCCAAGGTGGCAACTTAAGCCTTTGCAACGGCACCGGCTGCGGCGCGATCTTCTCAATCGTCCCGGGTGGCACGCCAGTCACTCTATACAACTTTTGTTCTCAAACGAATTGTGCTGATGGCTCCTATCCCTCCGCCGCTTTAGTGCAAGGCACCGACGGCAACTTCTATGGGACTACCCTAGGTGGCGGAGCGAGCAACTCGGGAACGTTCTTTAAAATCACTCCGTAGGCACGCTGACCACGATTTATAGTTTCGACGGAACCAATTTCACTAGTCCTGGTCGTGTTTTAGTGCAAGGCACCGACGGAAATTTCTACGGGAGCGCCGGTGGTGGGAACAATTTCTGCGGCCAAGGCCAACCGGGTTTCTGTGGCACGATCTTCAAGATCACGCCACAGGGTGCGCCGACCTTGCTCTACAGCTTCTGTGGGCAACCTGGCTGTCCTGACGGGGATGGCGTGAGTGGGCTGGTGCAGGGCACGGACGGTAATTTCTACGGGACCACAGCCTATGGCGGGAACCTCGTGGCGTGCGACACGCTCGCTTATCCTGTCAACGGTTCTTGTGGCACGGTCTTCAAAATCACGCCTGGCGGCACGCTGACCACACTGCACCTTTTCGACTCTACTGACGGGGGCTGGCCACTGAGCGGGGTAATCCAAGCCACCGACGGAAACTTCTACGGGACAACAGAGCTAGGCGGGGCTAACGGCACCGGCACAATCTTCAAGATGACTCCGGCGGGGACTCTGATTACGCTTTACACTTTCCCCAGTTCCGGCGGCTTCCCCGCCGGGCTGATGATACCGGCGGCGAGCGGGATCTTCTATGGGACAACCCCAGGGGACGGCGCGACCAACGACGACGGCACGGTTTTCAGCTTTGCGATAGGGCTTGGTGGGACTACCGCCTCCACTAATAGCTTGAGTCTGTCGCCTGCGAGCGTTGCCGTTGGCTCCTCCGGGCCGGTGGTAATGACTGCAACGGTCGCTCCTACCTCAGGGAGTGGGACTCCCACGGGTGTGGTCGCGTTCTTCAACGGATCGAGCGAAGTGGGATCTTTGAACTTGACCAGCGGTGCGGCCAGCTTCGACTACAACCCCAGCAGTCTGGCATTAGGCACCTATCCGGTGACTGCCATCTACAGCGGAGACGGCACGTTTGCCACCTCGACTCATCCGCGCAAACGCTCACGGTGAACTCCCTGCCATTGGCGGCAACACCAACATTTTCACCGGCGTCCGGCAACTACAGTTCGGCGCAAATGGTGGCCATCTCGGACACGACAACTGGGGCCACGATCTATTACACCAACGACGGAACCACACCCACGACCAGTTCCGCCGTTTATAACGGGCCGATCACCGTCAGTTCCACGGAGACTCTCCAGGCGATCGCTGGGGCCAGCGGCTATAACAATAGCGCTGTCGCGAGCGCAACCTACACCATCACCCTTAGTCCCGACTACCAACTGTCGGTCACACCAACCACTCTGACCATTGTCGCCGGACAAAGTGGGACTGCAACGTTCACCGTCACGCCTATGAACGGATTCAACTCGGAGGTGAGTTTCGGCTGTAGTGGGCTTCCTTCTGGGGCGACCTGCAGCTTCGCTCCGTCCTCCGTCACGCCCAGCGGCGCTAATCCGGCTTCAAGCACTCTTACCATCAGTACTACTATGGCGAGTGCAGCTTTGCGGGGACCGAGGTCAACTTCGCACTACCTGAACTATGCGCTGCTGCTTCCCTTTGCCGGTATGATCTTCGGCCTCGCTGCTCGGCGTAAACAATCGCGGCTCAAGTCGCGTGTCTATAGCATGGGGGCCGTTGTGTTATTGGCGGCGGGCTTGGCTTCGTGTGGCAGCAGTAGTGTGGTTGATTGCGCCAGTTCCGCTTGTTGAAGCCGTCACGGTAACTGTGCTCGTTACGGGCTGCGTGCCCATCTGGTTGCCGTCGCCGTTCAGGTCGGTGGCAGCAACGGCAAAAAAGCTAGCGCCGCTGGCAGTGCTGATGGGCGCCTGGAACGTGCCATCGCCGTTTCCCAGCATGACCAGCAAGGTGCCCGTGCCCTGCTCCAATACATCGGGCTTGCCGTCGCCATTGAAATCGGCCACGGCGATCACCTGACTGGATGATACTGAGACCGGCGTGCCGAGCTTGAACGTGCCGTCGCCGTTTCCCAGATTCATCGTGCCATCCGACGTAAGGATGTCGGGCTTGCCGTCGCCGTTGAAGTCGGCTACAAACACGGTGCCCGAGCCGGAGAACGTGGGAGGTTGAAAGAACGAGACTTGAGCTTGTACCGGAAAGGAGAGAACCACAAACATCAGCAAGGGGACGGCGAACACGAGCGAGTCGCGTTTCATGGCGATACCTCAACGAGGAACGTAATGCATCCGCTGCCGTGTCTTGGCGGGGGAAAGAGAGCCGAGGTTAGGCAGCTATTTATAACACGCTTGCTGCATTTTAGTAGCAGAGGGTCCCCAGGGATGTGCGCCAGATCACTTGGTTTTGCAGGCGGGATTGAAGCTCCGGCGGCGATGTCCGCTGCTCCATCCTGGTTGAAATCATCCACAGCAACCATACCGCCCAACAAAAAGTCATCGATGGGCTGCTGGAACGTCCCATCCTCATTACCCAAGAAAATCTCTGAGGAGGCGTCGACTCACCGCCAACTATCAGATCAACTTTGCCGTCACCGTTGAAGTCGCCCAAGGCTTGCATGTCCGTGTTCGAGCCGGTCCCATATCTTATGGGGGACTGAAAAGTGCCGTTACCATTGCCTCGAAGAATCTCTAGTTGCCCCGAAGTGTCTGCTGAAAAACTCGCTTCAATAGCAAACTTGATTTAAAAAAGAGTTGTAAGTTATTGATTCTTCGCTCATCGAAACATGCCGGACGTACTTACTTCTTCCGGTAACGCCTATTCCAACGTCGACCTTGGCTTCAGCTATGCTCCGCCCAAGGAGATGAGAGACGAAACAATCGGAGGACGTGCAGACATCCGTGCTCGTGCGGAAGCGCTCCACACGACTAAAACTCTTGATTTGCTACTCGCAATGTCCTCTGGCCCAGACGTCACAACTCCGGCGTGGCACTCGCTAATGATCGAAACCTACCCGCGTCAGAGGTTCAGCAACCTTGATGACACCAGTGCAGAGGGAAAAATGAGCGCCTGGGTGGCGGGTTTCAGTGGCTCGACGGAAAAGCCGCGCTCAGTAGTCATCGGCGGCCAAAGTTTTGCAGTCTCCGTCTTTTCAGAACAGGACGGCACTATCACTATAAAGAAAGGTGCCGTAGTCTGGACCACCATCCGCAAAGGCAAGCTGTTGTCGTTCGCCTTCGTGGCCAATTCTCCCGAGCAACTCAGGGCCTTGGCCGAGAGCATGAAGACCATTCAGTTCTTCTAATCGTCCGTGAACTCAAAATGCCTCCGCCGCTCCGGAGTTCTGTTGCAAAAGATTGAGCTGCCCATACTGACATGTTCCCTCCTCCATTCCTTCGACGAAATCATACCCACTTGTGTTCGGAGAGGGGAGCAGGTCAAATCCGTGCATGCTTCACTCCATGACAGATCGCACAGAGAGTGATCAGATTTTCTTTCGAATCATTGCCCAGGTGGCTTCGGAATACCTGGTGGTGAACCTCCAAGTTCGACATCGCGCTGCACGATTGGCATCTCCAGCCATCACGACGCAGCACCTGCTGCCGCAAACTCTCATACGCAATCGAATTCAGTCGCACTCGCGGGACGTTTCGGTAAACCGAGCTCATGAAGTTTTCTCGCTTAGGCTTTCATGAAATGCCCGCCTCTGCTCCTCGGACAGAAACTTGTAGAACCTCGTCATCGAGAAAAGAAGCATTTCCGGATCTCCCTGGTCGAGGTTGGCGCCGGCAAGGAAGTCCGCACAGATCATTTCCAAACAGTAGCCGCGAGAGCGGTCGCTCCCGAGCATCAAAGCCGCGGTTTCGATCGCCCGATCGATGACCGGCATCTGGCTCCGGTATAGTTTGAAATAGATGATCTCCCACGGTTCTGTTTCCTTTCCCGTTAATTCCTTCTCGACCTCCTGCTTAAATTCCTCCTTCGGCATTTGAGCCGCTTTGTGCAACCAGGTTGCACAATCGAAGTGCTGCCTGTCCCGCCTTGCCGGTTTGGCCAACTCCAGACCCTTCGTCCAACCCACCTCCTTCAACTGCTTTCTCGCCTGCGGAGGCAGATGTTCGTGAATCGACATCAGGTAGTACGCCTTCCGCCGGGACCCGGGGAATCGCCTCTCCAGAAACGCGTCGAAGGATTTCAGGGTCTCCAGCCGCCAGTACTGTCCCGCTCGTACTTCGCATAAGTAGCGCCCCAGTTCCACGAACTTGGTGTCGCGCTCCGTTTCCTTGCGCTGCTCCCACGCCAGAATCTCGTCGATCTTACCTAGTACGAAGAGGGCACGGCGGCGGTCGAATTTCGGTGGCATGGGCGGATTGTCAGTAACTAAGCTCGTCAAGCCAATCAAGATTTTCAGCTCCTGGACGCCGCACCAAAGCCGCGTCCGCCATCCCTTGCTTTCCAAGACAAAGTCCAACATAGGGACAGTTGCTGCAGGGGTTCTGGGGAAAGCGGATACCGCTGTGCGGTAGGAAATCCGCCGACTCAATTCGTCGGATGTGTCCACGACGAGATGCCCGAACTCCTCGCGCTGTGCATCGGTGATGGTTGTGCGCAGATACTGAACCTCGACCAGTCGTTTGCGGACAAACACGACCTGGGCAACATCGGCAATGCCAGTCATCCACGAGTAATAGACAAGCTGCGGATCCAGACAATAGCCCGTCAGGCTCTTCAGGATATCGGCTCGAAGAGGTCTTCCACTCCAGCAGGCAGCGCGTGCCGTCGAGTTTGCCGATGGCGTCGATGTAGGCGACGAAATCGTTCTGGCCCGCAATCGTCCTACTGAATTTGATCTGCAGATTCCTTCGAGGTTGCGAAATTTGGATACGATCGTCCTGGCAGAAGCGGGTCAATAACATGAGCCCTTGCCGAAGCATGCGATCCCAGGAGTCGCTTTTCGAGAAGTGCAAGTCCTGGCTCTGGCAAGCAGACCACTCCGAGAACAGGGCTGCTCCGGATCTTCCCGGCGGAATAGGGCGCCCAGCGCTTGTTCGAAGGCGCGACCGAACAGCATCGCTGCGCGGGTGTCTTTTTCTTTCCAGCCATCGAGGTAACGATGCCGATAGCGCCGCGGGCAGGTGAGGTACTGGCTGATCTGGGTGTAGCTGTAAGTCATCTCAGGCCACCTGTGGATTGTCCAGATTTGCCGGGGAAAGTTCTTCCCAGCGACCAGCGGGTGCAAAGCCGTCGAGTCGAAGCAGGGAAGCGCCGTTGAAGACGATGTGGCTGATCTTGACTACGCCCTTCAAACCTACAAGCTGTCTTTCATCAACCTCATCTCGACCGAGCAACTCCGCGTCATAGCCGAAGTCGCGAAGAAACCAGTTCAGCTTCCAGAGTGCCTTCGGGCTACAATAGAGGCGGCTCGAAAGGATGCGGTCGGAAAATCGACTAGGCTCAAGAATGACCAGAGTGAGCGTGTAATAGGGCTTCTGTGCCTGGCGACGAAACTGGGTTCGTTGCACGCGGACGAGAAACATTCCGTCTGGGATTTGATCGGCGGCACAGCGATCGGCAGCGTGCAGACCTGTGATCTGGCGTTTCATGCGGCACCTTCTTTCTGGGCGGGATAGCTGTTGAGCTGGCAGAGCAGGGCATTGCGGTCCTTCTCGGCCCAATCCGCCAGATGCGTGACGAAGATCCCGCTGATCCCTCAGGTTGGGCCAAATTATATTACTAAAAGAGATCGCTGTAATAGTACGTATATCTCATAGGTATGAATATCACTCTCGCACGGTTCTTTTTGCGAAACGAAGCCAGTAAGTGGCTTTCGTTTCAATGTTATTACAATGTCTTTCCCGCCGACTCGCACAGTAATCCGTAATGCGCGGACTGGTCGTTGTCTTGGTCTTGAAAGCGTCCCCAACGCCTGACGTATGGCCCGGTGGTACCTCAACCCGGCGAGGATGCGAAGCAGCCGATCTTTTGATCCCTTTTATAGGTGCGTTTACAATCATCCGTCCACCTGTAGGGTTTCCATGTCACTGATTGAGTCGGAGGCGATCGTGCTGCGCACTTATCCGCTGCGCGAGGCGGATTTGCTGGTCACGCTGTTTACTCGTGCGGAAGGAAAAGTGCGCGGCGTGGCGCGGTCGGCAAAGAAGTCGAAACGGCGCTTTGGCGGCGCGCTCGAGCCCATGACCTATGTGCGCGCTTTTTACGATGTGCGCGAGCGGCAGGAGTTGGCGCGCCTGGATGCTTGCGAAGTATTGGAGTCTCCACTGGCCACCGAAGTCAGCTATGCGCGCGCGGTGGCGCTGGCGCATGTGGCGGAGTTGCTTGACGAGCTGCTGCCGGATCGTGAAGCCAATGACGCCATCTTCCGGCTCGCTCTCTCGGTGCTGCATGCCCTGACTGGGTCTGAGATCTGGATGCCGGTCACCTATTTTGATCTGTGGCTGACACGGCTGGTGGGATTTCTGCCTGAGTTGACGGAGTGCATCGTCTGCGGCCGCAGCCTGAATGGCAGTCGCGCTTATTTTCATGCGCTGGCGGATGGGCTGATGTGTCCCGAGGATAAGCGGCTGGCGTCGTCGGAGATTTCGAGTGAATCTCGCGTGCTGGCTGCGAAGATGTTTCGCGCTCCGGTAGAAAATTTCGTCGAGATTCCGTGGCCGAAGTCGCGGGCCTCAGACCTGAGGAAGTTTCTGATCCAGATTTTGCAGCGGCATATCGAGAAAAAGTTGATCACGGCGGGGATGCTGGAGAAGGGTGGGTTCTAGCTCCCGGCTGACGACTCGGCTCCGCTTCTATTACAATCAACTCTTGGCTTCTCGCTCTCGAATAATCCCTTGAATCCATCTAAACGCAATTCGCTGACGTTTCAGGAACTCATCCTGCGGCTGCAGGCTTTTTGGGCGGAGCGCGGGTGCGTGCTGCAGCAGCCGTATGACGTCGAAGTGGGGGCGGGGACGATGGCGCCCGAGACATTTCTGCGCGTGCTGGGGCCGAAGCCGTACAAGGTGGCGTATGTGCAGCCTTCGCGGCGGCCGGCGGATGGGCGCTATGGCGAGAATCCGAACCGGCTGTTCAAGCACATGCAGTTGCAGGTGATCCTGAAGCCTCCGCCGGAGAATGTGCAGGAGTTGTATTTGGAGTCGCTGGCTGCGATCGGCATAGACTTGCGCAAGCACGACATCAAGTTCGAAGAAGATAATTGGGAAGCGCCTACGCTTAGCGCGTGGGGCGTAGGCTGGCAGGTGATGCTTGATGGACTGGAGATCACGCAGTTCACATATTTCCAGCAATGCGGCGGCATAGATTTGTTTCCGATTTCCGCCGAGTTGACTTACGGTCTGGAACGCATCGGCGCATTTCTGCAGGATGTGGATTCGATCTATGACATTGTCTGGGCTCGTGATCCAGAGACCGGGCACGAAGTGAAATATGGCGATGTGCGGCTGGCGGATGAACTGCAGTTTTCTGTGTACAACTTCGAGGCTGCTGATGTTGAGAAAACCTGGGAGCATTTCCGGCTGTACGAGGCGGAGTGTCAGGGGCTGATCGGTCAATATTCGACAGTTTCTGGGGACAAAGTCCCGGGCGACGGAATTGCTCGCGAGAAATCGCGGTTCCCGCTTTTGGCAGCTTACGATCTTTGCTTGAAATGTTCCCATCTGTTCAACATCCTCGATGCACGGGGCGCAATTTCAGTGACAGAGCGGGTGGGCGTGATCGCGCTCGTGCGGGCACTGGCCGTGGGCATCGCAAAGGCCTGGGTGGATCAGCAGAAGAGTGAAGCTGCGGCGGCGGAGAAGTCAGACGAGCCTGAGCCTGTTGGCACAAAAAAGCTGAAGAAGGTAAACGAGAAGTTGTCGCCGGTGGGATCGTAAGTTGTAGCGCCGCCGTCCCGGCGGCTGAGGGCAGGCGCTCTCGGGACAGCCGGCGAGACGCCGGCGCTATGGGTTCGATGCATGCCAGACCTTCTACTAGAGATCGGGTGCGAAGAGATTCCGGCGCGGATGATCGATGCAGCCTTGCAGGAGTTGCGCGAGCGCGTCGGCGCGCTGCTGAGCCGGGAACGCCTGGCTGCGAACCAGATTGCACATTTCGATACGCCTCGCAGGTTGGCGGTGCTAGCGTCAGGGATTCCTGCGACTCAGCCCGATGTGACGGAGCGAATGAATGGGCCTTCCGCCAGCGTTGCTTATAAAGATGGTCAACCCACCCCTGCAGCGCATGCTTTCGCTAGGAAAGCTGGCGTAGACGTCTCGCAACTGGAGAAGATCACGACGCCGAAGGGCGAATACCTGGCGGCCAGCGTGACTAGGAAAGGCCGCTCCGCGGCCGAAATTCTTGCGGAGAATCTCCCCAAGGAAATTTCGTCGATCTACTGGCCGAAGAATATGTACTGGCGCAAGCTGAACGAGCGTTTTGTGCGGCCCGTGCGCTGGCTGGTGGCGATGCTGGATGGCGAGACCATTCCGCTGGAATTCGACGGCATCCAGGCAGGGAACGCATCACGTGGGCACAGGATTCTGTCGCATGGTAAAGTGACAATTCCGCGCGCCGGTTCTGCTTATGTCGATGCGCTGCGTGTGGCCAAAGTATTGGGGCGCGGCGAACGGGAGCAAAACATTCGCAAGGCTCTCGATGCGGCCGCGCGCTACATCCCCGGAGCGCGTTGGCGCGAAGATAAATCGTTACTCGACACGGTGGTGAACCTCACAGAATTTCCGTCCGTGATTCTCGGGGGTTTCGATCCGCAGTTTCTGGTTCTGCCGGAAGAAGTGCTGGTCACCGTGATGCGCGATCATCAGAAATATTTTGCGCTGGAAGATTCGAGCGGCCAGATGCTGCCGCATTTTCTGGCTGTGCTGAATACTGAAGGAGACCCGCAAGGTCTCATCCGCCACGGCAATGAGCGCGTGCTTCGGGCGCGCTTCAACGACGCGCGCTTTTTCTGGGAGACGGATCAGAAGCGTTCGCTGCTCGAGCGCCTGGACCTGCTGAAGCACGTTACTTTCCAGAAGGACCTCGGCACCTACTACGAGAAAACGCGGAGGGTGCAGCGCCTGTGTAGTTGGCTGAGCGAAGTCATCAAGCAGAGCGGAATGCCGGTGCGTCCGGGCGTGATTCACAAAGCGGCGTGCCTGGCCAAGACCGACTTGACCACAGAACTGGTGAAGGAATTCACCGAACTGCAAGGCATTGTGGGCGGGCTATATGCGCGCGCGCAGGAACTCGATCCCACATTGCCGGAAGCGACGCGGCTCGCAATCGCAGATACGATCTACGACCACTACAAACCTGAGTCGACGGAAGATGATGTGCCGCGGTCGACTGAAGGCGCTGTGCTCTCGATTGCCGACAAGGCCGACACGATTGCCGGGATGTTCGCGCTGGGGTTGGTGCCGAGCGGGTCGAAGGATCCGTTTGCCCTGCGACGGCAAGCGAACGGCATCGTGAAAGTGATTGCAGAAAAGAAGCTGCCGTTGCGCCTGATGGCTCTGATGCGCGATGCGCGTGCCGGATATAAAGGATCGGAAGCGGAAAATAAATTTGTCGAAGATGAAAAGTTTGACGGCGCCGTTCGAGTTTTCTTCCGCGAGCGTCTCGAATTTTATTTGAAGGATGTGTGTGGCTATGCATACGATGTGGTGAAGGCGGTTTTGGCTGCGGACGCCGACGATGTTGTGGATGCGCTGGCACGAGCTGAAGCCGTTAAGCAGGTAATGCACATGCCGGAATTTCAAGCAATTGGTGCGGCCTGCAAGCGCATGCGAAACATCTTAAGGCAGGCCGCGGAGAAGGGGATTGATCCGGCTGCAAAGTTTGAATATCTGCCGGAAGCTGCCGCGGAAGAAAAAAACTTAATGGCATACATGGAAAGCACCAGTGCGAGAGTGGAAGAATTTCGGAACAACAAAGAATACCTGGAGGCGCTGCTGCTGCTTTCGACGGCAAGAGAGCCTGTGGACGCATTTTTCGACAAAGTCATGGTGATGGTCGAAGATGAGAAGGTGCGGGCGAACCGGCTGGCGCTGCTCCGGACATTGTTAAAAGAATTCTCGACGATTGCCGATTTCTCGGAGATCGTGACTGAAGGCAAGGCGTAACTCGCTCTTGCACGAGCAAGTTAAATATGTGGATTACCGGCGGGACGCCGGCGCTACCAGAATCGAAACAACAAAGGATTAATTATCATGGCGACAATGACCCTCCCCGAAAAAACTGACGTTCAGGAAAAAAACCACAATACGACTAAGTACGTTTACTTCTTCGGCGGCGGCAAGGCCGATGGCCACGGCAAAATGAAGGATGACCTGGGCGGCAAGGGCGCTGGCCTGGCCGAGATGACCAACGCTGGACTGCCTGTTCCTCCAGGGTTCACGATACAGACGGAAGCTTGTCGCGAGTACATGCGAGAAGGACATGTGTCGAAAGAAGTCGACCGCCAGATGGAGGAAGCGCTCGCCAAGTTGGAAACACTTCAGGGTCAGAAACTGGGGACGGGGGAGAATCCGTTGCTGGTGAGCGTGCGCTCGGGCGCGAAGTTTTCCATGCCCGGCATGATGGACACCATTCTCAATCTCGGATTGAACGACAAGAGCGTGGAAGCGCTGGCCAAGCGCAGCAATAATCCGCGATTTGCGGCCGACTCCTACCGGCGATTGATTCAGATGTTCGGCAACGTCGTCCTCGAGATTCCAAAGGCAGCATTCGACGAAGTGTTCGACGCGAAGAAGAAGCAGAAAAAGACCAAGCTCGATACCGATCTGGATGCCAAAGCGCTGAAGGAAGTGATTGAGGAATACAAGAAGGTTGTCAAAAAGCACACTAAGCGCGATTTCCCGCAGGATCCGCATGAACAATTGGTGATGTCGCGCGATGCTGTTTTCCGCTCTTGGCAGAACGACCGCGCCAAGCATTATCGCCGCATCAACAACATCGACGACATGCTCGGCACCGCGGTCAACGTGCAGGCCATGGTGTATGGCAACCTCGGCGATACCAGCGGCACGGGCGTGGGCTTCACGCGCAATCCGGCGACCGGCGCAAAAGAATTTTACGGAGAATTTCTGATGAACGCGCAGGGCGAGGACGTGGTCTCCGGCGTTCGTACGCCGGTCCCCATTCTTGAATTGCAGAAGATTATGCCCGATGTGTACAACCAGCTCCGCGAAATTACCGCGCGGCTGGAAAAGCATTACCGCGATATGCAGGATTTCGAGTTCACCATTCAAGATGGCAAGCTCTACATGCTGCAGACGCGCAACGGCAAACGCACTGGCCGCGCCGCCGTGCGCGTGGCGATTCAAATGGTGGAAGAGAAGTTGATCACGCAGCAAGAAGCGATTTTCCGCGTGGAACCAAATCAGCTTTATGATTTTCTGGTGCCGCGCCTAGATGAGAAGAGCACCAAGGTGGAAGTGCTGGCGACGGGGTTGCCGGCCTCGCCCGGCGCAGCCGTGGGGCAGATTGTTTTCACTGCTGAGGAAGCGGTGAAGAAAGCGGGTCATGGCGCGCACAAGAATCCGGTGATTCTCGTCCGTGCCGAAACCACTCCGGAAGATATTCAGGGCATGGAAGTCGCTGCCGGTATTTTGACGTCGCGGGGCGGGATGACCAGCCACGCTGCCGTAGTCACGCGCGGCATGGGAAAGTGCTGCGTGGCGGGAGCGGGCGATATTCAGGTCGATGAGCGGGCCGGAGAGATGCGGGCGAAAGGCCAGGTGTTCAGGGAGGGAGACTGGATCTCGCTCGATGGCACCACTGGCCGCGTCATCAAAGGAAAGCTGAATACGCTGGAAGCATCGTCGGATGATGAGGAGTTACAGAAATTACTCAGTTGGGCGGAACCGTTTCGCAAAATCGGGGTACGCGCAAATGCTGACATTCCGCGCGACGCGATTCAGGCGAAGGCCTTTGGGGCCGAAGGAATTGGACTGTGCCGAACCGAGCACATGTTCTTCGCTCCGGATCGCATCCCGCACATGCGCGCCATGATCCTTGCCGACAACGAGAAAGACCGCCGCGTGGCGCTGAAGAAGCTATTGCCGATGCAACGGGCTGACTTTATCGGGCTGCTTAAAGCGATGGACGGGTTGCCGGTAACGATTCGTCTGCTCGATCCTCCCTTGCACGAGTTTCTGCCTAAGCGCGAAAAACTCATGGTCGATATTGCCAGCTTGACCAGCGCCAACGCCAAGCAGAAGAAGACTCTCGTCGAGGAATACAGGGACTATGGCGCGAAGGGGGCTGGGGACCTGAAGAAACTTCTCCCGCAACTCTTGGCGCGTGTGGAGGAACTGCATGAGTTCAATCCGATGCTGGGCCATCGGGGATGCCGTCTGGGGATCACCTATCCGGAGATCACCGAGATGCAGGCGCGCGCCATCTTCGAAGCAGCCGTAGCCGTCGAAAAACAAGGCATTAAAACCCACGCGGAGGTGATGATCCCGCTGATCGCGACCGTGAAAGAGATGTCGAACCAGGGGGCGATCGTCCGTCGCGTGGCAGAAGAAGTGTTCAAAGAAAAAGGGAAACATGTGCACTATCTCGTAGGGACCATGATTGAATTACCCCGCGCCTGCTTGGTCGCGGACGAGATTGCCAAAGAAGCGGAGTTCTTTTCGTTTGGCACCAACGACCTGACGCAAACCACGTTCGGCTTCTCGCGAGACGACGTCAACAAAGTATTGCCGACATATTTAGCGGAAGGGATTCTGAAGCAAGATCCGTTCGCGGCGATCGACCGGGATGGCGTCGGCGAACTGGTACGGATCGGGATCGAGCGCGGGCGCAAGACGCGTCCCAAACTAGAAGTCGGAATCTGCGGCGAGCACGGCGGCGAGCCGTCGTCGGTGGAGTTCTGCCATCAGGTGGGCATGGATTATGTCTCTTGTTCTCCATTCCGCGTGCTGACGGCGAGACTGGCTGCGGCGCAAGCGGGAGCGTCGGACACGCTGAAAGTTGAGGGCGAAAGGACGAAATAGAGCCTTGAGCACAGGCGGCGCAGAGGCACAGAGAGAGATTTAAAACTTCGCGCGGCGAAGTAACTGATTCTGTGTTCCTCAGTGACCTCTGTGATTTCTCATTGCGCTCCC
Organism: Acidobacteriaceae bacterium; assembly: GCA_003131635.1. Lineage (GTDB taxonomy): Bacteria > Acidobacteriota > Terriglobia > Terriglobales > Acidobacteriaceae > Sulfotelmatobacter. The sequence goes on from PKVZ01000033.1 coordinate 26,999, forward strand.
TGCAGCCGTGCGATCAATTTCTGGGCCAGGCTCTCCTCCGACTCCGACCACAGCAATCGTGAGCTTGCGCCGCTATTCTTCTCCACGTTCACCGAGAACTGAACCAGCTTGGCGACGTTCTCACGAATCTTGTCGCGCGTTTGTTCGCTGAGCTCCGTCTCGGGTTGAAGGAAGTAGGAGTCCAAGCCGAAGTCAACTTGGATGTGCCCGGTCTGCTGGTAAGCTCCCTCGTCGAACTCTTCTCCCTGGACGATAAATTTTACCGGCGCTGGCTCAAGCACCCAGTTTGCATTCGACGCATCCGGTGTCCATAAATCCCAGTGAGCCTCGAAGACGTAAGCGTAATCGTCATGCACCAGTTCAGCAACGATCAGCGTCGCCTGCCCGGCATCAATGCCTGCAGGAAATCGGCGTTCCAACACGGTGGCTTCGTTCCAGGAAACAGGATGCAGCGCGAAGTAATTGATCCCCGGACGCTGCGCCGAGAAAGGGAACTGCTGCAGCACAGCGAAGGCGTGCGGTAACATCTCCGGGCCGGAAAAATCAGCAAACCAAAGACTGAGATAAAGTGGATCGGACAAAATTGCCTCGAATGTTCGTTGACTCACGCATTTAGAATACAATCTCTTCCAATTCTAAATTGTCCCGGCTGCTGCGGTGCGTTTTTGACAGGGCTACAAGGGCTTGTTACGATCAACTGTTACGTCGATACCCACCTTACAGCCGTCCCCGTCGTCTAGCCTGGCCTAGGACATCGCCCTTTCACGGCGGTAACACGGGTTCAAATCCCGTCGGGGACGCCAACACTGTTTCAATGAGTTACCGGGATTTCCCCAGAAACTCGCGGTACAACGACGGTACAACTTGGTTTC
>PKVZ01000243.1:0-2729 GCA_003131635.1 Acidobacteriaceae bacterium
CAGATTCCTCGCTCGCTCTCGCCGGTTTCACCGGCTCCGAAGCGGCTCGGAATGACGCTACTTTTAGGAGCGCTTTACGCGGCGCTGAAGCGCCGCTCTTCCACGGTTGTTTTCGTCCTCCGTTTGACAAGGCAGGGCGCTACGGGGCATTTGTGGCGTGGCGAGAAAAAGCAGGTTCCTCCACTTGCCGTCGCTGGCGCTCCGACTGCGGTCGGAATGACAGGGTTATTTTTGCATGGGCGTTTTACGCGGCGTTGAAACGCTGCGCCAGCCAAAATCAGTGCTTCGCGGTATGCGTGAAGGCATACCCTGATACGAAGCTTGCTTGCGACACGAGTCGCTGGAATCCTCGCGTAGAATCGTAATTAATGATCAGACTTGTTGCCGCACTGCTGATAGTTGGCTCCGCGTTGTCGGTCAGTGCGGTGGCAGGAGACGTCCACTCCATCGCGCAGGCGGTGGACGAGCATTACAACCACTTGCGCAGTTTGCAGGCGGAGTTTACTGAGGAGTATCGCGGGGCGGGGATGGAGCGGACGGAATCCGGGACGCTTTGGCTATCCAAGTCAGGGCTGAAAAAACCTGGCAAGATGCGGTGGGAGTACCGTTCTCCCAGGGAGAAGCTCTTTGTGAGTGATGGGACGAGTGCGTGGTTTTACGTTCCGGGCGACCGGCAGGCACGAAAGACAGATGCACGGAAGCTGGACGACATTCGTTCTCCGCTTGCATTCTTGCTGGGTAAGAGCAAGCTGGAAAAGGAGTTACAGGGGCTGTCGCTGGCTCCGGATGTGGCTCCGCGGGCGGCGGGGGACGTGGTGCTGCGAGGCGTGCCGCAGGCTATGGCCGACCGTGTAAGCGAGATTTTGCTGGAGATTACGCCCGGGCACCAGATTGCTCGGATTGTGATCAACGAGGTGGATGGGTCGACCACCGAGTACAGCTTTAGCGACCAGAAGGAGAATGTAGCGATCCCGGATGGGAAATTTGAGTTTCGACCGCCGGCGGGGACGGAGACGGTAGAGGGTGAGGGCGGACCGTGAAAGTGTGGCTCCCTCGGGGGCTAAAGCCCTAATCTTTCTCGATCCAGTTACCGCAGCGCTGAAGCGCCTGCGCCACCCAAAATCGAGTGCGTCCCGCGAGTTTTTCCGGGGGCCGTTGAAGCGGCGCTCTTTAAAACCAAGTCCGAATTAGGGACAGGGTGGTTACTTGCGATACTGGGAATGTAGGGAGTTGAGTCGAACAGGCGTAGAGATGGCAAGCGGGAATGTTAAACTGAGGCGAGAGGGTAGGCAATGCTTCGGGGCATTTGCACACGGTTGAAAAAAAGCAGGTTCCTCCACTTGCCATCGCTAACGCTCCGACTGCGGTCGGAATGACAAATTTTCATAGGAACCCTGGCAGGAATCGAAACCAAACTTAAATGGCGGAATTTGTCGTAAAACTCGCGGACGAGCGGGGCCGGATGCACCAGCAGGTGGAACAGGGCTACTCGGTGGCGGAGGTGCGCGACCGCTTTGCTTCGCAGGGCTATCTCGTCTATTGGGTGAAGCCGCAAGGCATACTCTCCGGCGGGTTTTCGCTGCGGCGCGGGCGCAAGCTGAAGCAGAGTACGTTTCTGGTGTTCAACCAGCAGTTTCTCACGCTGATCAAGGCTGGGCTGCCGATTCTCAACTCGCTGGATTTGCTGATCAAACGGCAGCGGGATCGCAACTTGCAGCAGATTCTGGAGAACGTGCGGGAGCGAGTGAAAGGCGGAGAACTGCTCTCCGACGCCTTTGCCACCCACCGCATGGTGCCGAAGATTTATACCACGACGCTGATGGCGGGCGAGAAGAGCGGAAACATCGACGAGGTGCTGACCCGGTACATTAATTTTCAGCGGCTGGCGATGACGTTCCGGAAGAAGCTATTCGTGTCGCTGATCTATCCCACGCTGCTGGTGACCGTGGTGACGATCATGGTCATGTTTTTGTTCACCTATGTGGTGCCGAAGTTTGCCGAGCTGTTTGAGAGCCTGGACGCGAAACTGCCGGCGATTACGCTGTTCATGCTGGCGGTGGGGAAGAATGCGCAGAAATATTTTCCGTTCCTGATCGGGGGATTGGCTCTGGCGGTGTTTGTTTTCTGGCAGTGGCGCAAGACGGATCGCGGCGCCGACCAGATCGACCGGGTGATTCTGAGCCTGCCGTTGCTGGGCGAAATTCGGCTGAAGCATCAGGTTGCGACGTTTTCGAGGATGCTTTCGACCCTGCTGCAAGGCGGGCTGCCGCTGGTGCCGTCGATGGAGACGGCGGGCACTTCGATGACCAGCCGGCGCATTTTGAAGGGCGTGATGCGGGCGAGCACGCGGGTACGGGAAGGCCAGGGGCTGGCCAGCAGTCTGGAAGAGCAGAATATTTTTCCCGACCTGGCGGTGGAAATGCTTGAGGTTGGCGAGTCCACGGGAGCGTTGCCGGCGATGTTGAATTCGGTGGCGGAGTTTTACGAAGAAGATGTGCAGACGGCTTTAAACGCGTCGATGGCGCTGATTGAGCCGCTGATTCTAATGATCATGGCGGTGTTTGTGGGCGGAGTGCTGATTTCGCTGTATTTGCCGATCTTTACTTTGGGGGTCCACTAAGAAACAGCTCTTAGCCGTTAGCTCTTAGCTTTTAGCCAGAATTAAAGCGAAGAGTCAGGGGCTAAAGACATAAGAGCTAAAGACATTTAAGAGCTAAAGGCTAAGAGCT
>PKVZ01000243.1:2777-3711 GCA_003131635.1 Acidobacteriaceae bacterium
TTTGTAGATCTCGCCGACTTCCAGCTGCATCATGAGCTGTTCAAGAAATTTTCCCCGGAGCTGATGTTCCGCTACAACTTCGTGCCGCTGGAAGAGACTGCCGACGGCAAGCTGGCGATAGCGATTGCCGACCCCAGCCAGTTGATGATGATCGATGAGATCAGCTTGCTGCTGCAGAAGCGGATCGTCACCAAAGTGGCGACGCTGAAACAGATTTCGGACATTCTCAAGAAGACGGAGCAGTCGCAGCGCGTTCTGGAAGAGGCCAGCGAAGGCTTCCAGATCATCCGCGAAGACGAGGCTACGGGCGCCGAAGAGACGTTGACCATCGACAAGCTGACCGCGGCGGGAGATACCAGCCCGATTATCCGGCTGGTGGATACGACGATCTTCACCGCGCTGCAGCGGCGCGCTTCCGATATTCACATTGAAACTCGGGACGATTCCGTGGTGATCAAGTTCCGCATCGACGGCGTGCTGACGCAGGCCATGCCGCCCATCGGCAAGGAACACCATTCCACCGTAATTTCGCGGGTCAAGGTGATGAGCGAGCTGGATATTTCCGAGCGGCGAGTGCCGCAGGACGGACGCTTCCGGGTGAAATACAACGGGCGCGCCATCGACTTCCGGGTTTCGATCATGCCATCGATTCACGGCGAAGATGCCGTGCTGCGCGTGCTGGATAAAGAATCGATGAGCGAGAAGTTTAAGTCGCTCACCCTCGATGTGGTTGGTTTTGATGAAGACGATCTGCGCAAATTCCGCCGCTACATTAAAGAACCTTATGGCATGGTGCTGGTCACGGGGCCGACGGGCAGCGGCAAAACCACGACGCTGTACGCCGCGGTAAATGAGATCAAGACCGACGAAGACAAGATCATCACGATTGAAGACCCGGTCGAATACCAGTTGCGCGGCATCACGCAGATTCCGG
>PKVZ01000276.1 GCA_003131635.1 Acidobacteriaceae bacterium
AACGGTGTCTCCGTCAAAATTTGCCTGCCAATCGGAAAGTGAAACGCTGATCCAGGCCCACCCTGTGGACCTCTGCGTCCCCTGTATTGAAGAATTGAGCCAAAGCCCGATAGCCGAAGCCCGAGGCCNNCGGCGGATCAATCTCTCCCGTCAGCGACGTTTTGAACGGCACCATGCGTCCATAAAATTCTCGGGTGCTGTCCTTGTCCTGCTTAATCTGCGCTCCATTCAGACTCACTCCGGCGAACAGCCCGCGCGCCCGCGAATAAGTCAGCACCTCCGCCCGCAGTTTCCAGTCGGTGTTTCCCTCCGCATGCCGCCCCACCGGCCCCGCCGCCACCGAAGCGTCTGCGCCCAGCGCAAACTCACTCGAGAGCAGATGCCTCATCCCATCCTTATTCATGATCAGCATCACAAGGTCTACCGCCTGCCCGCCAATCTGAAAGCCGACGCTGCCGCCCGTTAAAACAAAAAACGCCGGAGCGCTCCATCCCTTCGGAGTGCGGCAACTAGCCAGCCCGCGCCCATACTTCGCGCCCACAATAAACCCGCCCTTCAGCATTGAAGGCACCACCGCCACGCACTCCGCCGACCCCAACACTTCCTGCGGGATCCCTTTGTCCGGCGCTCCTTGAATATCGTTCAGCACCTGCGCCGCCGCATCCACCCGCTCCGCAACCTTGGTTTCCTCATCGGCCGCAAAAGAGGCGGCACACATCGACAGCAGCACCATCGTAGATAGCAAAACTTTCTTCATGATCCCTCGCGGAAACATCTTCAAGATTTCTGGCTCAAGACTTCCTGGGAGCTTTAGCCTCCAATTGTAAATCAGGAACCGACGACGCCTGCTCCGGGGTGTGATATATTCTCCCGGTTATCGGTTCGCTCCTCCCCTTTCGCTTTACCCACGCGGCGGTCTAGCCCCGAGTTCCGTTCGCGTGAACGGGCCGATGTTATCGAACCTATTCGATTCAACCTTTGAGGAGATCCGATGAAAAGCCACACTCACCTTCACGTTCAACAGTCCTCCGTTTGGTTTTCCGCTTGCCTCCTTGCTGCCGTCTTCTCCCTGGCCGCCATGAGCCCCGCTCAAACTGAAACCGACATCGCTTATTTCTCGACTAGTATCACCTACGGAGGTGTCACTTTCGATTCTGCGGGCAATCTTTATGGCGTAACCGACAATGGTGGGAATTCACCCAACTGCGGCGGCGTTGGTTCAGGCTGCGGCTCCATTTTCGAACTCTCTCCTGCTGGCGGAACAGCCTGGACGCAAACCACAATTTACAACTTCCAAGACCACGCCGACGGCGCCCTCCCTCTCGCAGGGCTTACCTTTGACTCTGCCGGCAACCTCTACGGCACCAACTTCGGAAGCTACACTGAAGGCGGAACGAGCCACGGCGGTGTAGCCTTCGAACTTTCTCACGCATCCGGGAACTCCTGGACGTTTACGCCCCTCTACACGTTTGACCAAACCAAGGAAACTGTTCCACCGAGCTCGCCGCTGACAATCGACGCAGCAGGAAATCTGTATGGCGTAACGTACTTCGGCGGTCGCTATTCCAACGGCTCCGTCTTTGAGCTGTCCAAGACAGGAAAAGTTTGGAAGGAGACAATTCTGCACAGCTTTGGCGGACCAGGCGACGGTGCGCAGCCCTACGGGCCACCGGTCATCGATTCCGAAGGCAACCTCTACGGCACAACTTCCGCCGGCGGATCCGCGGGCTGGGGAACTGCCTTCGAATTGTCCCGCCTAACCTCTGGAGCGTGGAAGGAAAACCTGCTCTACACTTTCGTGAGCGATCGCAGCCCCCAGGCTGGATTGATTCTTGACTCCGCCCACAACCTGTACGGCACCACCATTGCGGGCGGTGCTTACGGATATGGGGTCGTTTTCCGCCTTACCCCGGTCAAGCAAAACGGCAACGTGGGCTGGAAATACGTTCAGCTTTACACCTTCACCAACGGCGCTGACGGCGGAGGCCCAGCCTCGCCGCTCACCTTCGATGCCGCAGGAAATCTCTACGGCACCGACAGCGCAGATCCAAACAGCTGCGAGGGCTACTATGGTTGCTGGCAGGTCTACAAACTCTCCGTAGGTTCGAACGGGTTGTGGAAAATCGCCGCTCTTTTTCCGATACCTAATCAGAAAGAACCTGGAAATGTAAGTCTGGTTCTCGACTCGTCCGGCAACATTTTTGGTACAGCCTACGACAACCAGTACTATAGTGATGCCGAGGTATACGAGGTAACCCAGTAGCCTTAAGGAATTCAGGAAGGCGGGAGACCAAAAAATCGGGGCTGAAAGTAGTGACCCTAATCGCCACTCTCAACCCCGTCTCCCAGGTTCTGTGGTAGGTAAACCCAGTATGCCCCGCACTCGATTTCCCGACAAGATCACCAAGGTCATCGTCCCAAAGTTACCGGTTCGGTCTTGGGTCTTAGGTGTTAGGTCTTAGGCAAACCCCAAGGCCTAACACCTAAGACCTGCTTCCCTACTTCCAAGACCTAGCACGTAAGACCCGCTTCCACTCGGTACTCGCAACTCGGTACTCGGTACTAGGTACTACCTTCTACTTCGCCGCCACCAGCGAATGCGTAATCGCATGCACGGAAAGTGCAATCCGGTTCTGCACCCCCACTTTGCGCATTAACTTGGCTACGTGAGCCTTTACCGTACGCTCTTCAATGCCCAACTGCGCCCCAATCTCTTTGTTGGAGCGTCCCGCCACCAGCATCTCCAGCACTTCTTTTTCGCGATCGGTAAACGTCACCCGGCCTGCGGGAAAAATTCTTCCCGGCGCCGACGACACCCGCTCGATAAACATCGAAAGCACTCGGCGCGGCGCCCACACCGACCCCTGACTCACGATGCGAATCGCCTGCGCAAATTCCGCCGGCGAAGCCGCCTCGTCCACATAGCCCTTGGCTCCAGAAGCGATCGCCTTCAGAATGGTCTCTTCGTCTACTCCCGATCCGGTGACGATAATGCGCAGATCCGGACGCGTCGCCTTCAGGCTCGCCATCACATCGAACAAATTTTGCCCGGAGCGGTTTCCCAGCAGAATCAAATCCACATCCTGCAACGTGGAAATCTCCGGCAGGCCGGCGGAGATTAGTTCGAACTCAGGCTCGGTATCGAACAGCGCGCGAAATCCCACAAACCTCAGCGGGTCGCTCTCCACCACGGCAATTTTGATGATCGGTTTTCTCGCTACTGCTGCTTTCATAGGTTTCCCTGTGGGCCGTAATTACGTCGCAACGTCACGTAGCAAAAGCATAGCCGCAATTCCTCGCTGTGCAAAGAGAACGTGACCGAAGTTGAATTACGGGAGTAACATAAAAAAGGGAAATTATAAGCAGTCCCTCAGCCCAGATTGGCGTCTTAATTCATGCCCGCACCGCGGGCGGAGAACATTTCAGAATGACAAAAAGTGGCACTCGCATTTTTATCGTGATTCTTACCCTCCTTCTCAGCACCAGTATGCTTCCGCTCGCTTCGCTTGTAGCCGCTCAAACCTCGAGCACCTATCAGCCGAAGTTCGCCGGCGACCCTGCCCGCTCCGATTCCGAAGCTGCCGCGCTCGCCTACATGCGCGTCGTGATCCGCGCCCAGCACCGCTTCCAGAAGCAATATGACCACTACGCTACTTCTCTCGCCGAACTGGTTCACTCCGGCTCTTTCACCAAACGCATGGTCGATCCTAACCGCGGCGACTATACCGTCAGCTTCAAAGGCAAGAAAGATAGCTTTGTCCTTAGCATGACGCCTCAGCATCAGGACGCTCAGCATCGCTCCTTCTACGCCGAAGACGACGGCAAAATCCACACCGACGAAGACAAACCCGCCGACGCCAACTCGCCGGTAGTGAAGTGAGTTCTCAGCGGCATCACTCATTGAAGGCTGTCATCCTGAGCGAAGCATGAGCTTCGCGAAGCGAAGTTCATGCGAAGTCGAAGGACCCCTTGCACGCATACGCGACCATCGCCCAGGCAGGGCATTTCCATAACCGCCATTCCTAAAGCCAATCCTCGGTTTATGATGGATAAAGAAATCCTTAGAAACTAAACTGGAGGACTTATGACACCCAACATCGGCGCGCCCGCGCCAGATTTTTCACTCAAAGATCAGGATCAGAAAGAAGTAAAGCTCAGCGACTTCCGCGGCAAGAAGCCCGTCGTTCTAGTCTTCTACCCTCTCGATTGGAGTCCGACCTGCACCAAAGAGCACGCCTGCATGGTCAACGACAAAAAACAATTCGAGGATCTGAACGCGCAAGTCCTCGGCATCAGCGTCGACAGCGTATGGTCCCACAAAGCCTACGCGGATAAGATGGGCATCCACTACCCGCTGCTCGCCGATTTCCATCCCCGCGGCGCCGTCGCCGCCAAATACGGCGTCTATCTAGAAGATAAAGGCATCACCGGCCGCGCCATCTCCATCATCGACCGCAACGGCAACCTCGCCTGGCACAAGAATTACGACATCCCGGTCGTGCCCGANNTGTCATCCTGAGCGAGGATTGGTTCTTGCGCCCGGCGCAAGAACCAACCGCAGTCGAAGGATCTCTGTAACCAAAATTAGGATGAGGGACGGGGATTTTGACTCCCCTAAGTTCCCGGCTTGATCTCCGTCGCCTTCCCACCCTGATAAATCACCACTAGCGCCTTCCCCCCATTCGGATACCGCACCGTCTTATCGTCCGACGACGCGCCCGCATCCGGCACGCCCATCCCCACCGCGAAATCCGCCTGCAGTTCATCCATCCCCCGCTTCACTTCATGTTGCTCAATCGCCTGCCACACATCCGCCGGCCAGTGCTTGTACAAATCATGCGGATCCTCCACATAAAACATTTCATCCGAATAAATCTTGTACTGCCCATCGCTCTCGAATCCAATCGGCACCGCGAAGCTCTTCCCTTCTTTCTGAAACACCGCCATCACTTGCTTCTTCCCGGCCGCGTTGTCGGTCAAAACATCCTTCATCTCCAGCCGCTCAATGGGCAACAACAATCCGGATTCATGCCCGAAGTCGGCCTTCTTGCGCGTCGCATCGTACGGATAATAGGTGTATCGATATCCTTCCTTCACCCACACCGGCTGCTCGGTCAACTGCTTCGCCGACTTCAAATCAAAGGGATATAGTTTCTTCGGCGTGACGTAATAATCCGCATTCGAGTAGCCCGCACTTTTAGCCTTCTCCTGCTTCTGCGCCGCAACGTAGTCTTCATGCCGCTCATAAAGGATGTACCCCGCGCGCAGTCCCGCCACCACGATAGCCAGCGCCAGCGCAATCTGAATCCTCTTCTTTGCCTCTTCGCTCATCATGCG
>PKVZ01000263.1:0-7792 GCA_003131635.1 Acidobacteriaceae bacterium
ACATCGGCCGCGTAGGCGAAGTTGTGAACGCGACGGTGAAGCGGGTGGAAGGTCCGGACGTGATCTTCGACATCGGCAAAGCGGAAGCGCGCATGCCGCGCAAGGAGCAGTCGCGGTTGGAATCGTTTGCCATTGGCGAGCGCGTGCGGGTGGTGATTGCGCGCGTGGAAAGGGCTTCGAAGGGACCGGGCGTAGTCGTGTCTCGCGCCGTGCCGGATCTAGTGCAGCATTTGTTCCAGACCGAGGTGCCGGAGATTTACGACGGCACGGTAGTGATCCGTGCCATCGCCCGTGAAGCTGGTGAGCGCACGAAGATCGCGGTCATGTCCAAAGATAAGGACGTGGACGCCGTGGGCGCTTGTGTAGGCATGAAGGGGATGCGGGTGCAGTCGATCATCCGCGAATTGCACGGAGAGAAGATCGACATCATCGAGTATCACGAAGACGCAGTCACTTTCGCCGAGAAGGCTTTACAGCCGGCTAAAGTCAGCAAGGTGACGGTGGTCGATTCCGGGGGCAAGCATCTGGAAGTTGTGGTGGACGACAGCCAGCTGTCGCTGGCGATCGGCAAGAAAGGGCAGAATGTCCGCCTCGCCGCCAAGCTGCTGGGCTGGAAGATCGACATCAAGAGCGAGGAAGAAAAGCGGCAGGAAGTTGAGCAGCAGATGTCGGCGATGGTTACGCAAACCGCAACGCCGCTCGAAACCGTGCCGGGCCTGGGCGATGGGCTGGTGGAGAAGCTGAGTGCTGCAGGCGTAACTACAGTGGAAGCCCTGGCCGACATGACGCCGGAGCAGTTGGAGGCGATTGAGGGCATCGGGCCGAAGACGGTGGAAAAAATCAGTCTGGCGGTGAATAATTATTTTGCCAGCCTGGAGCCGGGTGCGCCGGTTGAGGGCGAAGTGCCCATGGAAGGCGAGGCTGCGGCGGAAGCTTCCGATGCAGGCGCCGAGGACGTCCCCGCGGAAGCCGCGGCGAGTGCGGAAGTTGCACCCAGCGAAGAAGGTACGGTCGAAGCAGATACGCTTGCCTCGGACGAACACGAAGGGCAGGCTAAGGATTCCGAGGAGCAAGGTGCTCCGGAAGCGGAATCCGCTCCTGAGACGAGAGAATAGTTATGACACGCTGGCATAAGTTCGACGGCGTGGGACCGAAGAAACTGACTCCGTGAGGTTGCAATGAAGACCTAACTACAACACGGAGAAGCGAAAGGCCGGATGAGTAAGGTTCGAATCAACGATCTAGCCAGGGAACTGGAAGTCAAGAGCAGAGCTATTCTGGAAACGCTACCGTTAGTCGGGGTGACCGAGAAGAAGACGCATTCCAGTTCTCTGGAGGAGCATGAAGCGGAGAAGGTACGTGTGTACATCCGTTCCGCCGCGGAAGGCTCGTCCTCCACGAGCAAGTCCAGTGCGCGCCCGCTTCGGGGCGAAGAAGAAATCAAAACCAAGATTGATCTGTCACACATCTCGCGTCCCGGGGATGTGCTGAAGGCAATTACGCAGCAGAAAGAGGCGGTTGCGCCTCCGGTTCCCACGCGGATTGTGCCGCCGCCGGTGATTCATGCACCAGTGGCGCAGCCTCCGGTGGAGAAACCTGCGGCTGCCCCTCCGGCTGCGGTTAGTCATCCCACAACAGTTGCACCGGCGGTAGTAAAGCCAGCAGCGGCCCCTCCGGCAGCCTCCACGACTCAGCCAGCGGCGGCGCCAGTGGTTACTGCGCGGCCCGTGGTTGCGCCTCCAGTACCATCCGCGCTTGCCGCGTCTTCGCCCGTAGCCGCTCCTCCGGTTCGTCCTGGGCCACCGTCCGTAATACCATCTTCTTCCGAGCCAGCGCCTCCCGTGGTTTCGGCGAGCGCTCCGCCAGCGGCGCCGATTACGGCAAAGCCAGTTGCTGCGCCACCGCCGGCCCCGCGCATGATCGTTCCGCAAACCGGCCCGCGACCGGTGTACAAAGCTCCCGTGCGTCCGGCTGCAGCTCCGCCGCCGGTGCAACCTGGAGTTCCGATCGGCGGCGCAATGCGTGCCGCTCCCGGTCGTCCGGTGCCAGGGCAACCGATTTTTCAACGACGTCCGCCGGTGCAGGGTGGAGGCCCGGGCGGTCCGCCGCGTCCACCGCTCCGTCCCGGCGAGCGTCGTCCGATGCACCCTACGCGGCAAGCTCCGGCCGGAGCGCGGCCGCTGGGCGTAGGTCCGGCGCTTCCACCTCCGGGCACAACCCGGCCTGGCAGCCGTCCCGGCGGTCCAGCGCGGCGTCCCGGCCAGCGCTATGTTCCGCGTGGGGTGAAGGAAGGCCCGATGAAGGGCTACACGCCGCCGCCGCGCATGGTGGTGTCGAATGAGCCCCAGCCGATCACGCGCAGCATCACGATCACCGAAGGCATCAGCGTAAAAGATTTGGCGGAGAAGTTAGATATCCGCGCCAAGGATCTGATTTCACGTTTGTTGTCGAAAGGCGTATTCGCCACCATTAATCAGACGCTGGATGCGGAACTGGCCAGCGAAATGGCGCGCTTCTTCGGCGCGGATACGAACGTGATTACGTTCGAGGAACAGACGGCGAAGGAGATCGATGCGGCCGCCGCCGGCGAAGAGTTGGTTCCTGAAACCGGGATTCGTCCGCCCGTGGTTACGATCATGGGCCACGTCGATCACGGCAAAACCACGCTGCTCGATTCCATCCGGATCACGAATGTCGCGGGCGGTGAAGCCGGAGGCATCACGCAGCACATCGGTGCGTACAAAGTACGGATTACCGATAAGGAATCACCGGCGTTCGGACGCGAAATTGTTTTCCTCGATACGCCCGGCCACGAAGCCTTCACTCGCATGCGGTCCCGCGGGGCCAAAGCCACCGATATCGTTGTGTTGGTGGTGGCGGCTGACGACGGAGTGATGCCGCAGACGCTCGAAGCCATCGATCACGCGCACGCCGCTGAAGTTCCCATCATTGTTGCGGTCAATAAGATCGACAAGCCCGATGCCTTGCCCGATCGCGTGAAGAAACAACTTGCGGATCGTGGTCTGATGCCGGAAGAGTGGGGCGGCAAGACCGTATTCGTCGACGTTTCCGCCAAGAAGAAAACGAATCTGAANNTGGGCGAGCTGAAAGCTACTCCCGAGCGCGCCGCGACTGGAGTGGTGCTCGAAGCCAAGCTGGATCGTGGGCGCGGCCCGGTGGCCACCGTGTTGGTACAGAACGGAACCCTGAACGCAGGCGACAATTTTGTGGTTGGCAATGTATACGGCAAAGTCCGCGCCATGTTTGACGATCGCGGCGCGCCGTTGAAGACGGCTCCGCCCTCTACGCCGGTGGAAATTATCGGTATGGAAGCGCTGCCGCAGGCTGGCGATCAGTTCGTGGTGGTGGCCGATCGCGACAAGGCGCGCGGCATTTCCGAATACCGCGAACAGAAATCGCGCGAGGCGGCGTTGGCCAAGAGTTCGCGCGTATCGCTGGAAGGACTGGCGGAGCAGATCAAGGCCGCAGGCACCAAGGAACTGAACGTCATTCTCAAGGGCGATGTGCAGGGCTCGGTGGAAGTGATCACCGATCTGCTGACCAAGCTCTCGAACGAAAAGGTTAGGCTCAAACTTCTGCGGTCCGGCGTGGGCGCAATCACAGAGACCGATGTGCTGCTGGCATCGGCGTCGAACGCGATCATCATTGGGTTCAACGTGCGCCCGGAACGCAAGGCGCAGGAGATCGCCGAGCAGGAGAAGGTCGACATCCGGCTGCACTCGATCATTTACGAATTGCAGGACGAGATCAAGCGCGCCATGAGCGGATTGCTCGAGCCCACGATCAAAGAAACCTACCAGGGCCGCGCCGAAGTGCTCAACGTTTTCCGCATCCCGAAAGTGGGGACTGTGGCCGGTTGTCGCGTGAGCGACGGCCTGCTCAAGCGCGATTCCGAAGTCCGCCTGCTGCGCGACAACGTGCAAGTGTTCAAGGGCAAGGTGGGATCGCTGCGGCGTTTCAAGGATGATGCCAGTCAGGTTACGAATGGCATGGAATGTGGCATTTCGATCTCGAACTACGGCGACATCAAGGTCGGCGATGTGATCGAGGCGTTTGCGACCGAGAGGATTGCAGCGGAAGTGATTGCTTAAACCAGCTCTTAGCAATTAGCCTTTAGCGATTAGCTCTTGATTTGGCTAANNCAGTTTCAACGTTTCGGTCGCCGAACTGGAACCCAGCCCCATCTGGAACCGCGCCACCATTGGCGTGGTCAGCATCTCCGATTCGCGCGACTATCTCGACGGATTGATGAAGAACGTGGAGCGCCAGGCCACGCGCATCGCGAATAACCACGGCGCGGATGTGGCGGATTCGTTTGTGGAATATCTCTGAAAGCTGTCAAACCGATCAGCCGCCCTCACCAGCCGGATGCGATCAATACCGAAACAACGTTGACAATGGAAAAGAACATGACGAACATCAGGATAACCGTGGGACCGTGGACATTGATGCCGACGGCAAAGGTAATGATCAGACTTGCGGTTGCAATCGAAGCGGCGATCTTGAGAGGCTGGCGGGAGTTCGTCGCGCCCAGATCGCGGAACCCACGATGGCGGTTACAAATCCGCCTAAGAAGGCAGCTATACTTCCGCCAACAATAGCAGCCGCAAGGTGAGCCTCGAGCCTTAGGTTCTGGATTCTCTCGATTTGTGTGAAGAGCAGAGCTCCCGCTGCTGCCAAAGCATATCCAATTAGAGCTGTGGATTTGGCTCTCTTAAATTCTGGCATCCGTTGAATTCTAACCTGCCGTAGCATTCAAGATCATCTTCGTCGTTGGTCGAATCCTGATAGCGAGCCTCCCCATCCCATTGTTACCTCTGTACTTACCGCCGCCCCTCTTTTGTGCGCGACAATAGCACTATAAGGCCAACACTTGCGGACGATTTTCTGATATTCTCATGCGTTTTACTTCGAGGTGAATGGTGGAGAAGCGCGGGCTCAAGTATCATCGCGGTCGGTTAGGCGAGGCCTTGCGCGAGGAAATCGAAACCCTGGTGGAAGGAGAATTGGCGGATCCGCGTATCGGATTGGTCGGCGTGACTGCGGTGCATGTGGCCGACGATGGCCGATCGGCGCAGGTTCTGGTGGATGTAGATGGCGACGATGAGGAAGCGGAGCGCAGTCTCGAAGGCTTGCTCGCGGCCAAAGAATATATCAGGCATGAATTGGTGGAGCGATTGCGGCTGAGGCGCGCGCCAGAATTATATTTCCGGCTGGACCGTTCGGAGCGGGAAAAGGCGCGAGTGGAAGAACTGTTGGCGCGGGCGAAAAAGAGAATGATGAAGCCGCGCGCGAGATCGGGTCAGAAAAAGGCATAACGATGCTGCAGGATGTTCTTCATCAAATCGAGCAGCGTGACCGGTTCGTACTGACTTCGCACGCCCGGCCCGATGGCGACGCCATCGGATCGGCGCTGGCTTGCTGCCAGGTTCTGCGTGCCATGGGTAAGCAGGCCGACGTGGTGCTGCATGATGGCGTGCCACGAATTTATCGCACACTTCCGTTCGCCGACCAGGTGCTGCAGGCCAATCGTGTTGGCGGGAATTACGACGCTGCAATTATTTTAGAGTGCGATAGCATCCACCGCACCAGACTGGAAGGCCTGGAAGACCGCTTTCTCATCAGCATCGATCACCACCTCAGCGGACGTCCGTTCGCGCACGTGAACTGGATCGATCCGCATGCCGTCGCTACGGGAGAAATGGTGTTCCGCCTGGCGCGCGAAGCGGGAACGCCGTGCTCTCCGGAGATTGCGACCTGTCTTTATACCGCGCTGATGACCGATTCGGGATCGTTCATGTTTCAGGGAACCAACGAGCATACGTTTGCGCTGGCGCGCGAGCTGGTGCTGGCTGGCGCCGATCCGTCGCATTGTGCGCGCAGCATTTATTTTGCCCACTCGGTGGCGAAGATGAGGCTGCTGGGTGAAGCTCTGCGCAACCTCAACACGGAAGCGCACATCGGCTGGACTTGGGTGACGCAAGAGCAAATGGAACGCTGCGGAGCAAAGGAAGAAGACTGCGAAGGCCTGGTGAATTACGTGCTCTCCATCGGAGAAGTTGAAGTCGCGGCATTATTCCGCGAGCTTCCCGAAGGACGTTTTCGAGTGAGCCTCCGTAGCAAAGGCAAGCTCGATGTGGCAAAAGTGGCTGAGAGCTTTGGCGGTGGCGGCCACGAATGCGCCGGTGGTTGCTCGCTGGAAGGGCCGCTGCCTCAAGCCGTGCGCCATATTCTGGAAAGTTTGCGCCGCGGTCCTTCCGTACAATGAATCGACACCAGGTTTCAACGTTTCAAGGTTTCGAAGGCCAACGCGTCCGATGCAACTTCGTACGCGATCATCTTGAAACCTTGAAACTTCTGAAACCTTGAAACCTTGAAACCTTTCCCAATCCCGTGACGAATCGCACTCGCACCGACTCGCTCCTGCTCGTGGGATTCTGCGCATTTCTGTTTTTCTATGGCCTGGGGCAATTCGGTCTGATCGGAGCCGACGAGCCGCGGTATGCGCAGGTGGCGCGTGAAATGCTGGAGCGTCACGACTGGATCACTCCTGTGCTCGGCGGCCAGCCCTGGCTGGAAAAACCGCCACTCTATTACTGGCAGGCGATGGTCGCTTATAGCATCTTCGGGGTGAGTGACTGGGCCGCGCGGCTGCCCTCGGCGATCGACGCTACTTTTCTCGTGCTTGCCGTGTATTTTTTCTTGCGCCGCTTTCGCCCCGGATTCGAACTTGACGGAGCGCTGATTGCGGCCTCTGGCACGGGGGTTATAGGCTATGCTCATGCCGCGTCGATGGATATGGCTTTGGCTGCGGCATTCACCGCGGGCATGCTGTGCTGGTGGTCATGGCACGACACTGGGAAGAAAATTTATCTTGCGGCGTTTTACGGCTTTCTGGCTTTGGGAACCCTGGCGAAAGGGCCGGTAGCTCCCTTTCTCGCGATCGCCGTGATCATTTCTTACGCTGCCGCTGTTCGAGAATTGCGCCTGGCATTGAAGACACTCTGGCTCCCGGGAATTCTTTTTTTCTGTGTCCTCGCTCTGCCATGGTATTTCGCCGTGCAGGCGGGCAATCCGGAGTTCTTTCGCGAGTTCATCGTCGAGCACAATCTCGGCCGATTTTCCAGGAACCTTTATCACCATAGCGAACCATTTTGGTATTACTTGCCGGTAACAGCATTGGCGTTGCTTCCCTGGACGGTTTTTGCGGTCGCGGCTTTTGCCGAGTCAGTGCGCGTGTGGTGGGCATCAAGAAAATCAATGGACGCGGCAGGTATTGATGCAGAATATCGGCTCGGCATTTTCGCCTGCTGCTGGCTCGTCCTCCCGGTGATATTTTTCTCAATTTCTCAATCGAAACTTCCTGGCTATATTCTGCCGGCGATTCCCGCGGGCGCGCTGCTGCTAGCGGAATATCTGAGCCATCGTCTGGAACAAAATGATGCGACGCCCGTCGCTGCACGGCTGGCCATTCTGCACGCGCTGTTGGCGGCGGCTCCGATTGTTCCCGCGTTGCTGATTGCATACCTGATCACGCAGCACCGACTCCCGGGGGGCCGGCCGATGATCGTCGGGCTAGCCATTGCATTCGTAATATGCGCCGGAATTGCGCTCACGCTGGTGCGCAAGAATGGTCTGCGCATGCTGCGCTTCGTCACTCTCATTCCCGTCGTGCTCACGGTTTGGATCGTGCTGAAACTTGGCTCCGAAGGCCTGGATCAGGCACTCTCGGCGCGCCCTTTAGCCCAGGAAATCGCCGGCGTGGAAATGC
>PKVZ01000263.1:7799-13992 GCA_003131635.1 Acidobacteriaceae bacterium
TGGCTGGCCGCCGCGTCTCGTATCTCGGCCACTATGCGGCGCAGCATGTGGATTATTTTTGGGTCGCTGCGGCGCCGCGTTCTTCGCCATAACCGCAATGTTGCCGTCCTTTGTTCCGCCGGTTTGCCTAAGCTCTTACAAACGCACTAAACTCGGAGTTCTGCCGCCGCGAAGTAAGCCGTTAGTGGTGGGCTTGACTTCGCAGGAGCCCCGTGGAGATTCTCGACCTCAGACATTTTTCCTCCGTGGATTTGCGCCCCCTGCTCGACGATGAGGCTCGAGTCTGGGCGAACCTGCTTTCGTGGGACTACAGCGGATCGGCGGAGATGATCCTGCGCTATGTCGACGCGAAAATTCTTCCCGGCTACGCCGCCATCGAACGCGGCCGGATTTTCGGTTACACCTTCTTTGTGTACGAAGGCAGCAAGGGCGTGGTCGGAGATTTGTTCGTGACCAACGGCAACCGGCTTCCCAATCCGCGCGAGGTGGAACTGAAGCTGCTGACGCATGTGATCGAGACATTGCAGCAGTCACCCGGAATCCACCGTGTTGAAGCGCAGTTGCTGGCGCATGAAGCGGGAAGCGTCGCCCGGCCATTTCTCGACCAGGGATTCCAGCGCCATCCGCGTCTGTTCATGGTCCTGGAGATTGGCAACATACCGCCTCCGACACCGGCCACCCATCCAGAGGTTGAGATTCGGCGTTGGACTGAGGCTGACTATCAGCCTGCGGCGGCGGTAATTACAGCGGCATATCGCGGACACGTCGATGCCCAGATCAATGACCAATACCATACCCTGGCCGGCTCGCTGCGCTTCCTGAATAACATTGTGCGTTTTCCGGGATGTGGTCTCTTCGATGTGGAAGCTTCGTTCGCTGCCATCGATCGCAAAGCCAGGAATTTGATTGGATTAATTCTCTGTTCGCGGGTGCGCGGCGATGTGGGCCACGTGACGCAAGTGTGCGTGCTCCCGGAATATCGCTCTCACGGGATTGGTGAATCGCTTCTGGCCGCGACCGTGGGCAGCCTGCGGAAGCGGGGCTTTTCCATGCTGTCGTTGACCGTGACCGAGGCCAACACCCGGGCGGTCGCCCTCTACCGACGGCTGAATTTTGATTCGAAACGAGTGTTTGATGCGTTCGTGTGGCAGGGATGAAGGGAAGCCTTTAGCCTTTAGCAGTTGGCAGCTGGCTTTTAGCTTGCCCTCTTTGAGGCCACGTTATCGGCAACGGGAAAATTCTACGGGAAGCGATGCGAGAGAGCTAAAAGCCAGATGCTAACTGCTAAAGGCCAACTGCTACCTTCGCACCAGCCACATTGCCCATCCGGCGACCAGTGCTCCGCCCAGGAACATCACAAAGCAATAGAGGCCGTAGCGGATCATGTCTCGCGAGGTTTCGCGGTGGGTGATGCCGAAGACGATGGAGGCGAAGAGTGCGAAGACAAAAGCCGCGCTGAAGTGTGTAAGTTGAACAGTCATGACTCTCCCGCCGGTGGTGAGGTCTTAGCTGAGTGCTGACGGCTGAATGCTGACGGCTGGTTCATTGTTTTTTCCCGATGGCAATGTGGTAGGCGTCCGCCACGGCAATAAAATTCAGCAGCCCGGCGACAATCATGAATTTTGTTCCGTAATCCGCAATCGCAAAGGCGATCGCTCCCTGGCCGCCGTTCATGGCGAGGGTCGCGATATACATTCCGCCTGCACCCAGGTCGCCGATGAACCCGAGAATATCGAGAATGTCGCCGCCGTTGGGCTTGTAGATATGGCCCTGCATCATCAGGCCCAGCACGAATAACGTTCCAATGGAAATGAGAAGCAGCAGGCCGCGAATCCAGCGTCGCTGAATAAGGTGGCCTGCACCGGGAATGAGCCAGCCGATTGCGGGCGCGATCACGGCCATCATGCTGGCGGGCTGCGCCGGCTCAACCGCTTTTGTCTTCGCTGTCGTGGAATTTGCCATCAGATAATTACGATCTCGCGTTGAATGTTGCCGGTAACTTCCGCCGACTTCGGCCGCACCAGCATGTTCACTTCGCTGCGCACGCCGAACTCCGGCAGATAAATACCAGGCTCGATTGAGAAACAAGAGTTGGGAAGAATCTGGCGCTCGTCGTGGATTTCCAGATCGTCCATGTTAGCGCCATTGGAATGGACGTCGGTGCCAATGGAATGTCCCGTGCGATGTATAAAATAATCGCCGTAGCCTTTTTGCTTGATGTGGTTGCGGGTGGCGCGATCCACTTCCCAACCGGCAATGCCGCGTCCGGCGCCGATTGCGTCGGTGACGGTCTTCACCCCAGCGTCGCGGGCGTCGCGCACAATCTCGAATACCTCGCGCATGCGGCCGGACGGCGCTGAACCTACAAAGCCCATCCAGGTGATGTCGTAGTAGACCGCATCCGGAATATCCTTCTTGCCCCAGACATCGAGCAGCACCAGATCGCCCTCGCCAATGGGCACGGGATGGTCGGCACGCGGCTCATAGTGCGGATTCCCCGCATTGGCATTTACGGCCACGATCGGAGGATCGTCCGTGAGCAGGTTCTCGCGTCGAAATGCTTCCATGAACCATTGTTGAATCTCATGCTCGGTGGTTCCACCAGTGCGCGACCGCTTGCCGATCTCCTTGAAGGCCGCGGCCACGATCGCATCCACACTATCGCGCGCCGCAAAGTGCGTCTTTATTTGCTCTTCGGTCCAGGTGGCTTCGAACTGTGCGATCAGGTCAGCCGAACTGACGACGTTCTTTCCCAGGCCGCGCAGCAACTCGACCGTCCCGGCATCGACCAGAGAAATGGTGAAGACAATATTGTTGGGCGAATATTGCATGGCAATATCGCGGTAGGGAGCGAGCATCGCCTTGAGACTATCGAACAGTTCCTGCCATCCGGAATATTGGCGCTTGCTGCCGGGCAGGGAATCGAGATGGCCGGCCTCGATCTTGTGTACCAGCTTCACGGGCTCGCCTTGCGCCGGTATGAGGTAAAACCAACGGCGCGTGACCATCAGATTCGCCGGCAGCCCGAGCACGCGGTAAGCGATAGGATCGCGATGGTGGTGGTCGTAGAACAGCCACGCGTCGATGTTGCGTTCACGCAGCGCAGATTGGATGGCAGCCAAGTCCATGGGCAAACCTTTATTGTAAACAATGGAGAGGATTTGAGCGAATCGGCTGCAGGCGAGATGTTCACTGCATACTCGACCTCTATGCCGCTCTGAAGCAGCTGCGCAGCGACGCTTGGCTCAGCTATTTTTGACCGCAGAAAAGTTCAGCTCAGGATTTTTCGTTTGATATCCAGGGGTAGCGTTTCGCATGCCGTTCGCAAAACCAGGCGCGGTGCCTGTTTGCGAATCTTCATCAGATATGGGACTGTGCGCTTGGCATCAAACTTAGTGGTCTCGCGCAGCAGCCATCCTAATCCCTTCTGCACCATATCGTCTTCATCGGCCAGAAGGGAATCAGAGAGTTGCGTGATCTCAGGAAAAAACATTTTTGCGCGTGCGCCACGAATCAGCGCTACGCAAGCCGCCCTCCGGTGCCATCTTTTCGGCGACCTTGCCCAGCGGAAAATTATTTTTGTCCGTTCAGGTTTGCCCGCAACCATCGGAGCGATCAGGTAATGCACCAGCCCGTCGTGATCGGACCAACTGCTAATCCGATCGAGCCAGGACTCGAACAATTTGAATTCGCGGTCGCCGAAGTCAGCGTCGAGTTTCTCCAACAGAAAGACGGCGGCAACTTTTTCTTCAAGAACCGAGCCGGAAAAAAGCTGATCGGCCACAGCCACTAGAAAGTTGAGTCCGCGTTCTTTCCGCACCTCTCGCCGAAAGCGAATGGCCGCGCGGCGCAAGTCTGCGGTATACCAGCCGTGCGATTGGATTTCATCTTTGAAAAACCACTGCACTCCGGCGGCATGCTCGGCGGAGCCGCCATTTTTCAAAGCACGGCGGATCTGCGCTGCCACATCTGCCGCTGAACTTTTCGGCTCCGCGACCGAAGGTTGGATTGTCGAACGCTTGGCCATCTGCTCAGAATTCTATTGAGTTGGAATTTCGGGAACTCTGAAAAACCTGTCATACATCCAGAGCAACACGGTCGTCACGATGCCCACAGCCGTCACCATCCACCAGACTCGCGCTGGCTGGTGAGTGACTTCTCCGAAGTGATGCATGAGCGTTCCGCCGAACCATCCGCCGANNGAAAGCACCGCTCCCCAGATCGTCGGATGAAAGGCAAGAATCAGCCACGAAATCGAGGTGATTAGAGTTCCCAGGATTACCGCCTGAAACGCAGGAATTTTGCGCGTCAGGAGATTTACTGCGAGCGTGAGGCAGATTACGGTCACCCCGTCCGTGACAAGAATGATTTCGACGTCGGCATGCGGGTTGATGTAGCCGTGAATGTAACCGGGCAAACTGATGTACTGCTGCCAAAATACGACCCAGTAGCCAGTGAAGAGAACGAGGAACCACATGAACCGGCTGATTCCGGCGAGCACCAGCGCGAGGAGGCCGGCCCAGATCCACCAGGGCACGGAGAAGCTGGGATAAATCCACAGGCCGATGCGAAGCAGGAGGGCGAACATCAGGACGGGCAGAACCAGTCGGTAGTTTCCCACTACTACGCAGAAATTTCGCGCGACTGTGGCGATGGAAGGCGGAGGCGCATCTCCGGGCTGGCGCGGTTCCCTGAAAAAGAACAGAACCACAAAAAACATCGCGAAGACGCTCAGTGCGGCAACGCGGTAAACGCTCTCGACGCCGAGGTGACGATGGGCCCACGACGCGTAATAGGGCCCTGCCGCACCACCAATATTTACCATCGTGTAGTAAATCGAATAGCCGATTGAACGGACGTTCGGCTTCGAAGCGCGGGCCGTAGTGCCGACTACGCAAGGCTTTACCAGCGCGACGCCCAGTGCGGGCAGGATGAGGATGAAGCCGACAAAGAGTTCGAGGGGAACGGCATTGCGCACTGGAGCCAACCATGAGGCACCGATGGATCCAATCAGAAAATACGCAGCGGCGAGGATGAGATAGGCGATCGAGAGAGCGCGGCGGAACCCCAGGCGGTCGGCAGCGGCCCCGCCGAAAATGGCGAGAAACCATACCATGCCGCCGAAGAGACCGGTCAGCGTTCCCGTCTGTTCCGCGGAGAAATTCAGCTTTTCCTGGAGGTATAGAGCGAGCGATGCAAAGGCACCGTAGTAGGAAAGGCGCTCAAAGATCTCGCTGATATTGGCGACCCAGAAGGCACGTTCGAACCCGGTGCGAATCTCCTGCAAGCGATCNNCCGCCGGGACGGCGGCGCTACTTTCCAATCCGTCGGCGTACGTCATCGGCCGAAAGTCCGTCGACGCGAATCACTTTCGCCCGGCTGGTGCGGCCGGAGGCAATGGTAACGGAAGATCGCGATACCTTCAAAAGTTTCGNNAGCTTGAGCGCATCGCCGAGTTCACCGGTGATGGCGTTCTTCTTCGCTCGAGGATGGACCTTGACGGCAAACGTGACTCCGCCGCTTGACTCCTGGATGGCAATCAAGCGTTCTTCCCCAACGAAAACGTCGTTTCGACAATTACTAAGAGAGCCACAACAATGATCTGCGGATTGTGCAGGGTGCGTGCCTCGCCGATGCTCATGAGCAATGCGACCACAAAAGTCAGCATCAAGAGGTTGGCGCCAATGCAGAACATTTTCAGACCCCGGACCGCGTAGCCGTTGCGAAGGCGCAGCACATTTAACATGGCGGTAAACAGCAGAGCCAGTGCCGTGCCGAGGAGCCAGATTCTGCCAGTGTAAGTTTTCGGCACGAGCAGGCAATCCACGATCGCTAGAACAAAAAGGATGCCTGCGCAAAGCCGGTCGAAGAGCTTCATGGCGTCTGTAACCCGGTGTTGGGATTACGCTGAATGCGGCGAAGGATGGTTAGGCCTTTGTCCTTTCTCCGAAGATCGCGGTTCCCACGCGCACGCAAGTCGATCCCTCTTCAATCGCGACTTCAAAATCTTGCGACATGCCCATGGAAAGCTCGTCCATCGCGATGGACGGTAATTTGCGCGCCGCAATTGTTTCGCGCAACTCGCGCAGCTTGCGGAAGTAGGGCCGCGCACCCTGAGGATCGTCGGTAAAGGGAGGCACGGTCATCAGTCCGCGGAACACCAGCGCCTCCAACCGGGGCGCGGCAATCAGCA
>PKVZ01000150.1:0-12375 GCA_003131635.1 Acidobacteriaceae bacterium
CTAGTTAGACGACAGATGTCGTGCAAAAGAGCCTAGCCCCTGCGGTGCTGGGCCCATGACGTTCTCGCTGCTTTGAAGGCCAGGCCGGGCGATCCCCAGCTTCTGCATCTTGTGGATCAGCGTAGTGCGTTTCAAACCAAGTTTGGCTGCTGCGCCTTTCGGGCCGCCGATCACCCAGCCGACTCCTTCCAGCGTCCCCAGAATCAGAGTCCGTTCGGAATCGCGCAACGTTGTTGCACCCGGAACGATCGCGGCGGGCTGCTCAGGTTCTGTGGCGGGCAAAGGATTGGGAAGCACACCATCGTTTGAGAGAATTACGGCACGTTCGATCAGGTTCTGCAGTTCGCGGATATTTCCCGGCCACTGATAGGAAATGAGCGCAGACATTGTCTCTGAAGGAATGTGTTCGATTTCCCTCCCCATCCGGCGGCCCAACATCTCGACAAAATGTGTCACCAGGGCTGGAATGTCTTCGCGGCGCTCCCGCAATGCTGGCAGTAGGACGGGGAAGACATTCAGACGATAGTAGAGGTCGCTGCGAAATTCCCCCCGCCTCACCATCTCCCCCAGATCCCGGTTTGTTGCAGCCACCAGCCGCACGTCCACCTGGTGAGTCCGGCCGCTGCCCAGGCGCTCGAATTCCTGTTCCTGCAGTACACGCAGCAGTTTGGGCTGGAGTGCCGGCGGAATGTCACCCACCTCGTCCAGGAAAAGTGTGCCTTTGTCGGCCAACTCGAAACGGCCAATCTTTTGCGCTATGGCTCCAGTGAAGGCGCCTTTCTCATGACCGAAGAGCTCACTTTCCAGCAGATCCAGCGGAATGGCAGCACAATTCAACCGTATAAAAGGTCGGCCGCACCTTGAGCTGATTTTGTGGATCGCTTGTGCGATGAGTTCCTTGCCAGTACCGGTTTCTCCCTGGATCAACACAGTCGAACCCGTAGGCGCGACGCGTTCGACTTGTTCGAGTACTACGTCCAGCGCAGAACTATTGCCTATGATCTGCTGAAATCTGCGCTCGTAAGAATCCCTATCACCCGTCCGCAATATCCCGGTAGCTGCCACAGAAGACCCCCTCGTGCCCCACGCACGCTTCTTATTGGGCTCAACGCTCCAGAGCTGCTCGGACACTTTCGAGCAGGGCTTCATCGTCGAATGGTTTTGCCATGAACTCCACTGCGCCTGCTCTTAAGGCCCGCATCCTCATTTTCTCGTCGCCGTGTGCCGTGATGAAGATGGTCGGAATCCTGCACTGATCAGCGTTGAGCTTGGCCTGCAATTCCAGACCGGACATTCCCGGCATGCGGATGTCAGCGACCAGACATCCAACCTCGCTCTGTTGGCCAGACTTTAAGAATTCCTCCGCTGACGCGAACGCTTGCGCCGGCAGGCCGGCTGATTTCAGCAGGCCTTGCAATGCGCTACGCATCAAATCGTCGTCATCAACAATTGCAACCATTTTCCCCTTCTTTCGAACGACCGTGATGCAAACTTAGCAGTGCGGTCAACGATGGCGCAATTATGCGTAGGTGGCGGAGCAATCATACTTTGGTATAGGGCCGGAGTATCAGCGGCAGGTATCACTCATGTGCATCGGCTTTAATGGGTAGAGCGAAACAAAAACTTGCACCCCGCGGGGAATTCTCGGACGCCCACAAGCGACCGCCATGTGACTCGACGATGGTACGGCTGATCCGAAGTCCCATGCCGGTGCCATGACCCTTGGTGGTAAAGAAAGCATTAAAGATTTGGTCCGCCTGTTGCGGCGGAAGCCCCACGCCGGTATCGCTGACCGAGATCAGCACCTGACCATCATCACCGCACTGCGACTGGATGGTGAGCTCGCGCGTCCCATCCACATCTTTCATCGCCTCGATGCTGTTAATGATGAGGTTCATTAACACTTGTTGCAGTTGCACTCGATCTCCCATGACCTGCGGAAGTCCTGCAGCGAGCTCCGCCCGGACCGATGTGGAGTACCGCGCCGCTTCAGCGCTCATGAGGGCCACCATTTCTCGAATTATCTCGTTCAAATCGACCGACTCCCATTGCGGATTAACCTTTCTGAAAAGTAGGCGAGTTCGACTGATGATTTCCGCTGCACGGGTCGCGTCTTTGACGACTCTCGAGGCGGCCTCGCGAGCCTCTTCCAGATCGGGATGATCCCGATTGAGCCAGCGCAAACAGGTACTTGCGTCGGTGACGGCGGCGGCAATCGGTTGATTCACTTCGTGTGCCAAGGAGGCGGTTAGCTCTCCCATCGTCGTGATGCGGCTGATGCGTGCAAGATCCGCCTGCGCCTGACGTAAAGCTTCTTCGGCCTGCCTGCGCTCCGTAATGTCGGTGGAGCTGCCAACAAATTGCACCAAATTTCCAGACGCGTCCAAAACAGGATGGCCGACACTGTGGAGGTGTCTTGCGGCGCCACCTGGAAGAAGGATTCGGTATTCAACTTCGTAATCCGACTTTTCGCTTATTGCTCGCTCGATTGCTTGTCGCTGAGCAGTTCGATCATCTGGATGAATACGCTCCTCCCGTCTTTCCCACGTAAGCATGCCCTCTTCCGGATCGAAGCCGTATATGCGATACCATTCTTCGGATAGATGCAACGCGCGTCGTTCAGCTACATCCCAGGCCCAACTTCCCGTATGTGTGAGCTTCTGCGCTTCTGCCAAATAGGCCTCGCTCCGTCGCAGCTTCTCCTCAGCCCGCTTGCCTTCCGTCACGTCCATCACCGTACCCACGTATTCAACTAGATCGCCGGACGGGTTGAAAACGGGATGAGCTACGACGTGGATGTCTCTGACCTCGCCCCCGGGATGAACGATTCGGTAATCCGTCTCGTAGTCGACCTTGTCGCGACCCGCTGCCGCCGATATTTCCCTGACGCTGGCTTGATCGTCGGGATGGACGCGCTGCAGAAATGTTTCGAATCGCGGCAGTCCGTCGCGCGGATGAAAACCAAGCACGCGGTAGCATTCTTCGGACCAGTAACTCATCGCCCCAGTGGCGGAGACTCGTGCCCAACTGCCCGTACGACTGAGCCTCTGGGCTTCCGCCAAGTACGCCTCACTTCGCTGCAGCTTCTCTTCCTGCAGTTCCAAGGCCTTGGCGGCGGATCTCCTATCCATCGACGATGTCAGCAGAGCCAGCCCCAGGACGATAAACGTAACGGCGACAATTCCGGCAATGCCGAGTCCGGAAATGCTTACGGCATGAGACAGGTCGACTGGCGCGCCGGAGGGCGTGAAACTGGCGGCGGCCATGCCGGTGTAATGCATGATGGGAATGGCAGCGCCCATCACGACGGCTCCGGCTAACTTCTCCCGCCCAATCCCCGTTTTCTCATCTCGGAAGTGAAAGCTAATCCATAGCGCGGCGAGAGAAATCAGAATTGCGAACACCACGGACAGGACGACGAGAAAGGAATTAAACTGGCATATCGCCGGTAGACGCATGGCGCTCATGCCGATGTAATGCATGCTCGCAATACCCGCGCCCATCAGGAGACTTCCGGCGACCGCTCTGGACGCGCTCATTTTCTGTCGGCCCACCACGTACAGCGCAACCACCGACGCCAGAATGGCTGCAAGTAATGACAGCAGAACGGTTGGCCAATGGTAGGCCACGGGAATCGGTAGGATGAACGCCAGCATCCCGATATAGTGCATTGACCAAATTCCAGTCCCCATCGCGCTGGCACCGCCGAGCACCCAAAGCGCACGACTCCAACCGCCCGCAGCCGTTACGCGACTTGCGAGATCCAGAGCAGCGTACGACGCAAACATGGCGATGAACACCGAAAGCGCCACGAGCGCGTAGTTGTAAGAGCCAATCAAGTTCACGGCAGCCATTTGACTCCATCCGAGTTGCCAGGAGGAACAGTCGCCCGCGCTTCAATCAAGAAACTAAGTCTTCCTGGCACCAGCGCTAAGTCTTGCCGGGTTCAGTAATCGCATCAGTCGAGGATCTTGATCTATGTATAAAGACTTCCATGGCTTGCGCGGCAATGGACCGTTCATAGTTGCAGCTCGCTTTAGAGCCGTGCCTTTGTTTAACAGTGGCGCCATTGACTACTTCTTCTTGGCCGGCGGAAGATCAAGTTTCGCCGCCATTCTGACCAATTCCGCCAGTGATTCAGCCTGCATCTTCCGCATCACGTGCCCGCGATGGATCTTCACGGTGATTTCGCTGGTTCCAAGCTCAAACGCTATTTGCTTATTGAGCATGCCCGAAACCACCAGAGACATGACTTCGCGCTCGCGTGCGGTCAGCGACTCGTAGTGCTTTCTCAACTCGCTAATTTCGCTCTGCTGTTGACGCACTATCCGGTCACGATCCAATGCCTGATGAATCGCATCCAGCAAGTCCTGGTCTCGGAACGGCTTGGTCAGGAACTCCACCGCCCCGGATTTCATGGCCTTCACCGTCATCGGAATATCCCCGTGACCGGTGATAAAGATGATGGGAATCCGGATACCTGCGTCAACCAGCTCGCGCTGAAAGTCCAGACCGTTAACTCCAGGAAGTCTCACGTCCAGAACCAGGCAACTTGGCCCGTCCGGCCGCTTGCTGCGCAGGAACTCTTGCGCTGTACCGAAGGTCTCGGACCGCAAGCCAACCGATTTCAGCATGCCTTGTATGGCCGCACGCACCAAGTCATCGTCATCGACCACAAACACCGTTGGGGCGGCTGGCGTCATTTAGCCGTCTCGATCTTGGTGAGCAATACGAGAGCAATGGCACCGGCAAAAAAGTGAACAACTCCTCGCCATTTATGCGGGATCACAGCCGGACCTCGTCCTCGTCTAGCATGTTCTTAACCAAATCCTGAGCGGAACAACATGATAACGCAGTGTCCTCTAGTCCCCAAAAACAGGGTCAGGCGGGAGTTGCGGTCTTGGGAGAGCAGGTTTTCGGGAACAGGAATTCGTACGTTGTAACAGCGGCTCGCCTGCTATCGCAGAGGCGAGTCGAGACCCAAGCATCGGTACGCGCCTGCGACCCGTCCAAATGCCGACAGCACTATCGGCCTGTTGACACTCGGAACAGCTAATTCTCTTCACCTCGCCAACCGAACAACCTTGGAACGCCTGGACTTAGCGGCATCGCGACGTTTGGAGAGCTGGATGCAATCACCAGAAATAACGTAGTCGCCGAGACCTGACCGCCTAGAGGATTCCCTCGAAACAGCCTCGGTCGGTACAGGGAATTGCGCTACGTCAAGAGTTGTAGTGCTTCAGTCATCGGAGCAGGCAGATCTGAATTCGAAAGGACGGACTGGTAATGGCGAATCAAGAGACGAAAAAGTGCGCGCACATACCGTGTCTTTGCAATGTACCCGGCGGAGAAGAATACTGCGGAGAAGCTTGCCGGGACGCGGGAAGTAAAGACGTGGAAATCGCGTGTCAATGCGACCATCCAGCGTGTCCACTAACAGTTGGGCAATTTGTGGCTTGAAGTGCCGCTGACTTCGCCAGCTAACAACCGCAGATCTGGCGGAGCCACAAGCCGTGATGCGGCGGCTCCGCCGGAGGAGGATTGATTGTGAAATTCCTAAAAGAGAGTTTGTCGTTTTTTCTTTCCGGTTGCCTTGTGTTCGCCACTACGCCGGGAGTATTAGTGGCGCAGAACGACCAATCCGCCGCACAACCTCCGGTTCAGGCCGCGCAACAGACGCCGGAACGGCTGCAGCAACTGGCAGCGCCGATCGCACTGTATCCGGATGCGCTGGTGGCGCAGATCCTCGCAGCCGCGACTTATCCCGACCAAGTTGTAGAAGCCGACCGATGGCTGCAGCAACATACCGATCTTAAAGGCGAACAACTTGGCAAAGAAGTCGATAAGCAGCCCTGGGATCCTAGTGTGAAGGCCCTCGTGGAGTTTCCTTCCGTGCTTGCCAACATGGACAAGAATCTCTCATGGACCTCGTCGCTTGGCGATGCTTACGTCAACCAGCAGCAGGACGTGATGAATGCTGTCCAGGTGATGCGCGACCGAGCGGAAAAGGCGGGAAACTTAAAAAGCACATCGCAGGAGAAGGTGAGCAAGCATGGGAAAACCATTGTGATCGAACCGGCCGACCCTGAGGTTGTTTACGTTCCCGAATACGACCCTTGGCTCGTGTATGGAGAGCCCATCGGAATCTGGCCCGGCTGGTATTGGTATCCAGGCTTGTTCTTTGACGGCCCGGGAATTGCGTTTGGCTTCGGCTTTGGAATCGGCCTCTTTGGCGGGTTTGGCTGGGGCTGGGGGCACTGGGGATACGACTGGCATAATCACGGAGTCCTCTTCAACCACGGCGCCTACCTTTCCCGCAGCAGAGTTTTCGCCAACCGCAACAACTTCAGTCGCGCCGGTGGATTTCATGGTGGCGGCTTTGCCGCGGGCCGAGGCTTCGCCTCATCGGGCCACGAGTTCGCGGCCGGCACTCACTCCAGCGCATTCAGCGGCTTCAACCATGGAGGAGTTGCAAGAGGCTTCTCTTCTCGCGGGCAGTCGAGCTTCGGGGGAGGCTTTCATGGTGGAGGTTTCGGAGGTGGAGGTTTTCACGGAGGCGGGGGCGGTCGCCGGTAAATCGGACCAATTACTGCGAACGAGACTGATGATATGGAGGAAGAACTCATGCGTACGGATAATATGAAGATCGAAACATTCACTGTGAGGGTTGCCTGGGGGTTCGCATCGACTGTCGTTTTTCTGCTGGTGGTGGGTTTGCTGCTGCTGGTCGCGGGCTTGGCCGGATCGAGCTTTGCTCAGGATTTACAACCAAAAACGTTCTCGTCTCCTGCGGAAGCCAGCGACGCTCTCTTTCAGGCTGCACAAAAGGAAGATGGGCCGGCCCTGGAAGCTATCCTCGGAGCAGGAAAGGAAGTCACTTCGTCGAGCGACGAAGCGGAGGACAAGCTCGAACGCGAGCAGTTCAGCCAAAAATACCAGGAGATGCACCGTCTGGTCCAAGAGCTCGACGGAACCACGGTGCTGTACATCGGCGCAGAAAACTGGCCCTTCCCGATACCACTGTTTTCAAAGAACGGCGCATGGTTCTTCGATTCCAAGACCGGCGCGCAGGAAATGTTGTTCCGAAGAATTGGAGAGAATGAGTCCGCTGCGATTGAAGTCTGCGAGGAATTTGCGATCACGAAGAAGGACCAGGACGCAAAGCCAGCTAGCTACGACCCGATTACGCAATTCGCCCAAAGCCTCGTATCCGCTGATGCAAGCAGTGCCAACAGCAATAGCTCCTCTTCCTTTCACGGATACTACTTTCGAATCGTGAATGGAAATTCTGCGGCCACGACTAGCCGCTATGTCTCCGTCGGCGATAAGAAAACCGGCCTGGCTTTGGTGGCATATCCCGCGGAGTACCGGTCGTCTGGGGTTAAGACTTTCATAGTCACGCGGCATGACATTGTTTACGAAAAAGACCTGGGGCCTAACACGACGACTGTCGCCCCGAGCATAAAGGCGCGCAGTTCCAGTTGGCGCCCTGCGGAGTGATGTTATGGACGGCCCGTTCTTCAACGTAGAAAATTGAGGCGGAGTAGAACCTCCGCCATCTAATCAGTGAGAGGCATTTTGAGAGTGAATATGAAAGAGAACACAGAAAAGGCAACAAGTCCGTCGGCCGCTAACGCTGGAACGATCACACTCGGCAATGAACTCACCGTCAATCGCCTTGGCTTC
This sequence comes from Acidobacteriaceae bacterium, assembly GCA_003131635.1. Classification (GTDB taxonomy): domain Bacteria; phylum Acidobacteriota; class Terriglobia; order Terriglobales; family Acidobacteriaceae; genus Sulfotelmatobacter. The sequence goes on from PKVZ01000150.1 coordinate 7,687, forward strand.
GGAGCCATGCGCCTTACCGGCGAGGGAATTTGGGGCCCACCGAAGGACCGTGCGGTGGCGGTAGCCGTTCTCCGCCGAGCCGTTGAGTTGGGAGTCAACTTCATCGATACTGCTGATTCCTACGGTCCCAATGTCAGCGAAGAGTTGATCGCCGAAGCGCTGGCGCCTTACCCCAACGACCTTGTCATCGGGACGAAGGGTGGATGGAATCGCCCTGGGCCGAACCAGTGGACCCACGATGCCAGCCCGGCGCACTTGCGCGAGGCGGTGGAAGGCAGCTTGAAGAGGCTGGGCCTCGACCGGATCGACGTCTACCAGCTGCACGTTCCCGATCCGGTGGTGCCTTTCGACGCGTCAATTGAGACCCTGGCAAACATGCGATCAGAAGGAAAAATCCGATTGGTCGGGCTGTCCAATGTCATGGTGGAGCACATCGCGCGCGCGCGGAAAATCATACCGATCGTGTCGGTCCAGAATAGGTACAGTTTTGCCGATCGCGAATGGGACAATGTTGTGGACTATTGCGAGAGCAATGGGATCGCGTTCATCCCGTGGTTCCCGCTGGGAGCAGGACGCGTGGCCGGCAGGCTGCTGGAACGGATTGCGAAGGGCCGCCAAGTAAAACCCATCCAGATCGCATTGGCTTGGTTGCTGGAACGGTCCCCGACTATGCTGCCCATCCCCGGGACTTCCTCAATTGCGCATCTTGCGGAAAACATCCAGGCAGCGTCCTTGCAATTGTCTGAGAACGAATACCTGGAACTAACTGGGGTTGTCGAGCTGGCTTCCTGAACGAAGTCCACGGTTGGGCGCTTTCAAGGAATAGTATTTGACGATAACCCTCACTTCTGCAACTGCACAGGAGGACTTGCCATGACTCCCAACAATAGCGACTCGAATCACTCACGCATCGATTCTTCCGAGCAGTCGGCGTTGGCTGACAGAATGCTCCCAAACCAGGACCACGGTGTGAACAGGAGGGAGTTTCTCGGCATGACCGCCGCGTCTTTATTAATAGCCGGAAGCCTGAATGGTGCCGCAAAGCCTGACACCAAGAACGGAATTCCGTATCGAACGCTCGGTCGCACCGGCGAGAAGGTTTCAGTGGTTGGACTCGGTGGATATCACCTGGCTCGACAGAGCGATCCGGAAGAGAGCATACGGATTATTCGGACGGGGATCGATGAAGGAATCAATTTTCTCGATAACTGCTGGGACTACAACGGAGGAGAGAGCGAAATTCGGATGGGAAAAGCCCTGCGCGAGGGTTATCGCCAGAAGGCGTTTTTGATGACCAAGGTCGATGGTCGCACCAAGACTGCCGCAGCCGCCCAGCTAAATGAATCGCTACGGAGGTTGCAGACCGATCGAATTGACTTACTCCAGTTCCATGAAGTGATTCGTGATTCCGATCCGGATCGCATTTTTGCCGAAGGCGGTGGCATGGAGGCCGTGACGGAAGCCAAGAAGGCAGGCAAGGTCCGTTTTGTCGGATTCACAGGCCACAAGAGTCCAGACATTCATCTGAAGATGCTGGCCACAGCCTCAAAACATGGCTTCAGGTTTGATGCGGTTCAGATGCCTCTGAACGTAATGGACGCTCACTTCAACAGTTTCGAAAAGCGAGTACTCCCGGTTTTGACCGAGAACGGCATTGCAGTTCTTGGCATGAAGCCCATGGGCGACCACGTCATCCTTAAGAGCAAGACCGCAACACCGACCGAATGTCTCTATTACTCAATGAATCTTCCGACCAGTGTCGTCATCACCGGCTGCGACTCGATGGAGATCCTGCAGCAAGCTCTCCATGCGGCCCGCAGTTTTCAGCCGATGAACTCTTCCCAAGTCGCAGCTCTTCTGGCAAGAACCGCAAAGGCTGCGGAGGCAGGCCAGTTCGAACTCTACAAGACGAGTCACCAGTTTGACGGCACGTATGCCAATCCACAGTGGCTTGGCTGACGTCGAACGACTTTGGAACAAGGAACGGTTGGGCCAACGATCGATCGGTGCTTGCCCGGGAAGCTGTCACGCCGGGTTGGATTCGTCGCACAGGCGCTGGTAGTATTCCCGTCCTTGCTGAAATCCGCGGGTAAAGGGCTCTTCTACCGCCGCCCTGGGATGTTGCTGCTGCAGTTCTGAGGTCGCTCGTCATCTCGGACGCGATCTGATCGAACTCTTTGCAGCGATTTCTGGCGTGCAGAGCAGCGTCGAAGCCCAATAGGTAACTCAGGGCGGCGGTTCGGAGACGGGAAGAAGTTCTAAGATAGTTTTCCAACGCTGTATTGAGGTTTGTCCTCTCTTCGTTCGCGGTGTTCTCCTCTTTAACTCTGTCGTCCCTCACGCGGCAGCCTCTGCGGCGAATGTTTCGATCTCGGCTACTTCTTTATCCGTGAGGCGAAGCTCGCCAGCACGCATGACTCCCTCTGCCTGCTGCGCATTGCGGGCTCCGACGATGGCGCCGGTCACGGCGGGATTGCCCAGCGTCCAGGCGATTGCCACTTCGCCAACAGAACGGTTGTGGCGGTTGGCCACCGCTCGCAAGCGCTCGACCAGCGCCAGATTGTGAGAGAGATTCGGTTCTGTAAAGTCGGGATTCCGCCCGCGCCAGTCGTCCGCGGGTAGCCTGGCCGCGCGCTCGCAAGTCATAGCACCAGTCAGGAGACCAGAAGCCATCGGAGAATAAACGATGACACCAATGCCTTCACTCATGCAGTAGGGCAGGATCTCATCTTCGATCTCGCGGTGCACCAGCGAATACCGCGGCTGCAGCGAAGTTACGGGCGCTATGCTCTGGGCGCGGCGCAGTTGCCGGACATTGAAGTTGGAAACTCCAATCCAGCGCACCTTGCCTTCGCGCTTCAGGTTGGCGAGCGTGGACCATCCCTCCTCCAGTTCCGATGAATCGGGGTCGGGAGGCCAGTGGATTTGGTAAAGATCGATTACGTCGACGGAAAGGCGGCGAAGGCTATCCTCGACTTCGCCACGGATCGAGTCGGCGTGCAGTACTTTCTTCACCTCACCCGTGGCATCCCCCCGCAGGCCGCACTTGGTAAAGACATAAGGTCTGGATCCGCTCCAGCTCTTCAGAGCACGGCCAACCACTTCTTCGGAGTGTCCCAGACCGTAGACGGCGGCCGTGTCGATCCAGTTGACGCCGAGTTCGAGCGCACGGTGAATGGCGGCGATAGATTCATTGTCGTCTTGCGATCCCCAGGCGAACTGCCAGCCCGAACCGCCGATGGCCCAAGCCCCGTAGCCCACTCGAGTAACTTGCAAATCAGAATTGCCAAGTTTGCGTGTTTCCATTTAAGTCTCCTTTCAAATTCCGGGCAGCTCTTCCGCAGCGAGATCACCTAGCCTTTTGATGGACGCTCGTGTATCTCCTTCGGTTTTCCAAGAATGCAAATGTCATTCCAAACATTGTTGATCAAAGAATCCTTTAATTTGTGCTGGCCAATGGGTTTATGCGCGTGTCTGCTAAGAATCTAGGGGCCACGCAAGGTTGACACCGTCGACCAACGGACGGCGTGTCCACCCGTTGACGTTGCGATGATCGATTCCGTCCACTTTGCGTATCTCCTGAGCGTGAGCCAGTGTGCCTTGCGCACAGGCGACGTTTGGAGACCTGGATGCTCATCAGCGAGAGGATACGTGTTTGCGAGCTAGAAGAAATGCACGTTCCCGATTGGACCTGGCATGAGGGTGAGTCAAGAGAATTGCATTCGAGCAAGGAGCGTAACTCACGTCTTGCTGGTAACCATTTCGATTGCGATGACACATGGTCTCGGCCACGCGCAGATGCCAGTCGCCTCGCGAGAAGCGACGTCACCTTCTTCGACTATCGCCCACGTTGGGTCCGGTGAAACCCGGTCGACATCGATCGGCCAGCCGTCGGATCACGTGGCGACCAGTCCGTGTCGCATCCAAGTGCAAGACACGTTTGTCCAACCTCCGGCGAACCCCACAGAATCCAAGACGACGATCGGAACCATGGACTACACGCCCTTGTCCACACGTTGCAAGTTCAACCTGTTTCTGAAGCAAACCCATTCGCCCTCCACATTCGTGTCGGCGGCTTTTCAGGCGACTTTGGACCAAGCCCAGGATCAGTGGCCCGAGTATGGGGGAGGAGTGCAAGGTTGGGGGAAGCGATTTGGGACGACTCTGGCGGACACAGAATCGCGGAGGTTCATCCAGACAGTTGCTTTGTCGACGATCTTGCATCAGGATCCTCGATATTTCCCCTCACGCAAGAGAAACCTTATTTCGCGTTCGTGGTATGCCGCAACCAGAGTTGTAATAACCAGGAACGACAGGGGAGATAACACGTTCAACACGTCCGAATTTCTGGGTACTCTGTTCACCAGTTCGCTACAAAACAGCTACTACCCGAGACGGGAACGCAATTTCGGGGAAACCATGAATCGCTTTAGCGGTGCCTTGAGCTCGGATGCGATTGGAAATCTGCAACGTGAATTTACGCCCGATATGAAGCGTCTCTTCCGCAAGCATGCACCGAAAGAAATCCGGAAAATTGAGGAGAAGCTTCCTATCCCTGCCGAAGATAAGCCGTAGCGGAATATCCCAATGTACGTCTCGCAGACCCAATGTGGTTGGCCCCGTCAGACCATCCCTTTTAGCATCGGTATTTTGCCATCCGGGTCAACTCGCGATCGAGGCGGAGTGAAG
>PKVZ01000150.1:12393-25746 GCA_003131635.1 Acidobacteriaceae bacterium
CTGCCGCCGCCTTTAGAATCAACTGGAAATCCTTATTCATCAGGCGAAGTGGAAATTGCGGAGTGTAATCGTTATTCGCCACCCTCGCCAGCTTTCCCACATGAGCCGGTGCGATCACCGCTGTCTTTGATAAGACCTCAAGCAAACGTTCGCGATTCAGACCAACTGTTTCTCCAAGGACTACAGCCTCAGCGATGGCTTGCATGCCAACACCTAACAGCGTGTTGACCACCAACTTCATCGCTGTCCCGGAGCCAGGACCGCCCAGAAGAAAGTATTGCTTTGCAATCGCCTGGAATATTGGTTCAGCGGCGCGGAACAAGTCCTGGTCGCCGCCGGCGAGCAGCGTCAAAATGCCTTGTTCCGCGGCAGGAGTGCTNNTGCGCAAAAACTCCAGCTGGCCCGGCATAAACGCTCTGAACTGCTTCATCATTGGTGAGGCACGAAAGAATCACATCGGCAGTGCGCCCCAGTTCAAGGATGTTCTTAGCAGCGAAACCTCGCTCTGCTACGACGGCTTCCGCCTTAGCGGTATCTCTGTCGTATGCAACGAGGGGGTATCCGTGATTAAGCAGGCGTTGTGCGATTCGGCTTCCCATGTTGCCCAGGCCAATAAATCCAAGTGTCACCTTATCTGCTGTAAGAAGTTCCATAGGTCTCCCCTTATCTCCTGAACTACTGAATGCATTTCCAGTTCCAGAACTACAAAGCCGTGTGACGGCCACGGCAAAAGTGCGCTTTGACCAACAAACACACACGCACTTCGAGTTAACGGGCGCCTCCGCCGATGTTTACAGCCGTCGAGATTGAACAGGGAACGCGAGTCGGAGTCGAAATGCCGACGTTGGTGTCAAGCGGGGGACGAACATCTGATTGCCACAGGTCCTTGCCCAATTGCCCAGCCGACACATGTTGCTGAAAATGCTCGACTAAATCGCCTTCCGCTTGATTGGAGACAGGCGTGCATTTTCATGTCCCGACTGGGAGGCTGAGCAATATGCAAGCGACCGCGGCATACATCGGAAACGAACAACGCATGGCCATTCCTGCCCCAAGAAAAGAGACTCGTGAACTGCAGGACGCTTTCTCGCGTTGTCTGCCGCTGCTCCGTAGAACAGCGTATCGATACCTGGGCAATGAGGCCGACGCAGAGGATGCGGTTCAGGATGCACTTCTCTCCGCTTATAAACACCTGGATCAGTTCAGAGGGCAGGCGCAAATGTCGACATGGCTGGTTGCCATCGTCAGCAATTGTGCGCGGATGCAATTACGGAGAAGGCCACGGCAGATCCACGTCTCTCTCGACGAGCAATTCGGAGACGAAGAGGGATACAGGGTCTCAGAACGGTTAGTGCACTTCGGACCGAGTCCAGAAGAAGAATATCGAAAAGCGGAACTGCACGGGCACCTCATGCAGTTCGTAGAGGAGCTTTCTCCCCCGTTGCGCAGGGCATTTCAATTGCGTGACTTGGATGGTTTCAGTACGAGTGAAGCAGCGCAGATTCTAGGGGTAGTTGAGGGCACGGTGAAAGCCCAGGTCGCACGGGCGCGTGCAAAACTCACGCGTCTTGTGCGCCGGGCACTCGGTGCAAAGCCCCGTTCATCTGCGCCCCGCATGTCCTTGCAGGCTGAAGAAGGTAAGTAACTACGGTAGCGAACCGACGACGTCGGTGATTGAAAAACCAGGGAAGATTCTATGTGGATTGTTCGCTTAGCATTGCGGCGGCCCTACACGTTTGTAGTGGTGTGCATACTCATTGTAATCATGGGTGGCCTAGCGATCGTTCGCACTCCAACCGATATTTTTCCGAATATTGATATTCCTGTCATCAGCATCATCTGGAACTATAACGGTCTCCTCCCCGAGGACATGAGTGACCGGATCGTCAGCGTTACGGAGCGGTCGCTTACTACCACCGTCGATAACATCGAGCACATCGAATCGCAGTCGCTGTACGGAGTGGCCGTGGTCAAAGTGTTCTTGCAGCCCACTGCGAACATTCAACAGGGTATTGCACAGATTACGGCTGTTTCCCAGACCCAACTCAGGCAGTTACCTGCGGGAACAACGCCGCCCCTCATTCTTGCCTATAGCGCCTCGAGTGTACCAGTACTGCAATTGGCCCTATCCGGGCAAAATTTATCGGAGCAACAACTCAACGACTATGGTCTAAATTTCATTCGCACGCAGCTCATCACCGTGCCCGGCGCATCCGTGCCCTATCCCTATGGCGGTAAACAACGTCAGGTGCAAGTTGATCTCAACACAACCGCTCTGCAGTCGAAGGGTTTGTCGGCGCTCGATGTGGTCAATGCGATCAGCCTGCAAAACCTGATCCTGCCCACAGGGACGTCTAAGATCGGCTCCAGGGAATACGACGTTTCCATTCCCAATGCAGCGCCGCAGACGATCGCGGACCTGAACCGCATTCCAATCAAAACAATTGGCAGTACGACCATCTACATGAAGGACGTCGCCTGGGTACGCGACGGTTTTCCGCCGCAGACCAACATCGTGCGCGTAAACGGGCAGCGTTCAGTCTTGTTGACGATCCAAAAAGCGGGGAATGCTTCCACACTGGACGTAATCGCAGGCATCAAGGCCCTTTTGCCGCAAATTGCAACGACAGTTCCACCCGAACTGAAGATGACCCCCCTGGCGGATCAGTCGATTTTTGTGCGGGGTGCGATCAGCGGTGTGGTCAGGGAAACGTTGATTGCAGCGTGCCTGACCGCTTTCATGATTCTCACATTCCTGGGCAGTTGGCGAAGCACCGTGATCATCGCGACCTCAATCCCTCTGGCAATCTTGACCTCGATCATTGCGTTCAGTGCTATCGGGGAAACCATCAACATCATGACACTCGGTGGACTCGCTCTGGCGGTGGGCATTCTGGTGGACGACGCGACAGTCGAGGTCGAGAACATCAATCGCAATCGCGAGGCAGAACCAGAGAAGGAGATGGACGAGGTCGTGTTGGATAGTGCGTCGCAAATCGCGACTCCCGCGTTCGTCTCCACACTTGCAATTTGTATCGTGTTTGCCCCGATGTTCCTGCTATCCGGTGTGGCTCGTTACCTCTTTGTACCGCTCGCCGAAGCAGTGGTTTTCGCCATGTTGGCGTCTTATTTTCTCTCCCGGACGATCGTCCCGACGATGGCCAAGTACCTCTTGCGGGGAGAAAAAGGGGGGGCGGAACATGCCGCCAGCCGCAATCCCCTGGTGCGCCTTCAGAAACGTTTTGAAGGGGCCTTTGAAAGCTTTCGTCGGAGCTATCGCAGCCTGCTGGAGATTTCTCTCCATCACAGGAGTGTTTTCCTGATCGCGTTCTTTGTGTTCTGTCTCGGCTCACTCGCGATTCTGATTCCCTGGCTGGGCCGCGACTTCTTCCCCAGCGTTGACAGCGGCACTTTCAAGCTTCATATGCGCGCTCCCACAGGAATGCGCATTGAAGAAACCGCCAACCTTTGCGATCTGGTCGAGCAGTCAATTCGACAGCAGATCCCAGCAGCCGAAGTCCAGAGCGTCATCGACAACATTGGCTTGCCGTACAGCGGTATCAATCTTTCTTACAGCAATTCGGCCCCGGTTGGCACGTCAGACGCTGACATTCTTGTGACCCTGTCCGCCAACCACCATCCCACGGACGACTACATTCACCGGCTTCGTCTGATACTGCCGAAAGAGTTCCCCGGCGTGTCATTCGCTTTCTTGCCGGCTGACATGGTAGGGCAGATTCTCAATTTCGGCTTGCCCGCTCCTATCGACGTTCAGGTTGTCGGAAATAACTTGGAGGGAAACCGGATCTACGCGGACGAACTGCTCGCGAAAATGAAGTATGTTTCCGGGGCGACCGATCTGCGGATTCAGCAGCCCTTCGATGAGCCGTACCTCCGCCTGAGAGTCGAGCGCACGAAAGCAGAACAACTGGGTTTTACCGCTCACGATATCGCACAGAATCTCCTGGTATCGCTGAGTGGCAGCTTCCAAACTTCACCTACGTTTTGGGTTGACCCAAAGAATCATGTCAGCTATCAAATCGCGACCCAGACGCCGCAATATCGCGCGGACACTTTGCAGGATCTTGAGAACGTTCCCATTACTGGCAGCGACCCTGCGGCTCCTCCATCGATCATGGCCAGTCTGGTGTCCACGCAGCGCGGAGGGGGAATGGCGGTTGTGTCCGATTACAACGTCGCCCCTGTCATTGACATCTTCGGCTCTGTCGCGGGCCGCGACCTTGGCGGCGTATCGGGTGACATCAACAAGATTATCGACGCAACTCGCCAGCAGTTACCACGCGGGTCGCGAGTCGTTGTCCGCGGGCAGGTTCAGACCATGCGCGCCTCTTACATCGGCCTCCTCAGTGGACTGGCGTTCTCGATCGTACTCGTATACCTGCTGATCGTGGTCAACTTCCAATCCTGGCTGGATCCTTTCATCATGATTTCGGCGCTGCCTGCGGCGCTCGCTGGGATCGCCTGGTTTCTGTTCATAACGCACACGACTCTGAGTGTGCCGGCACTCATGGGAGCCATCATGTGCATGGGCGTCGCAACCTCCAACAGCATTTTGGTGGTGAGTTTTGCCACGGAAAAAATGTCGGAAGGAATGGATTCCCTTGGGGCCGCGCTGGAAGCAGGATTTACCCGTTTTCGCCCTGTGCTGATGACCGCACTGGCCATGATAATCGGCATGGTGCCCATGGCGCTCGGACTAGGCGACGGCGGTGAACAAAACGCTCCGTTGGGCCGGGCGGTCATTGGTGGCCTGCTCTTCGCAACGGTTTCGACGTTGTTTTTTGTTCCGGCATTTTTCAGCGTACTGCAGGGGGCACGTAGGCATGCGGGCTCAGAGGAAAGACGGTAGTAGTCATCCAAGTTAGGGGAGTCAATTATGCTGCCTCAGACTGATATACAAACAATGGCCGAGAGATCGCCCGCAGCAAATGGTGGGGACGCAGGGCAGCGTACGCACAAACAATGGCTGGTCCTGGCTGTTGCGGTGATCTTGGTCGCCGCACTCTTGATATCCGGCATCCGGTCCCGAGTCAGGGCGCGCGCCGCGCTAGACACGGAGACAACTCAAGCTGCTCTCACGGCGGTGTCGGTGGTGTCGCCAAAACAAACGACTCCCGCCGAGGAAATTATCCTTCCCGGAAACGTGCAACCATACATCAGTTCACCCATCTACGCTCGCACGAATGGTTATCTAAAAAAGTGGTATTTCGATATCGGCGCGCNNAGCAACCTGTTAACCGCTCAAGCCAATCTCGAGTTGGCTTCCATCACCAAAACGCGGTATCAGGGACTTCTGAAAAGCAACGCTGTTGCCCAACAGGACGTCGATAACGCCGTCGGCACCTACAACGCCAATAACGCTATCGTTGAAGCCGATAAGGCGGCCGTACAGCAGTACTCGGCGCTGGTCTCTTTCGAAAAGGTCTACGCACCTTTCGATGGCGTGATCACCGCACGCAATACGGATATCGGCGACCTCATCAATTCCGGCAGCAGTAGCGCTGTGAAGACCGATTTGTTCCACATCGCTCAACCTGGGAAGTTGCGCGTTTACGTCAACGTCCCGGAGGAATACTCGCGCGGGATCAAAGTCGGTATGACAGCGGATCTCAATCTCGCTGAGTTTCCGGATCGCAAATTTCAGGGGAAACTGGTGCGCACTGCCGATGACATCAACTTGACGACTCGCACTCTGCTCGTAGAAATCGACGTGAACAATCCCACCGGCACACTGCTCACGGGTTCCTACGCAGAGGTCCACTTGGCGGTACCAACGCAGGCCTCCACCTTCTTGGTTCCCGTCAATACTCTGCTATTCCGCACCGAAGGGTTGCGCGTAGGAATTGTGAAAGACGGGAAGGTCGTGCTGACTGCCGTCACTCCCGGGCACGATTTCGGCGACCAGATAGAGATCGTGTCTGGAGTCAAAGCAGATGATCGAGTCATCATCAACCCACCCGACTCGATTGTTTCCGGCCAGGAAGTCCAAATTGTTCAGGCAACATTGCCAGGGGATACCAAGTGAAGCTACCTCGAAAACCGATTCTCAGGAGCGCGCGAAAATCGGTCGGATACTTTCTGACAGCGATCGCAGCGTTGCAGTTGACAGGATGCGTGGTTGGCCCAAAGTACCACACCCCCGCGGTACAGGCTCCTCCGGCCTATAAAGAAGTAGGGGATTGGAAGCCCGCCCAACCGAATGACCAGAATCTTGGCGGCGCGTGGTGGACGATATTCCAGGATCCTCAGCTTGATNNTCCTGCGCTACTATCGAGCTGACTACTATCCAACCGTGACGGCCGGGCCCTCGGCCACTCGGACGCGGGTATCTGCAAACAGCCCTACTACTCAACTCTTAGCTGGCGCTACCTACAACGATTTTGTGCTGCCGTTCGACGTGTCCTACCAGGCCGACGTCTGGGGGCGCGTTCGAAAAAATGTGGAGTCCTACCGTGAGCAAGCACAAGCCAGTGCGGCAGACCTGGCTACGGTCAATCTGAGTCTGCACGCGGATCTGGCCGTTGATTACTTTCAGGCCCGCAGCCTGGACGCCGAGGAGCAGCTTCTGAACTCTACCGTCAAGGATTACGAGCAAGCCCTGGAATTGAATGAAAGCCGATTCCAGGGAGGGATTGCTTCGGAAGTGGAAGTTGAGCAGGCGAAGACTCAACTGCAAACGACGCGAGCGGCGGCAATTGATGTCGGTGTGCTGCGGGCGCAGTACGAACATGCAGTTGCAATTCTTATCGGAAAGCCTCCCGCAGAGTTCAGCCTTCCCCCGCTGCCTCTCACGGCGCCGCCCCCGCATATTCCGATCAGCCTGCCATCAGAATTGTTGGAGAGACGCCCCGATATCGCGGCCGCGGAGAGGCGAGTGGCGTCCGCCAATGCCCAGATCGGAGTTGCAAAGTCCGCCTATTACCCGCTGATCAGCCTAGGCGCTTCCGGAGGATTCGAAAGCTCAGCCATCTCGACCCTTATCAACGGTCCGAGCGGCCTGTGGTCTATTGGATTATCTGCCGTCGGAACAGTCTTCGATGCAGGAAGACGCCGTTCTCTTAACGACCAGGCGCGTGCGGCTTATGACTATCAAGTCGCCGCTTATCGGCAGAACGTGCTGAGCGGATTCCAACAGGTGGAAGACAATCTCGCAGCTGTGAGGATTCTGGAAGACGAGGCGAAGGTCCAGGATGAAGCAGTCGTCGCTGCCCAGCGTTCCCTCGATCTCTCAGTCACTCGTTACAGGGGCGGCGTCACAAGTTACCTCGAGGTGATCACCGCGCAAAGTGCCGCTCTCTCGGATGAGGTCACGGCGGTCAACATCTTAGGACGGCGGATGGCAAACACGGTGTTGCTGATTCAGGCTCTCGGCGGGGGATGGGAACGCTCAAGCCTGCCGGAGCGGCCCGAATGCTGCGGTAGGCTGGCGAGCAGCACAGGTTCAAGGTGAACCTCTCAGAGTGTCAGCATATGATTCGATGTTCCAGACGAGATCAGAAACTTCTTCAAGAGGTCGCGCCGACATGAAGCGCCTCCTCCGAAACATGCGCTAACCAAGATGAAGAACATCGAGCAGACACTTCTTATCCCGCCCGATGCGGCGCGGATCAAGCAGTCGCCTGTGATGGCAATCAACCCGAGCCGCGACGAAATAGAAATCGCAGAGATCGTCTCCTCTCAGGCTGTGATCCCACAAGAAGCTTCGAGTTCGCTTCCCAAGACCGGACGCTCCCTGCCGCCCCTGGCATCAATTGGGTGGCGCGCACTGGGCGGGCAGCCGGCCTTCGAGTGTCTGCGCGAGGGTTGACATAAGACAGGCGCAGATACTTCGACACTATGGGCACTGGCACGCCAGTCCCGGTCAACTCTGACGCTGCATGCTGCAGAGAAGTCCTCGGATGAAGTTACTGTTAAGGAGAATCTCGCCTGGAGCCGTTACGGCCATTCGGAGCGCTCGCGAACTCGCACCGTCGGCGACTACGGCTGAAAGACATTGTCATGGAATCAATCGATTCCGGCTCGGTGCTTCGGGTTCTGCAACTGCACAGAAAGTTTCCTGTGATCTCTACTTCGGCTTGAAAGTGAAATCGGCACTTCCGGGTTTTCCGGCCGCAACCGTTACTTTTTGCGTTTGGGTGCCGTAGTCTTCCTGCCATGCAGTCACGGTGTAGTTCCCCGGCGGCACGTTTTCGATCGTGTAGTTGCCGTTACTATCGGTGGTCGCGTAAGGCCCTTTGACCACAACGAGCCAACCGTGCATCCAGGGATGGATGTTGCACTGTACCGGAATCGCGACTTCCTCGGCCTTCCAACTCTTCTCAATCGGCGGCGCTCCAGGCGGCTGAGACAGATTCCACGGGATATTGCCGGTCATCGGGTTGGGATTCGGGTGAATGTTGTGAGATGTCTGATCGCTGTTAGCCACCTTGAAGTTCTGGTTGACGTCCATGGCCAACACGTGCGGCGTATATACGCAATTCTTTTGATCGAATACCGGTACTGACGTGGGTACCTGAGTCAGCGCACTCCCGGCAAGTCCCTCGGAGAGGTAGAGAACCACATTCTCCAAGCCTCCGCCCTGACCGACCACCACGTTTTCCAGATGTGCGGGGTCGCTGCCTTGGGCTTTGGCGCAGACGGGGTCTTTCGACATGTCGATGCCCCTCATGTGCGGAGCCGTGCCGACAAGTTTGACGGTTCCGGTGATCTTGCCTTCTCCAGCAGCGTTGACTTTTGCGCCCAAGATCAGTGCCGCACAGCAAAGTAGAACCACGGCCGACAGTACAGGTGCGATATTGAATCGATTCGTCATGGAAACGCTCTCCTTGAAAGAAATTACGAACGTGAACCTGGCCGCGATGTATCACAGCCACCGTTGCTGGTTTGTGGCACAGCCTGCGTTTGAATACAGGCAAGGGAGGTGCCAAAAATCACGACCGGTAATTACCGTACTGAAGTGCTTCGCTGAGTGCAGGTTGCGAGATGTGAAGTAGAGGCCAGCCCCTCTGCAAGGGTCTGTCTAGCGTCGACAAGCTGCCACGACTGACCAGATATCGACACTATTGTGACGCCAACCATTGCCGTGAAAGCCTGAGAAAGCCTGACAAAAACTCCTTGAGGTCGAATCGTCCTTATGCAGGAAAGGCCCGATTTGAGCCTTGCTTGCGAGGCTTCAGAGCCAGTCCAATCGGAGGTCTCAATCGAGACTCTGCAGATTGGCTACTTCATGAGCGGCAGAAGGATGCGCCACGCGAGATAGCCCGCCCTCGGCTGTCAGGCGTATGCCTCCGGCTAGGGACAACAGTGTTCACCGGTTGGGATCCAGTGCGCGTGCGAAGCCTCGTTACACCATTCGACAAGGCGCGGCATCACTTTGGCGTGCGGTGCCGCGAAAGGCCTTCATGGCTCGCTCGTCCTCCCACACAGTTAGGGTCCAGAAAGTCTGATGAGCGTCTAAGAGGGATGTGTCTCGAAGCTGAAGGCCCGGCTTGATCAGGGAGGAATCACGTGGGATCGAGTGCAGACTCGAGCTCAAGAGCAACAATCAGGGACGAAGAAATGGCCTCAAAGCAAACTCCCCGAGCTTGCTCGTGGGCCTGCTGCACGATGCAGAGGGCAATCGATTCACTCCGTGCCACACGTCGAAGAACAGCAAACAAGAATTTTGTCACAGTGATTGGCAATCCGCTTGGAAGTTTTTGGACGTTTCATCTCGCGACTATCGATTGCTCCTTCGCCCAGCCACACACCGCGTTTTTGTTTTCTTCGGTGAGTTTTGCCTCTGGATGCATTGCGGTATACGCCCACGGCGGCATCCTGGCCGTCGATATGAGTCCACAGATGGAATCCAATTTGTCAATTTTCTGCCGGGCCGAATAGCTCTCCCACTGGGAGAAATCCAGTTGTTTTCTGCCTTCACGCACGTGCCATGCGATCCACCAGGAGACTGGCGCAACATGGCCGTACCAAGGCCAATCGGTGTGATCGGAGTGGCAGTTCCCACAAGCTTGCATGAGGACTTGAGCTGCCTCTGAGTTCGATGCAAGAGGCAGCCTCTGGTTTTTCGGTCCGACAGATACAAGCTGCCCGGTCCCCACCGATCCAGCGATCACGGCTACTCCGGCCAGCGCGACAATTGCCTTTAGCATCCTCACGGTTGAGTTAAGAATTTATCTGTGACCTTGAACGGTTAGACCCATCGCAATTTTGAGGCCGGGAAGAAGCGAGAATTATTCATTCAGGAAACTTAACTTGCGTCGGTGTTGGCTCGAACATCAATAATTACAACGCGCGTCAGGTCAGCTAAAGCATGGACTGTGTCAACAAATGTCCTTATTTCGACGGGGCTGTCACTCAGCGGCCAGTGCATGAATGACTTATGCCAACCTAATGAACCAGCAATTAGGGTAAATACCTTAGCTTATGCTCGTGGCTTTATAAATGCTTGTGCTCTTGAAAGGAGGGGAAGCATCATGGATGCAACATTCGTCGACCGCGCCATCAATGTTATGGAAGTCATTAGCTGGACGGCAATCATAATTGCAATGGGGCTTATTCTATTAGTCATCGCGGCAAGCATTTATGCATCGCTTTGCATCGCACAGTGAATCAGTTAGTAGGTACTGTTCTTTATTGTGCACCTATTTATGCCAGTAACATCACCTCAGGTGTTGGCGGGTGGAGTTGTGCTTCGCGACCCTGGCGGTATTCGATTCTACTACCCACTCTGTTTAACTCAACGGGGATATCCATGCTTTCCGGAAACGTCCCGTCCGATCACGCGTCGGGCTTAGGAGCGTCCAAAAAAGCAACCGTACAAAACCCGGAGCGAAGTGGTAACAAAGTTGCTCTAAGTCGAACAGCGCGAAATACCGCGCACATAAAGCAGTAAGGAGGAACCGTGAGCCGCATGAAGTGTTTAGAAACATTTTCTTTGCTTTCAACAGCGGGCTTAACCACGCTCGCTATTTGTATGGTGGTTCCGGGTGCATCAGCCCAAGGCACTCCGCCACCGGCGCTCAATTTTCAACTTCCAACTGGTTATCAGATTCCGCCGTCCGATCAGCAATGCATACTAAAGGGTGAAAGACTTAACCTTCAATGCATCATTGCAAATGATCCCGACGCAAAGAGAATTCGGGCGGAGGAGGCCATGCTCGAAGCCAAGGCTCTCGCCGCGGCGAACTCAGGGAAGCTGGATCCTTACCATCAGGTCCAGACTCTGGGCGAGCTTGAGATCTTCGATCCCAACCTCTCCGTAAACAGCAACATCGCCTGCAGCTACTGCCATGACCCAATGGCGGGGTACGCAAACGGAGTGTCGATCTTAAGCGTCTTCACGGGCGGATCGAATCCAGGGTCGGTTCCCATCACAGTAAGTGGTGCCTATCCTAATAACCGGATTGCGAAACGAAATCCGCAGAGCTACACCTATGCAACTTACTATCCTCCTTTGCATTACAACCAGAGCCAAGCTGATTTCTACGGCGGCAACTTCTGGGATGGCCGGGCGAGCGGATACAGGCTGCAGAATTCCTCTGCTCACCAGGCACAGGGCCCGCCGTTGGATACCCAGGAAATGGCCAACCCGGATTCTGCTTGCGTGGTGTGGAAGCTCTCGCAGAGCGCTTACAAGTCGTTTTTCGAGACGGTTTGGGGTGCTGACTCGCTGGAAATTGCCTGGCCCTCCAACGTCGCGACCATATGCAGCACACCGGCAGGCGCTGCTTCGCTTGGCGGAAATACCACTCCGGTTCAGCTCAGCACGTCTGATCGCACTCTCTCTAACAAGGACTTCGACGAATTCGCGCAGGCGATTGCCAGTTACGAGGGTTCTGACAGCGTCAGCCCCTTCACGTCGAAGTTCGATTACTATCTTGCCGGCAGTGCAACCCTCACCACGCAGGAACAGAACGGGTACGACCTGTTCCGAGGCAAGGGCAGCTGCAACACCTGCCATCTGGATGGAAGGTCGAGCACGCTCCTGGGCGGAAGCGATACTGGCCAGGCAGCCAGCCTTCAGCCTTTGTTTACCGACACAACGTACAACAACCTCGGCCTCCCGAAAAATGTCAGGCTTCCCTGGTATTCCGAGGATACTCCCGACCAATGGGGTTTTACCGCCAACCCGCTCGGCTTCGGTTTCACCGACCTGGGAATGGGATTATTCCTCGACGGCTACTATGGCGCCCCTCCTGACCTGAGCTGGGGAGTGCTCGAGCCTAAATTCGACGGAAAATTCCAAACCTCGACGGCGCGCAACGCGGCTCAGGTGCCCTACGCTGGGTTCGTGAAAGCTTACATGCACAACGGTTATCTCACGAGCCTGAAAGAGGTAGTTCACTTTTACAACACGCGCGACGTATACCCCTACAACGTGCTGTCTGGTCATTGCCCAGAAGGAACCATCGAGAAGGTGACCTGCTGGCCGATGCCGGAAGACCCTAACAATGAAAACTTGACGATCGGCAAGCTCGGTTTGTCGCCGGAGGAAGAAGACGACATTGTGGCATTCCTGGGAACTTTGGTGGATGGCTACAAGCCGTAGCTAAGGATCGCGATAGTACTGGGGCGAGCCTGTTCGGTTCGCCCCGCTTTCAACTCCTTTGCCCGAGGAGCGAACTTCGTTCCGCAATGTTTTAAGGGAGGGCTAAGTATGACCAGCGCCAGTAAATCGCATCTTGTTATCACCGCACTAACCGCTGTGGTCCTGGAGTTCGTGCTCTTGCAACCGCGCCCAGCATGCGGGCAGCAGCTTGTGAGCTCAGCCCACGTTAACCCCGACCCAATTGTAGAGTCGGTTTTCGACACCTTAGCCTTTATCCGCTGGACTACGCAGAATCCGGGAGGCACGATCCTGCACTTCGCCGTTGTCCATTACGGCAACGATCCCAAGCACCTCGACCTGACCGCAGAGTCGCCAACCAGAATCAATCCGGCTCACAGTGACATGATCTTTCGCGTGCGCATAGACAATCTGCTGCCCGGCACCACTTATTACTACAAGGTGAGTTCAAGGCAGGCCAACGGAGCTGTGGATTCGGCGCCGAATGCTGTAAGCCGGTTCACCACAACGGCGACGAATCCCATGAGTGCGAAGCAATGAGTGCGAAGCAATCACAGGTCATCCGGTCGAGATCGATCCGGGCGTCCTCCGGGGAAACTCTTCAAATGCTCTGCAAACTGGAGGGATCAAGATGGCGCAAATCGGGAGTTTCGCGCTGTTACTCGCGTTAGCTTGCAGCGTATTTTCATTTGTCGCAGGAGCCATGGCGCTCGTCAGCAAGAGAGCTTTTGCGGCGACCCTGGCAGAGACTGCCCGCCGCGCCGGCA
>PKVZ01000123.1:0-748 GCA_003131635.1 Acidobacteriaceae bacterium
CCCCGCGGCATGCGCGCAACACCCGCCGGCAGCGCGATGAAAGTACGAATCACCGGCAGCAGACGCCCGACAAACACGGCCAGATATCCCCAGCGCGCAAAGAAGCGGTCGGCCCAGTCGAGTTCACGCCGACCCATCAGAATCCAGCGCCCGTAACGCTCCACCAGCGGACGCCCACCATAGCATCCAATCTCATACGCCACCAGCGAACCCAGATTGCAGCCGAGCGCCCCCGCCGTCGCCACCCAAAGCAGCTTGAACGTGCCGGTAAAGACTAGATAGCCGGCAAAGGGCATGATCAATTCCGAAGGCAGCGGGATGCATGCCGATTCAATCGCCATCAGCAGCATCACGCCAGCGTAGCCAGTTGCGCTTATCACGGAGTTGATAAAGACAAAGATGACAGCCAGAAGCTTTTCAGTCATGAATGAAGGCAGTTCCCAGTTGCCAGTTCTCAGTAAAATCCACTCCCTCTCAGTCTGAGAACTGAGAACTTAGTTTATCGGAAACCGGCTGCGGAAACGCTGCGCTAGAAAGAACCTTCCTGAGTAAAGGTATAGCCCGGCAGCGCTGCGCCTTGCGGAGTCTTCGTCACTTTAATGCGGACAGTCGGCGCGTCCGGAGCCGTGATCCCCGCCGGTCGCAGCATGGCGTACTGCGTGAATACTTCGCTGTACACCTTTGTGACCAGGTAGTCCTGGCCATCGGCGTCGCTGCGCCAGACCTGCCCGAGTTGAATAGAACTCAC
>PKVZ01000123.1:766-7754 GCA_003131635.1 Acidobacteriaceae bacterium
GCGCCCGCGAAATCAGCGCCCAAAGGGACAACCGCGAAAGCCGCAGAGCGGCGAAAGACTGCAGCCCACGGAGCAAGCCGTAGGTCATCACCACCCGGAGAGGAACGAGCCCCGAAGGGCCGAAAGAAACTGGCCGCCGTTTCAAAGGCCGCCACGGCTCGTGCAAAAGCCTACAATCCGCTCGCTCCTGATCGCATCGCCGAAATCCTAAAGCGCCTCGACCAACTTTATCCCGACGTCACCTGCGCCCTCACTCACAGCAGCGCATGGGAACTGCTGGTCGCGACCATCCTCTCCGCCCAATCGACCGACGTGAACGTCAACCGCGTCACGCCGGAACTCTTCCGCAAATATCCCACCGTCGAAGCCTTCGCCGCGCTCACGCCCGAACAACTCGAGCCCGATGTCCGCTCCACTGGCTTCTTCCGCAACAAATCAAAATCGGTAGTCGGCGCCGCCAAGAAGATTGTCGCCGATTTCGGCGGGCAGGTTCCTCTCAACATGCAGGACCTCCTCGCCCTGCCCGGCGTCGCCCGCAAGACTGCGAACGTTGTCCTGGGGTCGTGGTTCAAGATCGCCGAAGGAGTAGTCGTCGACACCCACGTACACCGCATCTCGCGCCGCCTCGAACTCACCACGCAAGCTGACCCGCAAAAAATCGAACGAGACTTGATGAGAATCATCCCACGCGAAAAGTGGATTCTCTTCTCCCACCAGATTATCTGGCACGGACGCAGGCTCTGCATTGCCCGCAAGCCCAAGTGCGTCGACTGTCCCCTCGAAAACCTCTGCCACGCCGCCGACAAGACCTGGAGCACGGTGGAAATGCATAAGAACGCAAAAGCGTAAGGAGGAATTTGTGCCACTGCCAGCGGGTCTTGATTCGATCCCCGGAGCGCAGGAACTCTACGACTGGTTCGGATATTGGCCTGATTTCCACGATGCCGAAATCGTCAAATTCTCCCTGGAGGCAGCAGGTCCCTCTTCTCTCGTCATTCACACTTGGGAGATGACCAACCGAGTAAATGAGCAGGGGTATTACGAAACGACTAAGCACGCCGTTGTGAACTTTGAGCTCAATTCTGTAGTGAATGTTAGCCTTGTCGACCTCTGGGAGCACAGCATACTTCTGGACTTTGGAGTGGACAGAACCGAAGCCGGATTCCGTCTGAGCTTTTCGGCGGCTTACGGGTTTCCGGAACAATTGAGTGTGAGAGATTATCCTTGTCCCTCACGCCGGGGAAGCCCCTCCACAGATCACGGCAGCATCATGAGTAGCCCTCCCTGTCATAATAGTATGGGTCGCGATATGAGAAGGACGACAAGCGAGCTTCCTGACCTCGGCAACGTCAGCTTGGATCTTAAGCGCGAGCTGTTCGCTGTGTTGACCGCTGAGATAGCCCATCAGCTCAACAAGAAACGTGTTCTGGAGGAAACCATCCTTCGAGACTTCGAGTCTTGGCGGACAAGACGCGTTGAACCTAGTCGCGGCCGTTGATATGCTCAACAGCGTTTCTCATCGAAGTTCACATCGAGGCTTCTGTTCCATGCGCGCTTTCCTTCCATTTGCTATCGTCATACTCATGAGCATTGTTGTCGCCGAAACCGCCGCCGCCCAGACTCTTACCGCACCTCAGGCCGTTACCGATCCCAAGCAAATTGCCTCGAAGCCCAACGCGCAAGTCGAACCCAAAAGCCTCACCATCGAGAAGCTCTACATGACGCGCCAGGTCGGCCGCGCCACGTGGTCACCCGACGGCAAGAGCATCGCCTTCATCTCGAATATGAGCGGACGCAACAACCTGTGGCTCGTCCCCGCCGAAGGCGGATGGCCGGTACAGCTCACGGTCAGCGACCAGCGCCAGTCCTCGCCCTCGTGGTCGCCCGACGGCAAATGGATCGCCTATCAATCCGATTACGACGGCGACGAATTGTGGGATATTTTTCTGGTCTCGCCCAAGACCGGCAAAGTCGTCAACCTCACCAGCACACGCGAGATCGCCGAAACCGATCCCACGTGGTCGCCCGATGGCCGCTACCTGGCTTATCTGGTCAAACCAAAAACTTCCGCCGCCCACGAGATCGACATCTACGACACGCTGATGCGCGAGGTAAAGCACCTCACCACCAACACGCCGCAAGACAAGGGAAATTCGAATCCCATCTGGTCGAAAGACGGCAAGTACATCGTGTACACGCGGGAGCAAGCCAAGGGGACGGATTCGAACATCTTCATTGCGGATGCGGCGACGGGAAAGAGCACTCTGCTGACGCCGCATGAAGGCGAGCAGCGCTACTCAGCCAACGACATTTCCCCCGACAGCAAGCACGTTCTATTCAGTTCGAACGCGGCGAACGGCTATGAAAACGTTGGACTGTTGGACGTTTCAACAAAAATCAAATGGCTCACGCACGATAAATGGGAAATCCGCAGCGGCGAATTTTCACCCGATGGCAAGCACCTCACCTTCAGCGCCAACGTCGATGGCAATGAGGACATTTACCTGCACGATCTCGCGACCGGCAAATCCACCGCTCTGCCGATCCCGAAAGGCGTGAATGAGCCTGCCGGCGGCCACTCCGCGTTCACCAAAGACGGCTCGCGCCTGCTCTACAATCACAACGGCCCCACGGCTCCGGGCGATCTGTGGGTGTACTCAATGGTAACCGGCAGGTCTCATCAAGTAACGCACTCGCTCGTCGCTGGTGTTAACTCCGAAGATATGGTCGAGCCCTATCTGGTGCATTATCCCAGCCGCGACGGCAAGTGGACCATCTCCGCATTTCTCTACGTTCCCTTCAACATGGCGCGCAACGGACAGAACGCAGCCATCGTTTACATCCACGGCGGCCCGACGGCGCAGACCATGAATTCCTTCAACCGCTTCATTCAGTACGCCGCCAATCAAGGCTACATGGTCCTCGCCCCCAACTATCGCGGGTCAACTGGCTACGGAAAAGAATTTCAGCAGGCGAATTTGTTTGACATGGGCGGCGGTGATCTGCAGGATGTGCTCGCCGGAGTCGACTGGATCAAGCAGACTGGCCATCTCGATCCCAAGAAAATCGCCGTCATGGGCGGCAGCTACGGCGGCTATCTCAGCATGATGTCAGTCACCAAAGCTCCTGACGTCTGGGCCGCGGGCGTTCCCATCGTGCCCTTCGTAAATTGGTTCACCGAGATCGAGAACGAAGATCCGGTGCTGCAACAATCCGATCTCGCGACCATGGGCGATGTGGTGAAGAACAAAGCGCGGTACGAAGACCGGTCGCCCATCAACTTCATCGACCAGATCAAAGCGCCATTGCTGCTGCTGGCCGGAGGACACGATCCGCGTTGTCCGAAGTCAGAGACGCAGCAGGTGGTTGATGCTATCAAAAAGCGCGGTGGCACGGTCGATTACAAGATTTATGAAAACGAAGGCCACGGCTTCGCCCGCGTGGAAAACCAGATCGACGCTTACAAGCGCGTTGCTGACTTCCTGCTGGCGCACGTTCCACCGGCAGATTGCAGTTGCTCGCTCACGGAGTGAACTGTATTTACTTCGAAGCCACCGTACTGCTCGAACGAGCGCGGTCAGACTTTTTTGCGGGGAGTTCTATTCACGACAATCGCCTCGACCAGGCCGGGAATGGTGAACTCTTTGGCCGCAATATCCACACCCAAGCCCAGTTCTCGCAGAGTCGAAGAAGTGACAGGCCCAATGGAGGCGAGACGTATCCCTTCCAGACTCGCACGGGCCTCGCCCAGCAATGCCACAAAGTTGCGCACGGTGGAAGAACTGGTGAACGTCACCACCTGCGGCCGCCGGCGCGGATTCCACAGCACGCTGCGCAAGCGCGCGCGCGATGATTTCGGCACCACGGTTTCATAGGCTTCCACCGCATCCACGCGCGCCCCGGCCTTTCGCAGTTCGCGCGGAATCACGTCCCGCGCAACTTTGGCGCGCACCAGCAGCACGCGTTTCCCTTTGACCCGCCGCTGCAGGCTGCGTACCACAGATTCCGCCACATACTCTTTCGGAACAACGTCCACTGTAACGCCGCGCTGCTCGATTGCCTTCTTGGTTGCCGGACCGATAGCCGCGATGCGCAGATTCTTGAGATTTTTATTGGTCAATCCCAGCCCGCGCAATCGCTCCCACATCGCGTCGACTCCGTTCACGCTGGTGAGGATCAGCCAGTCATATCCGTCGAGCTTCGTCAGCGCCGAATCCAACGGCTTGAAGCTGCGCGGCTTGTGAATTTCGATGAACGGAATTTCGAGCACAGTCGCACCCCGCTTGCGCAATTCACCTGATAGTGCGCCCGCCTGATGCCGCGCCCGGCCTACCAGCACGCGGACGCCCGTCAGTGCATGGGATTCTGCGCCACTCTTCCGCTGCCTCATTCGCCTTCCTTGTCCGGGGGAATCTCCCCCAGTCGCTGCTCTTTCATCATGCGCGCCATGCCGGAAACGACTGAATCGTCCGCGTTCTCTAAAGATGCAATCACGTTCGCCTGATCCTCGCGGGTTCGATTCTGGCTGAGCTTAAACTTGCCTTCGATCTTTGTTGCAACAATCTCAAAGCCAACAATCTGTCGGAGCATGTTCTCGCGATAGGTCTGGCTCAATCCCTCCCATTGCAGGCGATATGCAGGCTCGAAGGTTGCCATCAGCTCGTGCAGCATCTCGTGCAAATCCTCCTGCGAAGAGAAGATTCGCGCCTCTCCATAAACATGCACTGCCGCATAGTTCCACGTAGGAACGCTTTCCCGCGCCGTGTAGTTGCTGGGCGAGATGTAGGAATGCGGCCCGTGAAAAATAGTCAAACATTGTGCCTGTTGTTCCAGATAGCGCCAATGAGGATTCGCCTTGGCAACGTGTCCGTGCAGGAGAACCTTCTCTTCTTCCGCTCGCACAAAGAGAGGCAGATGCGTGGCGAAGGGCCCGGCGTCAGTAGACGAGATCAGAATGGCAAAGGGATTCGCCCGCATGAACGCCACGGCGTCCGCGTCGCGGCGCAACCGAAAATGCTCGGGAATGTACACAGTCCGACTCTCCTACCTTACTGACGGCTCCGCCGCTGGCTTCTTTCGCACGTGCAGAACTTTCTCGACCTCCGCGATCACAAATCCGCCTTCATCTTTCACTTCCACGGTGAGCACGGGCTCAACCTTCGGCAGCGTCTTCAGTTTCTCGCGAATGTCGTCAATCTGGCTATCGGACAAACGAAATTCTGCGCGCACCGTTCCCCGCCCCGGCTTGCGGTAGCGGATGGTCGCGGCCTTGTCCCACACGATGTAGTCGGGGCCCAGGTTCGCCATCAGCATGAGCATATAGAACGCGTCGGTCATGGCAAAGAGCGATCCGCCGAAGTGCGTGCCCACGTAGTTCGCGTTCCAGAAACGCAGCTTCATCTCGACGTCGACTGCTTTCATGTCGGGAGCAATGTGCTTTACGCGAATGCCCGCGCCGAGAAACGGCGGCCAGAAGTTGATCCAGCGGCGGAGAGCGTGGGTACTCTTGGTGCCACCGAGAAGTTGCAAGAGCACGCTGCCGCTCTTCATACGAAATCACATACGAGATCACAATACGAGGTCACAGTTCGGGATCACGGCTGCGGCGGTACGGCCAAGCCTCGGCCGTAAACGGCATCCAGAATTTCATCGCCACCCCGGCTCAGCAACGTTTCGCCGACGCTATTGCCGAGCGCTTCGGGATCGTCGAGATCGCCGTCACGGGATTCGCGCAGCAATTTCGAGCCGTCGGGATCGGCGACAATGGCTTCCAGATGCAGCTTGCCCTTCCGCATTTCGGCGAACGCGCCGATCGGGACCTGGCAACCTCCGCCGAGGCGATTGAGCAGAGCACGCTCGCAGGTAGTCGCGGCCCGGGCAGCCTCATCGTTCAAAAATGCCAAGCGCTGACCGATGGCCGAGTCGCCTTCGCGGATTTCGATGCCGAGCGCTCCCTGCCCGGCAGCCGGACACATGACTTCAGCAGAGATGATCTGCTTGATCAACTCAGTCTTGCCCAGGCGCTTCAGCCCAGCCGAGGCCAGGATGATGGCGTCGTATTCCCCCTGTTCGAGCTTACGCAGGCGTGTATCGACGTTGCCACGCAGGGGATGAATGTCGAGATCGGGACGGATTGCCTTGAGTTGCGCCTGGCGGCGAAGGCTGGAAGTGCCCACCCGCGCGCGCTGCGGCAGATCTTCAACTTTCGAATAGTGGCGCGAGCAGAAGGCATCGCGCGGGTCTTGCCTCTCGGTGATCGCGGCGATTTCGAATCCCGGAGGAAGTTCGGTGGGCAGGTCTTTTAACGAGTGCACGGCGAGATCGACGCGTCCGGCGGCGAGCGCTTCTTCAATCTCTTTCGTGAACATGCCCTTGGTGCCGACCATGGCGAGGGCGACGTCAGTGATTTTGTCGCCGGTGGTGTGGATGATTTCGATCTCAACTTCGTGACCGCGCGCGCGCAGCAGCGCGGAGATGTGGTTCGATTGCCAGAGAGCAAGTTGCGAGCCGCGGGAGCCGATGCGGAGTTTAGGGCGGAATCCGCTGTCGTGGGATTGCTTCATCGACGGTTTCGATCCTTCGGTGGAACCACCATTTCGATGAATTCGTAACTTCCCGGATTAATCCGAGCAACGGCATCGGAGATTGCCGTCACGTGGCTACGAACAATTGGCCAGATGTTGGATCCAAGCACAATTAACGACAGACTGCGCCCCGTCAGATTCTGCTGGTACTGGATATTCTGGTCCGCCGTCATCAGAACCTCAAACCCCGCTTCTTCCGCCGCCTTCAGCAGTTCACCGTTTTCCAGGTGAGGGGGCCAGTTCATTTCGATCATCGTTAAGACTTCATGCTGGGGCAGGGATTTCCGCACTGGGACGGGTATGTTGTTGTCAAACAGGATGCGCAAGTTGCAGACCTGCAACGTATTCCAGAATTTCATTGACGCGGACGAGTGGAACTTGGAACTGCTCCGAGATATCTTCGG
>PKVZ01000056.1:0-5477 GCA_003131635.1 Acidobacteriaceae bacterium
GTGGGGCAGGCCCAGTATTCGGCATTGCTGTATCCGCAAGGGACGTTTGTGGACGATGTGATCGTCCACCGGCTCGGCGAGGACGAATACCTGCTGGTGATCAATGCGGGGACGCGCGAAAAAGATTTCAACTGGGTGCGCGACAACACACGCCAATTTGATTGCGTGGTGGAGAATCTTTCGGATGACTTCACGCAGATTGCCATCCAGGGGCCAAGGGCGGTCGATCTGTTACAAAAGATGACCGCCGCAGATCTTTCCGCGGTGAAATTCTATTGGGTGACACGAGGCAACATCGTCCTTGTCGACAAGTCCATGCGGCGCTACTTGGCAAACACTCTTATCGCTCGCACCGGATACACTGCCGAGGATGGATTCGAGATTTATGTTCCTTCCGACGAACCTACGAGCGCTTGGGTTTGGAACAGAATTCTCGAAGTCGGCAAGGAATTCGGCGTCGTCCCATGCGGGCTGGGCGCTCGCAACACTCTGCGCCTCGAAGGCAGTCTATCCCTCTACGGCCACGAGATTTCCGATACCATTAATGTTTGGGAGGCTGGTCTAGACCGCTTCTGCAAGATGGATAAGCCGGAGTTCATCGGTCGCGCCGCTTTGGAAAAGGCGAAAGCTGAAGGCTTGAGCCGTACGCTGGTCGGCCTGGAAATGACTGAGCGCGGCATTGCGCGCGACGGATACAAAGTGCTGGACGGCACCGGACGCGGGATTGGATACGTCACCAGCGGATCACCGGCGCCGTTCCTCAAGAAGAATATTGCGCTGGCGTACGTGCCGCCGGAGTTCGCGCCACCAGGCACGATGGTGAAAGTCGAGATTCGCGGGCAGGGTGTGGGCGCACAGGTTGTGCCGACACCGTTTTACAAAAGACCGAAGAAAGCTTAAACCACTAAAGCTTAAACCACTAAGGGCACGAAGCAACACGAAGGGAAGCTAGAGGCCATCATGGGCTATCCATCGGATCGCAAATATACGAAACAGCACGAATGGATTCAGGCGAGCGGAACGACTGCCACCGTCGGCATCACCGATCACGCGCAGGAAGAGTTGGGCGATATTGTCTTCGTCGAATTGCCCAAGGCCGGCGCGGAAGTTATGGCGGGCAAGACGTTCGGTTCCGTCGAGTCGGTGAAAGCTGTGTCGGATCTGTACGCTCCGGCGTCTGGCACGGTGACCGAGGTTAACGGCGAGCTGGCCACTTCACCCGAGAGCGTGAATAAAGACCCCCACGGTTCCTGGATGATGAAGATCACGCTGAAAAATCCGGGCGAACTGGATGCACTGCTATCTTCAGCGGATTATGAGAAGTTCGTGGCTGAAGAGGGCGGACACTGAGGGATTGCCGTTTGCCGATCTCCCATTGCCGAATGAGAAGAGCTTTTGCTTCCAGGCGAAAACCGATAATGGGCAATCAAAAGTCATGTGATTCCGAACACGGCTTGACCCAGCGATTTGCTGCCACAATCGAACTGGCCTCGAGTTACATCTAATTACTGCTTATGCGCTATCTACCGAAATCTCCTGCCGACCGCGAAGCCATGCTGAAGGCGATGGGACTGGGCTCGGTCGACGAGTTGTTTGCGCCGATTCCCGCGGAGTACCGGCTCAACCGCGACCTCAAAATTCCACGACAAATGGCGGAATCGGAAATCGTAGATTATTTCCGCCAGCGCTCGCGGGAAAACGGCGAAGGCTACATCAGTTTTCTAGGCGCGGGCGTGTATTCTCATTACCGGCCCGTCATCATTGATTCTCTGATCTCCCGCGGTGAGTTTCTCACCGCCTATACGCCGTACCAGGCGGAAATTTCGCAGGGGACTTTGCAGTCCATTTTCGAATTTCAAACCATGATCTGCGAGCTGACGGGCATGGAAGTGGCCAATGCCTCCATGTATGACGGCTCAACCGCCGCGGCGGAGGCGGTGATGATGGCGGTGCGGTTAACCGGACGGCGGTCGGTCGTCGTGGCGCGAAGTCTGCATCCGGAGTATCGCGAAGTGCTCGCGACCTATGCAACGCATCAGGGAATGCCGCTGTCGGTGGCGGGTTTCGGCGAGGACGGCCGACTGAATCTCGCGGAGTTGGAGAAGTCGATCACGGCCGAGACCGCCTGTGTGCTGATTCAGTCACCAAACTTCTTCGGGACGATCGAAGATGTGGCGGCGATTGCCGGGATTGCGCACCAGCACGGCGCAATGCTGGTGGTGTCGATTGCCGAAGCTGTGTCGCTGGGAATTGTGGAACCGCCGCGCGATGCGGACGTGATCGCGATGGAAGCGCAATCGTTCGGCGTGCCGCAGGGTTTCGGCGGTCCGCACTGTGGTGTCATCGCTACGCGGGAAAAATTTGTGCGGCAAATGCCGGGACGGTTGGTTGGTCAAACGGTCGACAAGCAGGGCAAGCGCGGATTTGTGCTCACGCTGGCTACGCGCGAGCAACACATTCGCCGCGAGAAGGCGACTTCGAATATCTGCACCAACCAGGCGCTGGTCGCGTTGATGGTCAACATCTTTATGACGGTATATGGCAAGGTCGGATTGAGGGAATTAGCCATGCAGAACCTGGCGAAGACGGCGTACGCGGTCGGGCAATTCTCCAGGCACGGCAAAGTTCTCTTTGGCGGCGCGCCTCGCTTCAACGAGTTCGTGCTGCAGACGAAAGAAGATTCGTATGCCATCAACGACCGGCTGCTGGGAAACAAGATGGTCGGAGGGTTTCCGCTCAAGAAGTTTTATCCCGAACTGGGGAATGCCGCGTTGTGGTGCTGCACGGAACTGACTACGCGCAGCGCTATTGACTCGGCCGTGGGAGTGGTTGCGGAGAGTGAAGTTGCGATACGATCCGCCAAAGAAGATGCCGCGGTTGAAGAGGTGGCGCGATGAAGCACATCACGCGCAAGGCCACGCGCCACGTTAATCAGAACGAAGGCTTGATCTTCGAGAAATCTTCGGCGGGAAAAGCCGCATGGAAGCTGCCCCCGCTCGACGTGCCCGAAGTGAACTCATCTGCGCTGCTCGGCGCAGCTGAAAGAAAAGATCTGGGCAACATGCCGGAGGTGAGCGAGATCGAAATTATCCGCCACTTTACGCGCCTTTCGACGTGGAATTATGCCATCGATCTCGGCATGTATCCGCTGGGCTCGTGCACGATGAAGTACAACCCGCGCGTGAACGAAGCCGTTGCTCGGGTCGAGGGAATTGCGAATGGTCATCCTTACCAGCCGGAACGGATTTCGCAAGGGGCCCTGCAAATTCTGAAAACACTGAGCGAGTGCCTGATCGAAATCACCGGCATGGATGCAATCACGCTGCAGCCCGCGGCCGGCGCGCACGGTGAGATGACCGGACTGCTCATGGTGCGAGCTTACCATCACGCGCAGGGGCGTCCGCGAAAGAAAGTTCTGATTCCAGACTCAGCCCATGGAACCAATCCAGCGACTGCGGCGATGGTGGATTACGCCGTCGAAAATTTAAAATCCGACTCGCGCGGCATGGTCGATATTGCCGCTCTGGAAGCGCAGATGAGCGAGGATGTCGCTGCGCTGATGCTTACCAATCCCAACACGTTGGGAGTGTTCGAACAGCAGATTCACAAAATTGCCGACATCCTTCACGCCAAAGGCGGCCTGCTCTATATGGATGGCGCAAATATGAACGCGCTGGTGGGCAAGGTTCGTCCGGGAGATTTCGGCGTGGACGTGATGCACCTGAATTTGCACAAAACATTTTCCACGCCGCATGGCGGTGGTGGGCCGGGATCGGGTCCGGTGGCAATCAAGAAAAAACTCGAGCCATTTTTGCCGAAGCCGGTATTGGTAACCAAACCTGATGGCACACTGGGCTTTGAATATAGCCGTCCACAATCGGTAGGACGGGTGCGCGCGTTCTACGGAAACTTCGGAATGTTCGTTCGCGCGCTCGCCTACATCCAAGCCAACGGGCCAGATGGTCTGCGGCAAACCACGGAAGATGCCGTGCTGAATGCTAACTACATTCGCAAAGGCCTCGAAGGCGCTTACGATTTGCCTTATTCCACGCCGACCATGCACGAAGTTGTTTTCAGCGACAAACTGCAGGCGAAAAAAGGCGTCCGCACCATGGACATCGCCAAGCGTCTCATCGACTACGGCTTCCATCCCTATACCACGGCGTTTCCGCTG
Organism: Acidobacteriaceae bacterium; assembly: GCA_003131635.1. GTDB lineage: Bacteria > Acidobacteriota > Terriglobia > Terriglobales > Acidobacteriaceae > Sulfotelmatobacter. The sequence continues at coordinate 4,175 of PKVZ01000056.1, forward strand.
ATTGTGCCGGGCGCGCTGATGATCGAGCCGACCGAAAGCGAGTCCAAAGAAGAGATGGATTTATTCATCGAAGCGATGAAGTCGATTGCGGAAGAAGTGGAAGAAGACCCGCAGACTGTACTCGACGCACCGCACTCCACGCGAGTTTCGCGGCTGGACGAAACTGCGGCCGCGAGAAAACCCGTCCTGCGATGGAANNCGCTACGAAAATCAACAATCAGCAATCGTCTCTCTTATTTCGCTGAAACCTTCACCGACGCACGCGTCGTTTCCCAGTCGATCCTCAGCGTGCACCCGCTCCCCGACTTGTCGTAAGCGATGGTAAAGTCCTCCACAGGCGCGGGCAGCTTCGAAATATTCATGTCCACGCGTGCCAGTTCATCGCTCTCATATTTGTAAGGGATGCCCCATTCGCCGGTCTTCTTGTTGATGATCAGCGTCCACTTGTCCGCGGTGGGCACGGTGAAAATGGTGTAACTGCCGGCGGGAACCGTCTTGCCGCCGACCACAACATCGGCGCTCGGGACAAAAGTTGTGGCCTCATTGGCCCCCGTGCGCCAGACTTCGCCGAAAGGTACGAGATCGCCATAGATCTTGCGCCCTCTCATGCGCGGGCTGGAATAAGCGGTCTTGACGGTTTTGCCGCCGCCGAGATCGCATGTGGCTGAGGCAGCGGGACTGGGCTTGCCTCCGCCCATCTGAGCGAGGGCAGCGGCGGTGAAGACAAAGGTCAGCAGTACGGGAAGAACAATTCGCTTTTGCATGGNNTAATTGCTTAGACGCACCAGCTTAACCGTCGAAAGCAATTATGCTCTCCCGCGCACGCACGTTACAATCTCCACATGCCGGTATTCGATGAAAAGCAAGAAGAGTTGGAGCACTATGAGACCATGATGGGCGTGCCGCGCGGGCGCCTCGCGGTCACCATGGACACAATTACCGATGCCATGGCGCTGGTCGGCCAGCACGGCGTTTACTGCCAGAGCCAGCGCTGGCCGGGCAAGCCCGTGATGGACATCCAGATCATCATGAAGGGCCTGACCGATGCGAAAGAATTGATCCAGAGCGTGATGGAAGAACTGAAAAAGAATCCCTGATCGAAGAATCGTATCTATTAGCCACAGATCGCAGACTGGATTCTCAGGAGGATGTCCGTGCAAGTGAAGAGAACTAAGGTGACTCTTGTTCTTATCGTGTTGTGCCTGGCCGTGTTGAGAGTGGCTATGGTTCCCGCGTTCGCGCAAACTGCGCCGCCGACCGCACCCACAACCTTAACTTCCCAGGAGCGAGAAGCGGCGCTCAA
>PKVZ01000056.1:5526-17345 GCA_003131635.1 Acidobacteriaceae bacterium
AGCCACAAGGCGCAGGCTCCGGAATTCCTTCGTCCCACGGGACGCTGGGCGACGGAGGCGGAGTTGACGAAAGCATTTGAGGACAGCCGCGCTGCAACCATGGAATACATCCGCACGACCAACGACGACTTGCGCGACCACTTCTTCGACCATCCGGTGTTTGGGACTTTGGACGGTTATCAGTGGCTGCTTCTGATTTCGGCTCACAGCGCCAGGCACACCGCCCAGATCGAGGAAGTGAAGGCCGATCCAAATTTCCCAAAGAACTAAGAGGGAAGTAAAGTAACAGCGGAAAGTGCTAAGGTCTTACGGTCACCATTACGACGCCGTGCGAAGTCACGGGCGCGGAAAACTTCCCCGTGAACTTTCCCAAGTCTTTGTGCTGCCACAAATCGCGAACCGAAGCATTCACCCGGCTGGGATAGCCGAGGTCCTCCCAGTTTGCTGAGATCTCGGCTTCCACACTCCCACGATTCAACAGAATAACGGCGCGGCTGCCGTCTCGCAATTGTTTCGCCCAGACTTCCAGATCGGCATTTTTCCAAGCCCGTTCACCTTCGCGCCCCAGCGAATCCTGATCCACTGCAATCACTTCTTTGTTCGTGAGAATGTCATGAATCTCGGGACGCATGTCGCGCAGATCGTTGCCCGCGATCAGCGGCGCCGCCAGAATTGCCCACAAACTAAAATGAGCACGATACTCGTTGTCACTCATGCCGCCGTTTCCCACTTCCAGCATGTCTGGATCGTTCCAGTGTCCGGGTCCGGCATACGATTGCAACCCGACCTGCTGATCGACGATGGCCAGCATTCCATTCGAGCAGCAGCTTCCGTCCGGCCATTTCGCCTGGCCTGCCCACTTGTCGCTGATGTCGCCGGTGGTGCGCCACAAGTTGCCGCCCACTTCTTTTCCCCACAGCCAGGGTTTGGCCGTGCCCCATTCGCAAATGCTCAACACAATGGCGCGCCCTGAGGCGTCGAGCGCGGTGCGCATGTTCGCGTAAGAAGCCTTCGCATCCTGCGTGGCCGTATTGCACCAATCGTATTTCAAATAGTCGACACCCCACGCGGCATACTGCAAAGCGTCCTGATATTCGTGGCCGAGGCCGCCGGGCCGCCCCGCGCAGGTCTTCGAGCCAGCATCGGAATACACGCCGAACTTTAGCCCAAGCGAATGAATGTAGTCGCCTACCGCCTTCATGCCATGCGGAAAGCGTTGTGGATCGGCGACGATATTGCCGTTTGCATCGCGGCTGACCTGCCAGCAGTCGTCGATGTTCACATATTGATATCCGGCATCTTTCATGCCGGATTTCACCATGGCATCGGCCATGCTCCTGATCATGTCTTCGCTGACGTTGCAGGCAAGCTTGTTCCAGGAATTCCAACCCATCGGCGGCGTGAGAGCAAGCTTCTTCGAAACGTCACTGTTTTCTTGCGCGCCGAGACTGGAGCACAGAAACAGAACACTGGCGATTGCGCTCAGAATTTGCCTACTCGTCTTCATGAAAGCGTTTTATCAGAAAACCTGGAGATTTACACGCGGTCAGTTTGATACGCGATCAACGTGGACTGCCAACCTTGTCGTCAAAGCTTGTCGTCAAAGAACCTGGCCATCAGTTCGAGCGCTTCTTTGGTTTCGGGCAACTGGAAGTTGTACCAGAAAGCGTGCGGCAGCGCTTCGAAGACTACGAGCTGCGCGTCATCTCCAGCGCTGAGCAGCGCGCGGTGGAAAATCGTCGTACCACTCAGCAAGATGTCGCGGGAGCTGGTTACGAGCAGAGTCGGCGGCATACCGCGCAAGTCGGCGAAGATCGGCGACAGTACTGGATCCTTGCGGTCGGTCTTGACCACGTAGGAATCGTCGGGGAGGTGATTCGGATAAGTCGGCTGCAGTTCGCCCGGAAATCCATCGAGCGTGAAGAGCTGCCACGAGTCGCCCACCTGGCTAAAGTCCGCGTGCCCGGAAAAAATGCCGAGAGCGCCGGGAAGCGGCACTCCCAATTGTTTCAACCGGACCGCAACTTCGGCGGTCAGGATGGCCCCTGCCGAGGTTCCGAAAATCCCGATGCTCCGCCGCTTGTAGTTTTTCAGAAGCTCTTTGTACACAGCAACGACATCATCGACCGCGGCGGGAAACGGATTCTCTGGAGCCAGCCGGTAGTAGACCGACACCACCTTGATCTTCGCCAAATTCGCAATCGGAATTCCTTCAATTAGAGAGCCGGAGTCGGAGTTGAATCCTCCGCCGTGCAGATTGATGAGCACGCGTCTGCGATTCGCTTCCGGCATCTCCAGCGGAGTGATGATGTCAGTGCGCACGCCGGCGATGTTTTTCTCCTCGACATTCACGGGATAAATCCTGCGAGCCTCGGCAGAATCCTGAGCGCGCCAGGCATCCGTGTGGGCTCGCCGTTCGGCCAGAGTTTCGGGCCCGGATTTCTTTTGGGTGAGCGAGGCCAGCCATTTCTGCGACTCCGGGCTGATGGTGGACGGCATGGGAATCACGCGCGTGATGTGCGCGGTTCCGTCAGGATCGAAAACGGCGGAGTCCTGTTCGGTGGATGGCACCGACTGGGCCGCTGACATCTGGGCAAGTGTGAGGCAGGTGAAGAAGCACAGTACTCGGGTCTTCATCCGAATAGTTGTACCAGAACGATCAGGCCTGCGGGAACTCCTCCAGGTAGAGCTCGGTCGCTTCTTTGAGATTCGCAACCGCCTCTTCGACGCTTTCTCCCTGACTAGCGGTGCCAACTTCAGGGCAATCGGCAACATATGGGCGACCCTCTTTGTGCAGGACCGCCGTGAATGTGCCGACCGGCATTTCGATCTCCTGAGACAATTTTATATTCCTATGCCAGCGTGTACTTCCCCCGCTCAATCACCTTCTGCGCAATCTGCTGCCGAAGTTCGATGGTGTTGAATGGTTCATATTTGGCCAGCCGCCGCAGAATCGCAAGCTGGGTGCGCAGCATGTCTCCGTCAGCCACGGCAGCGATAACTTTTTTCGCCGCCGACTCAATCTTCTCCATGGCCTGCGAAATGTAAACCCGGGTCATCGCGACAGGAACAGCGGCGGCAGCTTCGCCCTTCGTTTCCGCGATTTTCTGCGCGCGCAGCACCGCCGACTCCATGGCGTAGCTCTCAATCGTCATGTCGGCAATCGCTCCCATGATTTCCTGCTGGTCCTGAATCGCCTGCATGTATTTCTGCGTGGCGGCTCCGGCAACGAACAGGCCGAGCTTTTTGGCTTGGCCGACAACTTTACGTTCCTCGGCGAGAGCACCGTCGAGCTCTTCGCCGGCAGACGGTCCAGAGAGTACTTCATCCATCAGCTTTTTGATGGCGGGCATGAGTGGCAGTTGCCCGCTCATGGCTCGCTTCAGTAGGAAGCCCGTAATGATGAGCCGGTTGATTTCGTTGGTGCCTTCGAAGATGCGGTTAATGCGGGCGTCGCGATAGGCGCGCTCCGCGGGATATTCTTCGACGAAGCCGTAGCCGGCGAAGATCTGCAGAGTTTCGTCGACAATGTAATCGACCATCTCCGAACCCCAGACCTTGATGATCGAGCACTCGACCGCGTATTCCTCGATCGCCTTGCGGGTTTCTTTCATCGCCTCCGCGCCCGACTTGTCGACTTCGCCGAGCGCGACATCCATCATCCCGACAGTGCGATACACCAGCGATTCGCCGACGTAGAGCAGGGTTGCCATGTTCGCGATTTTTTCCCGCACCAGCCCGAAATCGCTAATCGCCTTGCCGAAAGCTTTGCGCTGCTTGGCGTAGCCGATGGCGCTTTCCAGCGACACCCGTCCGCCGCCCACGCACATCGCGCCCAGCTTGAAACGGCCGATGTTCAGAATGTTGAAAGCAATCACTGCTCCCCGGCCGATCTCGCCCAGCAGATTCTCCACCGGCACTTTGCAATCGTTGAGAATGATGGGGCAGGTGGACGATCCGCGGATCCCCATTTTGTGTTCCTCCCCGCCCACGGAAAACCCGGGAAACGTCCTTTCCACCAGAAACGCAGAAAACTTATCGCCCACTTTGGCGAACACGGTGAACAGATCGGCGAAGCCGGCATTCGTGATCCACATCTTTTCGCCATTCAGGATGTAGTGCTTGCCGTCGGAAGAAAGTTCGGCGCGGGCGCGGCAGTTCATGGCGTCGGAGCCGGAGGTCGATTCCGATAATGCGTAAGCCCCGACAATCTCGCCCGTAGCCAGGCGCGGCAAATATTTTTTCTTTTGTTCTTCCGTGCCGAAATACACGATCGGCAGCAAACCGATGCCGCTGTGCGCGCCCCAGGTGGTGGCAAATCCGGCATACTTCGCGATGTGATCGGCGATCACGGCCGACGTGACTTTATCCATTTCCAGGCCGCCATAAGCCTCGGGGATCTCGACGCCACTGAGGCCCAGTTCACCAGCTTTTTTGAGGAGGTCGCGCGAAATAGAAAAATCCTTGTGCTCGATCTTCTCCGCGTTGGGAAGGATTTCATTGACGGCAAATTCTTCCGCCGTCTGGCCGATCAGTCGATGCTGCTCGGTGAAATCTTCCGGAGTGAAAACCTCCTCAGGTCTGCGGGATTCCAGCAAAAAGCTGCCGCCGGAGATTTTGGTGCTGGGAATTGCTGTAGTCGTAGACATTTGATTAGTCCTCTTGATGAGTCATCGAAGATCAGATGAAAGCCTGAACAAGGTTAGCAAGCCTGCGGAACCTGCTATTCTAATGCGCCCTGCTCGGGAATGATAGGGCGAAAGGCTGCGCGCCGCGCGCAACCTCAGAGAGAAGCTGCATCCGTAGCGTTGTGCGGCAGAAGCGGGCGCAACGATTCGGCAAACAAGTCCGGTCTCACGGCGTGGGCGAAGAAAGTTCTAACACCGCGGTGTGCATCTGGAAGCGCGCCGCAGGAGTGCATGTTGTATAGCCGGTTGGGTGCGTGGAATCCGAGTGCGGACCATCGCGAGCGACCTTGTAGGTGCGTATCTTAAGGCAGACATTATCGGCCTGTGGCTGCCAATCCGGGTCAACATGCAACCAGCGGTGTGGCGTGCTGAACTGACTCAGCTGCGGGCGATAATCCCCGATGAGAATGCGATCCAGCGGATTTGGCGGGTTCAGTCCAGCATTCAGATTCGGTGAAAGAAGGTCGGTACGCGCCCAGGAATCCACCTGCGAGGAATCCGGAGACTGAATTGCGGCGGGAATCTTGTCCGAAGAAGACTGTGCTGCCAAGGTGGCGACACCGGCTGCGATCACCAGCGAAAACTGTAGGAGACGGAAGATTGACATGGGGCTTCCTCCCTGCAACAAATTATAGCGCCGTTTAGCGAACTCGGGGTTAATTCAAATTCTCGAATATCCCCGCCGCGCCCATGCCGCCGCCGACGCACATAGTGACCATGCCATAGCGTCCGTTGCGCCGCTTGAGTTCGCGGATGATCGCCGCCGTCAGCTTGGCTCCGGTGCAGCCCAGCGGATGTCCCAAAGCGATCGCGCCACCGTTGGGATTTACTTTCTCGGGATCGAGCCCCGCTTCTTTGATCACGGCCAGGGATTGCGCGGCGAAGGCCTCGTTCAACTCAATCACCTCGATGTCGGAGAGTTTCAATCCAGCCATCTTCAGAGCTTTCGGGATTGCGAACACTGGGCCCAGCCCCATTTCTTCGGGCTTGTAACCTGCGGTGGCGAAAGAAACGTAGCGCGCCAGCGGCTTGATGCCGAGTGCTTTTGCGCGCTCGGCGGACATTACCACCGCTGCCGCCGCGCCGTCGGACATCTGCGAAGAATTTCCCGCCGTCACCGTTCCCTTCATGTGGAACGCCGGCTTGAGCGAAAGCAGCGCGTCGAGCGAAGTATCGGCGCGCGGCCCTTCATCCATTCTGAAAACAATTTCCTGCCGCTTGGGCTTCGATCCATTTGGAGTGGTAAAGCTCACCGGCACGGCCACGACTTCCTCGTCGAACTTGCCGGCTTGAATCGCCGCCAGCGCCTTCTGGTGGCTGCGCAGAGAGAATTCGTCCGCCGCTTCGCGCGTGATGCCGAAGCGCTGGCCTACTCTCTCGGCGGTGAGTCCCATATTCAGATAAGCGTCAGGATAGTGGTCGACCAGCCAGGGGTTCGGCGAAACTTTGTGCCCTCCCATCGGAATAATCGACATCGACTCCGTACCGCCGGCAACAATCGCCTCCGCGCCCCCGCTCATGATGCGCTCGGCCGCCATCGCAATCGCCTGCAGTCCCGACGAGCAGAAACGGTTGATGGTGAGCGCCGATACTTCCACTGGCAATCCGGCGCGCAACGAAGCGATGCGCGCCACGTTCATCCCCTGCTCGGCCTCGGGCATGGCGCAGCCCAGGATGACGTCTTCAATCTCTTTAGGATCGAGCCGCGGCACGCGCTCCAGTGCGCCCTTGATGGCGACCGCAGCGAGTTCGTCGGGACGGGTTGCGCGGAGCGTGCCCTTGAAGGCGCGTCCCACGGGCGTTCGAACGGATGAGGCAATGATAACTTCACGCATGGCAATCTACCTTGATGTATTTCGTCGCGAAGCCGGAAGTGGGGATGGGATCATCTTGCCGCATGCCTCCCAGATGGAGTCCCATCGTTTGGTGGATTAGGGATTTCACATCGTCCAGCGTATCTCCTGCGGCTTCGAGGCCAGGGAGGTCGGGCGAGTAAGCGACCCATCCTGCGGCTAACTTTTCATAAATGACGAGATATTTCATTTCTGTCTAAAGACATTGTTCAATGTTCTGCGCTGAAAGTCTACTGACCGGCGTTCCCTCAGCCGTAACCGCTCAGGCCTCGACAGATGTTACTGCAGATCCGAGCAATGCTTCACCAGACGCCACCGTGCCCATCTCCCATCCAGACGCTTGATTACCTCTCTCTCATCACTTGGCCGGAGCGTAAAAATAATAGTCCGCAGTGTAACTGCTCTTGGTCTCCGCGTTGACATGCGCTGCATCGCACCCCTCCCCTGGAGCCTTCCCGCCGTGCGTGTGAACTCGCTGAATCATCGTCACATTGCTGAGCAGCCCCTTGCCCGCGTGGCTCACAACATTCACCAGCAGCCACGGAATCGAATCCGCATCCAGCGAATCGACGTGCGCCGCGGCTTTCCCGGTCACTTCGCTTCCATCTTTCAACTTCCACGAGGGACCGGCGGAATGTCGTCCAATTACTTTGTCTTGCCGGTCGTGAAGTTCTGCATCCGGCGCCTTAAGCGTCCAAGTGAATTTGCCATCCGCCGCGGCTTGACACGTGTAGATTTGTGATCCGGTTGCGTGGGCGTACACCACAACATCCAGTCCCGCCGGCACCTGAATCGCATCCGGAACATCGGGCGGAGGTTCCTTCTGCGCGGCCGATTGTGCGTTTCCCAGCACGGACCCCGAGATCAGAAAACCTATTAGCGCAGCGATGGCTAGCATGAGATTTCGCATAGGCGTCAATTGTAGCGCTCCTGCCGGCTTAGGGCTTGGCCCAGTCCTGCCAGGAAAGATCCTTCACGCCGGAGAACTCAGAGACGTTCGCAGTGACCAGCGTGAGTTGTCGCGCCAGAGCCTGTCCGGCGATTAGTAGATCGTAGGGCCCAATGATCTTTCCGGAGATTTCGAGAGTAGCCCGGATCGAGCCGGCTACGAGCGCGTCGTTGTTATCGAAGGGAAGAACGGTGACTAGACCCGACAAGAATGTTTCGAGCCGTTCTGTATTGAATGCGATCCGTGTGCTGTTAGCGACTCCATACCACAATTCGAAGGTAACGACAGAGGGAACATAGACTCGCCCGCCCGCGTGAGAAGCCTTCTGAAAACGGCTGCGAACCAAAGGGTTTGTGTTCTTGATGAGAGCGATACACACGTTGGTATCGAGAAGATAGTCCACGGGTCAGTCGAAGATGCGCCGCTTTGGCGTTTTCGGTTGCTGACGGCCTTCGGGCATGAACGGCTCCGAATTGAATTCGTCGAGCTTCCGAAACCATTCCTTCGTATCTTGGATCATCGGTTCGAGCAGCACTCCCTGGCCCACGCGCCGTATGCGCACGCGGTCGCCCTCGAAACGAAACTCCCGCGGCAGCCGCACCGCCTGGCTGCGGCCATTCTGGAAGAGCTTGGCTATGTCAGTCTTGGGCATGGCACCTCGGATGCTCAACCCAGTATATACCAAAGATATATACAAGCTAAAGATAGCGCGAGTGGATCACTCGATTCCGTCGCTGATAAGCGCTTCGCACCACTCTTGTGCCTCGCGCTCGTGCTCGGCATCGTTCGCCATCTGGAGATATGCCTGCTCCAACTCCTTATCGTGAACGGAAGCAAACTCGTCTGACTCGGGAAGTTTCACAGCCCGCACCTCGCTAAGGCAATCATCGGCGGTCCTCGCGTCTAGGTTAACATTACCCAGGAATCAGCCCTGTCGGTTGCGATCGGCCAGGCTCGAAAACCATCAATTTGCGGTTCCGCTACTGTAGGAATTCGATCTCCAGGACGTACTCTGTCGTTGGGTTCAGCTTGAAAAGAGACTCGATTCGGCATACCTGGCAATCGTCCTGGAAAACGATCGGGAGATAGGTGAAGGTAAAGCCATGGCTACCGTCCAGAGTGTCCTCAATGCCCCCCACGTAGTCGACCAGGCCTTTGCCCTTTTCGAATCCGGGCGCAAACATGGTGAAGTTAAGCGCAATCGCACCCTCGCTCCATCTTCTTCCACGCATCGCCTTTCCCGCTGATTTTCGCTGCCTCACAAACCGGTCGTAAAGTGGATGCTTTGGGTTTCGCAAAGAGGCCCTGGCCTCCTTGAAGGGCGGGTAGCCCGCAACACGGATCACGATTTTCTGACCACGCCGCGGGGCCGACTTCGGGGGCAGACGGCCGGGATCGTGGCTGAGTCGGCCTGCGTTTTGCGGCATCTCAATTCCTCAGCGTCTTCCCCGTCTTCAGCGTGTATTGAATCCTCTCCTGCGTCTTCTTCTCTCCGCACAACGATTTGAATCCTTCACGCTCCAGATCGAGAATGTACTGCTCGCTCACCGGCGTACCCGGCGTAACGTTTCCGCCGCAGAGTACNNGCCAGAAGGTTTTCGCCGGGAGCGGGGATATCGGTGCGGGGGACAGGCGGTTCATAGCCGGCGCGCGCAAGTTCGAGGGCGCGAGTCTTGGCGTCGGAGAGCACGCGCTCGCGATTCATCGTGATCCGGTCACTCTCCGACAAAAGGCCCATGGCGCGAGCCTCATGTGCGGAGGTTGCCACTTTGCCGGTTGCAATGTTTTCAAAAGCCCGCTTCATCGCTTCCAGCATCTCGATCGACCCTGCGAGAGCCTCGCCGGAACCTTTGCCGCCGCGGGCTGCGGTTGCGCCATCCACCGCACGCAGCAGCATTTCCTTGCAGCCTCCGCCGCCGGGAAGTAGGCCCACGCCGACCTCCACCAATCCCGTATAAAGCTCCGCGTGAGGCTGCCGCGCCGCGGCGTGCAGCGAGATTTCCGTTCCACCGCCCAGGCACAAGCCGAACGGCGCTGACACCACCGGTTTCGGCGAGAATTTAATGGCTTGCGTCATGCCTTGGAACTGGCGAATGGCAAGGTCAACATCGTCCCACTCGTCTTCCTGCACGCTCATCAGCAGCAGCATGAGGTTGGCGCCGACGGAAAAATTTGTCGCGTCATTGGTAATGACAAACGCGTCGAAGTTGTCGCCCGGCCCGCCTGCTTTGAGGGTTTGTAAAATCAAGCTGATAATGTCCGCGCCGAGCGAGTTCATTTTGCTGTGGAACTCGATGCATCCCACGCCGTCGCCAAGATCAACCAGCGAGGCTCCGGAATTTTTCTTCACCACTCCGTTGGATTTCTTCGCCACGGTGACCGACCACACGCCGGCGGGAACTTGTACCGCCCCCAAGTCCTCCGCTCCCAACTCCCAGTACTTGCGTCCGGAGGGTGACTTCGGATCATCGCTGTACCACGTTTTCCGCCCCGCGGCCAAAAGCCTTTCGACATTCGCCGCCACCGGCTTGCCTTCTTTTTTCATGCGAGCGACTGTGGCCTCGACGCCAGCGGCATCCCAGAGTTCGAAAGGGCCGAGTTCCCAATTGAAGCCAAGACGCATGGCGCGGTCGATTTCCACGATTGAGTTCGAAATTTCGGGCACGCGGTTCGCCGAGTAAGTCCACAAATCGGACAATGCCGACCACAGGAACGCTCCCGCTTTGTCGCCCTTCGCCGGATTTCCTTCGAAGCCAAGCAATGTGCGCAGGCGTGCGCCGGTATCTTCGATATTTTTCGCCACATCGAGCGCGGCGAATTTCGGCTTCTGCCGGGGATGGTATTCCAGCGTCTTCCAGTCGAGCGCCATGCGTTCTTCTCTTCCCGGTTCGGCGGGCGAGGGCGCCCGCCCCACACTCTTCTTATAGAAGCCGCCCTTGCTTTTATCGCCCAGCCATTTGTGCTGGATCATCTGCGTGAAGAAGTCCGGCAAGCGCAGATCGCTGCGTTCGTCATGCACATTCGCGGTCATGTTTCCGACCACGTGACCGAGAATGTCCAACCCAACCAAGTCGATCGTGCGGAACGTTGCCGATTTCGGCCAGCCGACGGCCTGTCCCGTCAACGCATCGACATCTTCGATGGTGAGATCCATCTCCTGCATCAAACGCATGACGTTCAATACCGAAAATGTGCCGATGCGGTTGCCGATGAAGTTAGGCGTGTCTTTGGCGATGACCACGCCCTTGCCCAGGCGGACGTCGCAGAAGTGGGACACGGCATCGATAGCCGCCTGATCGGCCTCCGGCGTAGGAATAATTTCCAGCAGGCGCATGTAACGCGGCGGATTGAAGAAGTGCGTGCCAAACCACGCCCAGCGGAAATCGTCTGAAAATCCTTCGGCAATTTTCCCCACCGGCAACCCGCTGGTGTTGGTGGTGACGATGGTGCCCGGTTTGCGGATCGCCTCAACCTTGCGCAACAACGCCCGCTTGAGATCGAGATTTTCCACCACCGCCTCAATGATCCAATCCACCTCGGCCAGCTTCTTCAGATCATCTTCAAAGTTCCCGACGGTAACGAAGCGAGCGAGCGAAGAATCCATGAATGCGGCAGGCTTGGATTTCTTTGCGCCCTCCAGACCGGCGGCAGCAATCTTGTTTCGCGCCGTCGCGCCAGCCCCGGCTGCAACGTCTCCGGGAACGATGTCGAGCAAATAGCTGGGGACGCCGGCGTTAGCGAAATGCGCGGCGATGCGGGCGCCCATAGTTCCGGCGCCCAGGATGGCAACTTTATTAATGCGTTTCATGATCGTGCCTCGAATGGGATCTGGCGGTCCCCGGTGTTGGGAGGATATGGTTCGGACTGTTTACCGTCAGGTATCTCCTATGGCAGTTTATCCACGGCCCAGTCATTGCCGCCACTATGCAAAACAATGATGGTGGAGAATCGCCGGCGTGAATGATTGTTTTTCGGGACACTGCTTACCAGCACCACAGGGAATTCATAGCGTCCGTGATTGACCAGTTTCCCGCGCCCGATTTCATAAGCCGACGGCGCGGAGTTGGAAAAAAATCTCTCCATCTCCTCTGCGCTGGCTGATTTCTTGGCGCGGCTGCTAAGCAGCGCCATTCCGTTTTCCTTGTCGCCGGATTGCCATGCCTGCAGGAAGTGGTCGGCCGCCAGCAGCGCGGACGCGTAGTCCACAGACAAAACGCCCTCCCGTGCTGGAGCACTGGGCGATGCGGCCCATCCGGATATCGGTTTTGACACATTGAACAAAAAGCCTGCGAATACAATCAAGAGCACGCCAGCTAAAGCCCGTGACCG
>PKVZ01000197.1 GCA_003131635.1 Acidobacteriaceae bacterium
GGAGGTTCGTAAGTACGTCCTGACGCGAGCCGCTTCTCCTCCCGGCGTGTAGTCCACAACAAGATGGGGCCTAACGACGCCGCGGTGAGGAGGGCGACCACAGGAAACTCTTTCTCGACTTCGCGGCGCAGTTGGTGAATCTGTTGGCTCACGCCGCGATTGACTTTCTTAAACTCGCGTTCCATCACCCAAAGCGCAGCATTGTAGGCCCCGATCAGCTTTTTCACTTGCCGCGTAAACCGCTCTCGGATGCGGGGGTCGGGATGGTTCTTATAGCGTTGCCAGCCTTGAAGCATGGTCTGGCATAGGCGATAAAGACTGGGTCCATTACGTTCGAAGTCGCGCCAGAACGCCCAGTCCAGAAACCTTTTGGAATCGTCGCGGGAAATGGCGCCGTGTTGAAAGTTGAATTTGTATTGTCCGTGAACATCGGCGAAATCAACATCGCTAAGCATACGTCCTTGCGCTGACATTTCCTGGTACAGCGGCGTGCCCGGAACCGGCGTGTAGAGCATGAACTGGTGAAAGTCGGTCTGGTAGGCGATGGCCGATTCAATTTCCCCGACAATGTTGTCAGGAGTGTGGTGCTCGAGGCCGATGATCGTCGAGCCTTGCACCCGGATGCCATGTTCGCGAAGCTCCCGGGTGAGCTGCGTAAGGTCGTGGCCCTGCAACTTGCCATAGTTCGATCGGGGAGATTCCAAACCCATCCACACCCAGGAAATGCCGAGTTCGACGAGCTCCAGCATGGTGTATTTGCGAATCGCATTGGCGGACGCGAAAACCGAAAGCTCCCAGCTCTTGCCTGCCTCCTTCATCCGCTCCAGCAGGCGCATGGCGCGCGTACGGTGAAGCAGGAAGTTCTCATCCATCACAAAGAATGAGCTCACTTTGAGTTCCGATTCGATCCCGCACATCACATCAAATAGTTCATCGCCAGTCTCGTAAAAGTTGACGAACTTTCCTTTGCCACCAAAAAAGGCGGAGGTTGTGCAGAAGTTGCACCCCATCGGACAGCCCACTGATGGGATGATGGTTGCGGCAGTTCCACCCTCGCGCTGCGGAAGACGCACTCCCAGTATCCGAGTCTCCAGCCCGGAAACGATCGCAGGATGGCGAATCGGTGCTTGCTCATCCTCTCCCAGATACCGGCGCATCCATGAGATGCCTTCACCGCGCACGATGTGGTCGGCATCGATGATTGCTTCCAGACCGGGAATGGCGGCCACGTGGCCACCCACCACGATCACCGAACCTGGAGAAAGCTCTCGCACCATGCGGCACATTTCCCGCACTTTCAAAACATTGACGATGATCGAAGAGATCCCAACGACGTCATAGTGGTTCGTGGTCAATTCATGGGCAAAGGCTTTGCGTGTGGGGAAATCCAAAACGCTGCAAGGCGCCGAAATGTTTTCCTGAATCATCATGATGCCCCAGGAGCGGTGAAACATACGCAGCGAAAAACTGCCTTGCGCGCGCGTGACTTGGTTATGATAAAGCTCCATGGGGTTAATTGAGCGGCTGCCGAATTCGTCGTCTTGCGCGTACGGTCCGAAAACCGAGCTGAGCAGAATGCGAGCGTGACTTCCTTTAGGATGAATTTCCATATGATTATTTATGTAGAGTAGTCTGGCACAAGCGTTCTTCGCGGTGATCCGGGTTACATTACGAAACTATTACAATGTCTTTAGAAAGACTCTTCCCTCCTGCGCACAGTAGAGGAGTCTAGCCTTCAGTAGGGCAAAAAGACTGACACATGGCAAAAAAGGGACCGCCCAGAGACGGGACGACCAGCTTAAAGAAATTGGCTGATTACCTCGGTTTGAACCCTGCGACAGTTTCAGTTGTGCTGAACGAAGTCCCAGGGCGTTCTATTCCCCAAACCACGCGCGACCGAATCAAGGCCGCCGCCAAAGAGCTGAATTATCAGCCCAGCCTTTTGGCTCGCTCACTTCGCAATCGCCGTACTCAAGCGATCGGAATATTAGTTCCCCAGTTGGGGGACGGCTACCATACCCAAGTCTTGGGCGGCATCGGCGATCATTTGATGGAGGCGGGATATTTTTACTTCACGGCCCACCATCGGCACCGGCAGAATCTAGTTGAAGAGTATAGCCGGATGCTTCTTGGTCGCGGTGCTGAGGCTCTCATTACAATTGATACAAGGTTAGAACATCCGTTTCCAGTGCCGGTAGTGGCGGTGGCGGGAAATCACGCTGTCCCTGGTGTTACCAATGTTGTGCTCGATCATCGCTTTGCGGCAGAACTAGTCCTGACGCACCTGCACTCTCTTGGACACCGACGCATCGCTTTTATGCGAGGCCAGCCGTTTAGTTCAGATTCCGACGAACGTTGGCGTTGCCTGGTTCTGGTGGCGCGCCAGATAGGCATTCCCATTAGACCCGAACTCATAGTCCAGTTGGATCGCGACATCTCCTCACCTGAGTTAGGGTATCCTGCTATGCAACAGTTGCTTTCTGGGGCCAAATCATTTACCGCGGTCGTTGCGTTTAATGACATGTCCGCCATAGGCGCAATACGCGCTCTGCAAGACTTTGGACTAAACGTACCTCACGATATATCTGTCATAGGTTTTGACGATATCAAGGCGGCGGAGTTCAATAATCCACGGCTCACGACTATCCGCCAACCACTCGCAAATATGGGTAGGATTGCCGCACAATGCGTTCTCAACCGGCTGCACGGATCCGAGCGTTACCGAAAACAGATCGTAGTAGAGCCTGAGCTAATGGTGCGCGAATCGACGCAGAAGGTTAAGTCGAAAAGCCTGAACAAATAGTTCTTTATATGGTTATGAGAAAGATTATCTCCAGGCCAAAGTCGTCAATGAATTTACCTTCAACGGAACCGAAGCGGTCATATTCGCGAGTTGGAGTTGGATCGTCCTTGCTGGTCCCTTGTTGGTCACAACCAGTACTTGCTGGCCATCCGGATTTTCAAACGCAACCTGCTGCAGGTCAGCGGCCGAGCTCACAGAGCTAAACCGGCGAGCGCCGCGACGGATAACCCGTGCATAGTGAGCAAAAGCCCAGTATTGTCCACTCCGGGTGATCTCCTTGCTCTGCGAGTTTATAGTCACCACGCCGCCGCAGGGAAACGGCCCGAGGTTTGGGCGGCCCTGCTGGTCGAGAGCCAGATTCCAGGATGTGATAGAGCGGCACCAGTTACTCAGTACATCACTGAAAATTCCGCCCCACTTGCACCAATCCGTCTGATAGGCGGGATCCGTGTAGTCGGGCCCGCCTTCGGTCCAATGCATCTCGGCTTCCGGAAATGCTTCATGGACCTTGCTCATCATCTCCGGATTCCCATAGTAACCGTGCCAGGCAACTGCGTTCGCGTATTTGCGCAGCTTTTCGTCCTGCAGGGAATCCAAGACACGTCCCCACAGATTGTAGTTATGATCCAGAATCCAAATCTTTGTCGCTTGTCCGCTACTTTCCAAAAGCGGGCCTAAGTGATCGCGCACGAATTGAATTTCGTATTCCTGCGGCCAGATGCAAGCGGGCATTCTGCCGTCCTGATCTGTATCCACTTCGTTCTGGGATGTTAGTGCTTGCACCGGCACGCCTGCAGCGGCATACGCCCGCAGAAATTCCAGGTAGTACTTTGCATAAGCTGGAAAATAACGTCTGCGCATGGAGCCACCCAGCATCGAGCCGTTAAACTTCATCCAGCCGGGCGGACTCCAGGGAGTCGAAAAAAGGAACAGGTCAGGGTTCGCCTCGCGCGCCTGTCGCAGCACGGGCAGAATGTATTCCCGGTCGTGTTCGATGGAGAATCGCGTCAGATCCGGATCTGGTTCGCCTTCATCGTAGCTGTAGACCTTCGTCGAATAGT
This sequence comes from Acidobacteriaceae bacterium, assembly GCA_003131635.1. Classification (GTDB taxonomy): domain Bacteria; phylum Acidobacteriota; class Terriglobia; order Terriglobales; family Acidobacteriaceae; genus Sulfotelmatobacter. The sequence goes on from PKVZ01000197.1 coordinate 3,865, forward strand.
CGCTCGATCCCACGCAGATGCGGCCGACGTTCAGCCCCATTTCCGAGGGATGAAAAAGTTCATGGAACAATTGCGCTCGCGTTGCGGGCGCAAGCTGGTTAAACATGTAACAGGTAGCGTCAGTAAAGGCGCCGCCAAATCCTAATATCTGCTGGAACTTTGCGCTGGGCTTCAGTAGGAGCTGATCGGTGGCGGGGGGCGACGACGCCGGGCGCCAGGCCGCCTTGGGAGCGGCGGCGAAACGTTCATCGCCAGACGTAACCCAAACGGAGATCTCTGGGCTGGCATTCGAGCTTTCATTTGGGGGCTCAGTCTCTGCAACTGCGGGCCAGACGAGCTCGCCGGGTACTACCGCCGCGGCAAGTCCCAAGGCTGAAAGTTCGAGAAAACTTCTTCGAGAGGTTGGTCGTGTCATATCGCGGTCCTCAGAAAAAAAGCGCTAACTTCTTCAACGTCCTCGATACCGGGTTTGGATCGCGTATAAGGAGCTACGCGCCAGCACGAACAAAGTACGGCGATCGCTGCCTCCGAATAACAATTGCGAGGGCCGCTCTGGAATCTCGATCGTGTCGATCATTTCGCCTTTTGAGTTGTACACGTACACCTGCCCGGATGCGATATAGACATTACCGTTATCATCCAGCGAGACGCTCTCTCCGCCATTCTCGGCGAACAACTTTAAGTTCGAGATCGTTCCATCATCACCAATGCTCGCCGAATAGGTCTTCTCTCCATTTTCATCCGTAACGTAATAGGCCTGGCCTGCCGTCGCGGGTGCTAAGCCAAAAGCTCTCAGAGTGTTGTTCAACTTCGAGCCGTAATAGAGTTCCCCGGTGACAAAGTCCGCCCCGGCGGAAAGAAAAGTTGTTCCGTCCGGAGAAATGAATTGATAGGGCTGCTTGACTGTAGCCGTGTCCAGGAAATCGTTCTCGTTTCGCCAATAGTCGACTGGAAGAACCGGCGTCATTCCCGGGCGCGGCTCGGCGGGTACAGCCTGCAGCCGGGTGATGCTGTCATCTGTGGCTCCTAGTTTGAAGGCATACACGATTCCCGCACCGGCATATGACACCACCACCAGATCGCCAGCTTTATCGAAAAACAGTTGGACCGGATCCAGCGGATTGTCACGAACCTTCGATAGTTGATGAGTGGAGGCCGACCAACAGTAGATCGTTTGCCATTTCGCGTCGACGAAATAAACGTCTCCTGCTCCATCTACCGCTCCGCCGGAAATATTGAAGAAGCCGCTCGCAACTTTTTCCAGCTTCGCACCCGGGACTAGCACAGTGGATGAGGGGCTTGCGCGAGCTAGAGGCTCGGCTCCGGAAATCGTGAGCCAGGAGAATTCGCGCTGCCGTATTTCAATATTGTGGGTTTGATCGTAGATTGCACTGTCGAACGATACTTTGCTGTCGCTATAGCAGTGGACGTTGCGAAACCGTATCTTCTTCGAGTTTGTGACCGTGACCGCATATTTGAACGGCTGATAGCTGCTTACCACTCGATACATATGCAGGTTCGCGAAGGTGATGTTGCTTGAATTCCGAATGTCCAGCGGCATTGCGAAGCTGCCTTCGCCGCGCTCTTCTTCCGTCTGCAGCGCGTAAATTTGCCAGTTGGAGACATGGTCAAGAACTACCTCGTTGCGAACGTGATGCTCGCTCGATAGCTCGTAGATTCTTCCCGCAATCGAAGTGTTCGAAATGTACAGGCCAGCCTGCGCAAAGGTGCTCGGCGTCCAGATGCCCACGAAAGTGCCGCCGCCGGTAATCCACAGGCTGGGATATTGTCCGTCCCAGCGGCGGTTGGGATTGGAATCGCCGCTATGCGTGCTGTTGTAAATTTCACTCCATATTTTGTGGGATTCTTCCGCCGTGGCGTTCGGGTCGATCGTGCCATGGCCGCCCAGAAAACGAACATCCTGCATCATGGAATCCGTGCCGGCCAGCCACTTCGCCGCTACCGCTCGCGGGTTGATACCGTTGGTGTAAAGGCCAATGCCAGTCACGATATTTGTCCCGCCATCCGG
>PKVZ01000179.1 GCA_003131635.1 Acidobacteriaceae bacterium
GGGATCAATCGCGGTCAATTCGCTCTTGTCTTCGATGTTCACGAAGATCTCGCCCTTGCCGTCGCTGGCGGCGAATTCGGGCTTGCCGTCCAGTTTGATCGTGCCCAGCACGGTGCCGTTGGTGGCATCGATGGCGGTTGAATCCTGACTTCGTCCGTTAAATGTGAACACTCGCTTGGTTGCCGGATCGTAGAGAATCGCGTCCGGATTCTCTCCCACTTTTACTTTGCTGCTAGTCGCCAATGTTTTCAGATCAAAAATACTCACTGTGCCTTCGCGTCCATTGCTGATAAAGCCCCGTCCCAGCTCGGGCGCGAGGGCGATACCATGAACCCCTGGAGTATCCGCGATGTCGCCGACGCTCTTGCCGGAATCCAGATCGAGCACGATGACATGGGTGGCTCGAGAAATATAAAGACGCCGCGCCGCCGCATCCGCGGTCAAATAATCCCAACCACCATCGCCACCTACTTTGTAGGTGTTCACCACTTTGTATCCGGGACCAGCTGCGGCCAGGGCCGCAGCGGCCAGAGTCAGAACCAGAGAAGCGGGTATCCAACCGCGAAAATTAATTCCTTTGCCAGCCATGCTTCCTCCATAACTTTCCAGGCCAATGGCGATTACTCCGATGCCAGTTTTGGCCCGCAGGTAGCCGCACTCGTGCATCTAACTTCATTTTGGGCGGGACCCTGAAGTAACTTTACCCTATTCTGCGCTCTCCCTAAACTCTCGATTATGGATGTCTATCGGCCAAATTCGCGGGGGCAGGACTGTGGCGTGAGCTTAGACGCGCTCCTGCAGCCGATGCTGGATTGAGGGAAGTTGGGGCCGGATCCAGCGACGGCAGTCAATGATCAGTAATCAGTGATCAGTGGCCAGTTCTTGCGTAGTCGGTTTTTTGCTGACCACTGGCCACTGACCACTGCTTTTTTTCACTCTGCCATCTTCGCCACATGCACATCAAAGCCAGTCTTCGGCAGTAGCGACGTCAGCGCGAACGCCTTGAATCCATCGCCATTGATTTCTGTGTGACGGTAGATTCCAGGTTCGCTCTCAATGGTTTCTCTGCGTCCTTCCATATCTCCAAGAAACGCTTCCGCCTGCGCCAGGCTTGCCTCGCCGCCCTTCGCGCGGGTTACGACGGCTTCGGAGGCATACGAGCGCACCAGCTTCGGCCAGTATTTTTCCAGCAGCTCCGTGCTGGCAAAAATATCGGCCCAGATGATGCGCCCGTTCACCGCTACCACAACACCCACCGCCTTGCGATCCCGCAGTTGCTTGATCAGACTTTGATAATTGTGTTCGATGGGTGCGGCGATGTCGTCCACCTTCTGTTTCACGTCTTTGTTCTCCATCACGCGGGCGTAGGAACTCGTCGAGCGAATCTCGTCCGCGTTCGCGGGCGAAGGTCCCGCCGTTACCTCGACCGTCATCGCCTGTTGCTGCTTTCTGACCTCCGCCCAAACCTGGTTTTGGTCTTTGTCGCCCATGGCTTTCGCGCGTACAGAAGGTTGAGCCATGAGCGTCCCAGCAGATGCTGCGACGCTGCCAGCGCTGCCAGCGCTGCCAGCGCCAATCCCACTTCCATTTCCCGATGCGTATGTGGTTCCGGATGCGCCGAACTGATTGCTGGTCGCCACCCATCGCCCCGGCTCCACGCAGAACACGCTAAGATCGACCGGATCGCTTTCCGCCGGAACGATGCGATCTTTGCCGATCACCCGGTCCTGCTTGCCTCCGGTAACAATCTCGCCGGCCAAAAGCAACAGCGGATGCTTTGAATTGTTAATCAGCACCAACCGGTTCACCTCGGCGCGGTCGTGCAGAACCGGGGGCGTGATCTGCCGCCGCAGAAGTCCGCGCACGTTTCCATACTCGGTTACAACCACCTCCCCCGAGCGCAAGCCTTCGTCCAGTGTCAGGAAATCGCCGGTGGCATAAGACTTGGGAGCGACCACGGGAAACACCGTCAGACTTCCATGCCGGATCGGCTCCAGCACCTTGTAACCGGAGCCGGCAGGCTGCTCTCCGGCATGAACCGGGCGCAAGCCCCCAGTGGCAAGTGCAACCGTGAGCAGCAAAACCGCCAATGCCAGAAACATTTGCGACTTCATTGGGTTCCTCCCCTCGAGGCTTGGCGCGCCCCAGCCCAGGAGGACTTTTTCCGGGGCGCGCCGTCTGTCTCGACTCGCCGGAAGAACGAAATGAATTTCAGAGCTTGCGGCCTAAATTAACATTGCGAGCGTCTAAGGAATTAGTGGTATCAGGGGCCTTGCTCGTCGTAATCTCTTCTCTTCTACATGCGTGACGCGAAACCGATCTCCGCTGCGGTGCAATCGGCAGTTTCCGATTTGCTGGCGGAACTGCACGCGAAAAGCGGATGCGAAAAGATCGGCCTGACTTCCGAATCTTTTGGCGTAGTTCTTTGTGATGTAGCCTCCAAATACTTGCCCGCCGGATCCAGCCAAACCGAGGCGCGGACTTTCCTGCTTACGTTGCGCGTGGAAGAACTCGCAATCGCCCGGGCATGCGCGGCGGGTAACAACCAGGCGTGGGAGATTTTCCTCACGCGCTACCGCGAAAAGCTGTATCAATCGGCTTTGCGCATTGCCCGCGAGGATTCCGCCGCCCGCGATCTGGCCGATACGCTCTATGCCGAGCTCTACGGCACCACCACGCGTGCAGGCGAACGGGTTTCGAAGTTGGCGTCTTTTACGGGGCGCGGGTCGCTGGAAGGGTGGCTTCGCACCGTGCTGGCGCAGGAGTTCGTGAATCGCTACCGCCGGACGAAGCGGCTGGTGAGCCTTGACGAAGAGGGGGAAGACGGGGCGCAGTTCGCGGCGCCTGAGCCGGAGCCGGTCTCGTCGCCGGACTCGCGCCTGGAATCCGCCACCGATGCGGCCTTGGCTGCGCTTTCGAGCGAGGAACGGATGGTGCTGGCGGCCTATTTTCTCGACGGCCGGACGCTGGCTGAGATCGCCCGCATGCTGGGCGTACACGAATCCACCATCAGCCGTAAGGTGGATAAGTTGGCCAAGTCGTTGCGCAAGAAAATACTGAGTACCATGATGCAACAGGGTATGGGCCGCCGCCAGGCCGAAGAGGCGTTAGAGGTGGATGTACGCGACCTGCGGGTGGATATTCGCCGCAGCCTGGCGCAAGAATCGCCTCCGGCGACGTTCTCTCAGAAGAGAGAAATCCGGCAGTCGAACCTTGAGTGAAAAGACAGAAGTGAAAAGCCGGTGGGCAAAAGCTACTGGACACAGGAAACCTGGAAACTAGAATCTAGAAGCTGAAATGCAGAACGTTCCAAAATTCGTGCTGAAGCGGCTGAAGGAAACGCCGTCAGCAGGCGGTTCGCATCCCGACGCAGACTTGCTCACGGCGTTCGCGGAACAATCTCTTTCAGGGAACGAACGCGCCCGTTTGATGGAGCACCTTGCGCTCTGCGGCGACTGTAGAGATGTGGTTGCGCTGGCTTTACCCGCGACTGAAACCGTCGCCATGCCCGTTGCCAGCGCCACTCGAATTGGCTGGCTGACATGGCCGGCGCTGCGTTGGGGAGCTTTGGCCGCGGGAATCCTGGCCGTCGCGTCGATTGGAATGGTGGAATACTCGCATCGCAACCAGCAGCAGGAGATCGTCGCCTCAAACCAGACGCAGGGCTCTGCGGCAGTCCGAGCGTTCGAGCGGGCGCCCATTACTCCCCAAGCGGCAGTTCCGCAAACTGAGATGGGAAAAAAGACATTGGCCGGCTCGCGGATATTGGCGGCGCACAAAGCTGCCCCTGAAGCCAGGCCAGCCCAGCTAGCAGCGGGATCAGCGGGTGGGATTGGCGGCGGGGTGTTTGCCGGAAATGGAAGTGGGTCTGGCGCTGGGATCGGATCTGGCTCTGGCGGTGGAGTTGCTGTTCGAGATCAGAATCCAGTTCCGGACATGCGCCAACAACTGAAGGCCGGCACTGTTTCGGAGACGATCGAAGTTTCGGGGGCGGCGGGCGCAGTCAACACCGAATCCGCGACAATAAGCCAGGATGTAGTTGCGCAGAATCAGACTGGCGTGCCGCTGCAAGGGCGGAAGGTCGCCGATTTAGACGTTGTGAAAGCTAAAGATCCTGTACCCGGACAGGCAGCAGCGAGCGCCGCTCCGCCGCAGTTGGCGTCTCCCGGTCCTCTGCAGACTTCGGCTTCTCTCATGGTCCGAGCCCTGCCGCGCTGGACGGTCAGCTCTTCCGGCGTGTTGCAGCGTTCTTTCGACGGCGGCAATACCTGGGAGAATGTCAATCCGGTTCTGAACCCAGAATTGATAGGCGGTCGCGTGGCAATGGCGAGCGCCGCCAGGACCGATGCCGCTGGGCTTGATCGAGCCGAACAGAGTCAAGCCNNGTATTCCGCGCCGTAGCGGTCTCCGGGCTGGAAGTTTGGGCCGGTGGTTCTGACGGCGCCTTGTATCACACCTCGGATGGCGGCAATCGCTGGACTCGCGTAACCCCCTTGACCACTGCAATGGTGCTCACCGGTGACGTCATCGGCATCCAGTTCTCCGACACGCAGCACGGAAAAATTTCAACTTCGACCGCTGAGATCTGGACCACGTCGGACGCCGGGCAAACCTGGCAGAAGCAATGAGTCCCATTCGCAGACGCGATTACCAAAGTGACGTTTACAAAAAAAAAGGCTGATCCTACTATCCAAGAGTGGTTTGGCAGTTCTGGGGGAGGGCTGCCGAGGCGTCTTAGACTGCAAAGTCCGAGGCGCTTTTTTTTGCCTGCAGAATCACGGCTTCCACTTTTGCGACT
>PKVZ01000239.1 GCA_003131635.1 Acidobacteriaceae bacterium
AACTCTTGGTAGCGGGCACGGCGAGTTCGGGGCCGGCTCCGGTAATCAAGGCAGCGCTGGCTTCGCGAGGAATGGTGGCCTCGGCAACGTTGGAGACTGCGATGGTCTTCACGCCGCGGGTGAGCGCCTCGCGCTGCGCGGCGATCGTGTCGGCAGTCTCGCCGGATTGCGTAACCACCATGACGATCGGATCGACGGCGGCGTGCGTGGAACGGTAACAGTATTCGCTGGCATACTCCACATCGACGGCGACGCCGGAAAGATCTTCGATCATGATTTCGCCGGCCAGGCCGGCGTGGCGGCTCGATCCGCTGGCGGCGATGATCAGCTTCTCGAAGGTGGGCAGCGCGCCTTCGATAGCATGCAGCGCGCCCGGAAACAGAATGTCGTTCTTCAGATGCAGGTCAATGGTTTTTGCAATGGCCTGCGGCTGTTCGTAGATTTCCCGGCGCATGGCATGGGAAAATTGATTGGTCAAAGTAGTAGCGTTGGCGCTGGTTGGATTCATGATGGACTGCGGCGAGGGTAAATCATTTGCCGCGTGTCGGGCAAACCGATGGCGTGCACCGGACTAATCCACAGGAGAAAATCGTCAGGAGTAGTTCGGACGCCAGCGGATGATCGTCCTAAATTGACGTGAGATAATGGGCATTCGCAGCGGCCCCGTAGCTCAGATGGATAGAGCAGCGGTTTCCTAAACCGTTGGTCGGCGGTTCGACTCCGCCCGGGGCCCCCATTCCATCTCAAAGCAAACCTGCTAACTGTGGGGGATGCCGTGGTGGTCCAACTATCTGTTGCCACTATACTTCTTAAAAAAGAGGCGCCCTTTTAGAATGCGTCGGCTTCTGGGAGATCGCCATTGATCTCCCCGAAGCCGTTTCGGGGTATGTTCCGCGGCCCGACCGCTCCCGGTTGATAGCCGGGATTGTGAGACATATTGTGATGTTTCAACATTTGCGACGATCATGGAAGGCCTAAACCGCGCGCTGCTAGCGAATGTTCAGGTCAGCGTAGTGGGCGAAGCTGGAGAGCGCTACTTCGTCATTGCCGGGTATGTAGAATCCAAACTTGCCCAGGCTGAGATTGGCGCCGGGCTGTGTCCAGCGATCCAGGACGGTCCAACCGTCACCTTGCTTAATCTGGTGGACGAGTTCCGTGGGGCTAACACGGATTTGGAGCGTGCGGAAGCTTTTCTTGTCGCTCTTATGGGGAACTATGATCTCGTCCGTTTTCTTTCCGTTGCGAATGACAGTGCGGTAGAAGGTATTATCGTCCATTTGGAGGAGGAGGTAGTTTTTGGGGTCGCCGTAGTTGAGTACCCATTGCAAGAGGTGACCCTTGGTAAGCATCGCGGAAAAAACAAAGGTGCCTGAGGCAGGGACGACTCCGTATAGGACAAAGTCCCCTCCTTTGCGAACGAAAGAATCTCTCTCCTGCTTCCAGTCGCCTGGGTCATCCCACTTCGACATAGCGCTCGGGGCGAGAGCCAAATCCAAAGTCTTGGATTGACCGGCTATTACTTCCAGCGTGGACGAGCGCGTGAATTTTTCGGCGGTTCGTGCAGTAAGAGTGTAGGTACCGGCGGCAAGATTGAGCGGGACACCACTGCTCACCATTTTTAGCAGAGCACCTTTTACGATTGCGACTTTAGCGTCGGCGGGCGCGAAGGTAATTTTCAATTCGCCGGAAGCGGCTTCCAACGCGGCTTCCGCGGCAGCGAGAGATATGGTTCTGCCCGCGTCGAAGTGTTTCTTGAACTGCCGGGGTTTGAATCGCTCATTGCGCAGTTCGACGTCATGGTCTCCGGGACTGACGGTTGAGACGGAGAGCGTGCCATCGGGCTGTATGGTGCCGACAAGAGTTTGATCGACGAGAACCGTGGTTCCGGGCGCGCCGCCCTGGATGGTCAGCGATGCCATGCGAGGCTGCGATTGGAGGGCGGTCAGCGAGGCCGGGCGAGGGTGCGGTTGGAGGTGGAAGATAAGCGTGGCCTGTTCGCCGTTGCGAATGCGAATCTTTTGCTGGGGAGGATCCTGAAAGCCGCTCTTAGAGACTTGTACAACGTAGTCCTTGAGCTCGAGATTCGGCAGGCGCAACTGGCCGGCTTGAGTGAGTTGCTGTCGCAGTTTTCCGTTGAGAAAAACTCTTGCGTCGTCTTGACCGGCAACGACAAGGAGCGTGCCCTTGTTGTCGCCGGACTCGGCGGGCGGCTGATCATCCGGTGTAACTCTGAGCGGAACTTTCCCGGCGGCCGTGTCGGAAGCAGTGCGCGAAGCAGGCAGAGATGGTTCGGGAGTTGTTTGTGCCGGCGCCGCTGCTGCGGGAGTTGTTTGTGCAGGAGTTGTTTGTGCGGGGGCGGGGACGTCCGGGGCGGGAGCAGTTGGTTGGGTCTTCGCTACGGGCGTGGCGTAATGTCTTCGCGTGAACAGAAAGGTCGCTGCGACCAGGATTATCGCGGCGGCGGAGAAGAGGATCAGCGTTGTGGAGTTCGAACTCGCGGACTGTTTTGGCGGGGATGATGGGGATGTGATTTTGGCTGGCTGTTCGGAAGGCTCGCCGGGAACGCTGGCGGCTTGTGGTGGGGGCAGTTGCGGCTCCGGCGGAATGGTCGGGACTTTGCCCGGCGGCACAATGCTGGGCGGCGGGACAACCGCGGTTGGAACGTTTGCGGGTGGAACCGGGCTCGGCGGGAGTTGGCTGCCATCGGCGCGTGAAGCCTCCGGAGCTCTGGGCCGCGGGACGTGAAGAATTACGGTCGCGCTTTTGCCGCGCGGCGAGGTGGCGGAACCCTCCTGCGAGACTAATCCCAACCGGAGGAGCAGGGCGTTGGCGATGGACAGGATTTCGCCATCCGTCCAATGCTTGGCGGCCACCGTTTGTATGCGCACGGCTAAAGATTGTTTTGCAGCGATGTCGGTGGATCCTTCGATTTCGCGCTGCAGGCGCCGTAGCTCGTCCAGGTCGCCGCGGCGTGCCTGGCGACGCAGAGCACCCTGGTCGCGCTGGATTGCATCGTGAATCTGAAGCAACTTGGGATCGCCGGGATGAACGGCCAATCCCTCTGCAACCCAAGCCAAGGCTGCGAATAGATCGCCGGAGGCCTGCAGTTGGCGTGCTCGCACAACCCAATCCTCCGTAGAGCTTGCTTTTTTTCGGTCTTCGATCAGGCCGCGGATCGTTTTGGCCGTGGGATGTGCAGGGTTCAACTTGAGCGCCTGATTGGTCAGCGTCTCGGCTTCCAGCCAATCGGTTTCTACAACCGAATGCGCGTGCTCCACCAGGGCATTTGCCAGAATGGTTCGGGCGAGAGAATTGCATTTATCCAGTTCGTAGGCTTCGCGCAACAATTGAATTGCTTTGGCGGATTTCTGTTGCGCGAAGAGTTCTTGGCTTTCGGTAATAAGACGTTGGGCTTCGGCATTGCGCTCCACGCCACCCCGGGCCAGCTTTTCCAGTTCGGACAGCCCCGAATCGTTGGGGAATTCGGCGGCTGTGCCCCGCAACAAATCCAGGGCGCGAGAGTAGTCGCCCGACCGCAGATAGATGTTGATCTGCTCAACGAGCCGCGTTCTGGATTCGCTGCGAGTTTGCTGTTCGCGTCTTTTGTCCAAGCGCTCTAACCTCGAAAGTCAAACCTGGATATCGATCGTAGATGATGCAGCAGGATCACCCAGCGGTCCAGCGCATCGTTATCCGATCCTTGCAGTCTGCAATTCTCTCGGTGACGAGGCGATTTTCATGGCGCACACTGCTATATCGGGACCTCAAAATCTTACTCGATTGGATGGAAAAGGGTAGTGTCCTGGCAGTTGCGTCGCTGTGTTCCCTTGTTTGCGAAGGGGTTTCAATTCTTCGCGTATTTCAAAAACTCGGAACCGCTTATCATGCGCGTTTCGGAGGGCGGGCCAGAGGTCCTCTTGAGGGGAATGTCGTCGTATGCGGATCGAGTTGGATCATCTGTTTGTCTGCACCAGTCCGTGGGGCTTTCGAGGCGGCCATCCGGCACAGCCCGGGCCTCACCGCGTTGCCTGCTCCAGCAGGTACAGGTAAGAACGATAGACCTGTCCCGTGGCTCGGGTGAGCCCGATTTCACAGGTGCGGCTGCTGGAGTAACAGGCGTCGGGATGTTCTGCCCTAACCTCGGCTGCTTCCGGCCGCGTGGCGGATTGCGTCAGTTCGGGGAATAGAAAGCCTCGATCACCGGCAAAGGCACAACAGCCAGCGCTCGCAGGAATCAATACCTCCTGACTACACGCTTTCGCAATTCCTTCCAGCTTGGCAGCAATCCCCATCTTGGTGACGGAGCACACTGGATGCAATGCGACGCGTTTGACCTGCGCTTGCACGGTCAGTTTGGGTAGCAGTTCATCGTGTGCAAACTCAATGGCGTCCAGCAGCCTCAAATGATCGAAGCGGCCCTGGTTCTCAGGCGTCAGATGAGGCCGCGCCGCTTTAAGAGAGTANNGAGTGAATCCCTTGGAAGAGAACGGCATACCGCAACAGGTTCCTGCAACGTCGGATGGAATGTAGACGGGCACGCCCGCGCGCCGAGCTAACTCGACGGTTACTTCCATCAGAGAACGGTCTTTGGGCTCGGTGGGCAAACGTCCCATGATGCGCGAGATGCATGACGGAAAATAAATCGCCCGAGCACCTTCCTTTTTGGTGAGCGGAACTCTTCCGGCTGCGAAGGGAGTGTCAGGCATCCATTCACCGAAGTTGTCTCCAGCAAAGAGCTTCATCCCGCGAGTAAGGGAGTGCATGCCGCTGACGCCGATTATTCGTTCCGCTGCGTGCCCAAACCGTAGAGCCCAGCGCAGCGCGCTTTCCGCGAAACTAAAATTGTTCGCAATACGGACTGCCCACTCATGTGCTCCAGGAGTGGCACGAAGACTGCGGAAACGCTTCACCAGCGTCCCGGTATCGATATTCACTGGACATGCAGTGGCACAGAGTCCGTCGACGGCGCAGGTATCGAGCGCCATGTAAGGGAATTCACGATCCAGCGCGTTCCACAGCGGCGAGCCACCAGCCTCTTGCTGCCGGGCCATCTCGCGGCGCACGACGATGCGCTGGCGGGGCGTGAGAGTCAGATCCCGGCTAGGGCACTTGGGCTCGCAGTAGCCGCACTCAATGCACTTGTCAATCTCCGGCTCGACGGACGGAATGCGCTTGAGATCGGCGAGGTGGGCCTTGCGGTCGGCATTGATGATCACTCCCGGATTGAGCAGATGGTCGGGGTCGGCGAGGTGCTTCAGTTGGCGCATGATCCGGTAGGCGTCGCTGCCCCATTCCGTCTCCACAAATGGCGCCATGTTGCGGCCAGTGCCGTGTTCCGCTTTAAGCGCGCCATCATAGCGATGAACCACCACCTCGACTAAGTCGTCAACAAAGCGGGAATACTGATCGATGGCAGCTTGATCGTTAAAGCTTTGGGTGATTACAAAATGCAGGTTGCCGTCTTTGGCATGGCCGAAAATTATGCCGTTGGAGTAGTCGTGTTTGACAAAGAGACGGTTGAGATCGTAGGTGGCATCGGCCAGGACCTCCACCGGAAACGCGACGTCTTCAATAATTACCGTTGTGCCGCTCTGCCGCACCGACCCGACCGACGGAAACATGCCAGCCCGAATCTTCCACAGCAAGGCCTGCTCTGTGGCGGCGTGGGTAAAGCGAGCAGGTTCGAACAACTTGAGTCCACTAACCGCATCGCGGGCCAGCGCTTCCAACTCGGAACGAATGCTTTCTTCGGCAGATTGGAATTCGACCAGCAGCCCCGCGGCTCCGTCGGGAAGCGTTTTGATCGAGGACGGTATCCCCGCTTGATTCTCGATCGAGCGCAGAGAAGCTCGATCCATGATCTCCAGCGCCTTGGCGCCGGCGTTGCGCAACGGGATAATCGAATCGGCCGCCGCGTACACGTCGGAGTACAGCAGAAGCCCCGTGTATTTCACGGGAAGATCGGGAACCGTGTTCAAGACAGCTTCCGCGATAAACGCCAACGTTCCCTCGGAGCCGATCAGCACGTGCTGAAAGATGTCGACGGCGGTATCGAAATCGAGGAAGGCGTTCAACGAATAGCCGGTTGTATTCTTTCGCTTGTACTTGTTGCGGACTCGTTCGCGCAGGCCCGAATTCAGTTCCAGCTTTTGCTTCAAACTCAGGACGCCGCGGGCCAACTCGGGCTCGCGCGCACAAAACTCCGCGTCGGCGTCAGGGCGTGACGTGTCAATGACCGTGCCCGACGGCAGCATGAACTTCATAGACTTGAGAGTGTGATAGGCGTTTTGCTCGACGCCGCAACACATGCCGCTGGAGTTGTTGGAGAGAATTCCGCCAATGGTGCAGGTGGCGATCGAAGCCGGATCAGGCCCGATTTTCGCTCGATAAGCCGCTAGCGCTGCATTGGCACGAGCGCCGATCACACCGGGCTGCACTCGAATTTGTCTGCCGCCATCCTCTACGTTCAGAGTTCGCCAGTGGCGAGCGATGTCTACCAGCAAGCCGTCAGAGATCGACTGTCCCGACAAACTTGTACCGGCGGCGCGGAACGTCATGGGTATGCGGTGTTGCCGGCTGAACGCAAACAAAGCTCGTATCTCGTCCACGCCGTAGGCCTGTATGACCGCTTTCGGGATCAGGCGATAGAAGCTGGCATCGGAGGCGTACGCGATGAGTTCGATTGGGCGGATGAGGATGCGAGAGGCCGCGATGGAGGCGGCAAGTCCGGCCTTGATTTCCTCCGAACAAGACTGCAGCGGAGCTAATTCGGCCACTGCCATTCGCATCCCTCCGAATAAACGATCAACATCAAAAACGGGCTCCCGGTTCACTCCAGTTCGTCAGCCAGGCGCTGCGCCGTGTGTTCAACCCTGATGGTCGAGCGTTGCTTATCCAGGCCGCCGCGGATCTGCATGACGCAACCGGGACAGTCCATTACTACCACTGGCGCACCGCTGTTCTTGATGTTGACCAGCTTGCGCTCCAGAATCGGCGCTGAAATTTCCGGCAGCTTCAGGGAATAGGTCCCGCCCATGCCGCAGCACATATCGGCCTCGTACATTTCCGCGATCTCGTAGCCGGCCTGCGTGAGCAGTTGCCGCGGTGGCTGAGTGGCATGCAGCGTGCGTTTCAAGTGGCAGGAATCGTGATATGTGATTTTTCCCAGTTGCTGGCCTTCTTTGAACTTCAACCGGCCTTCATCGACCAGCTTCTTGACCAGGCTGGAGAAGTCGATGACCTTGTCGGCCAACTGCCGCGCCCGCGGCAGCGAATCAGTTTGCCCGAGGCTTTCGAAGGTGCTGATGAAATCATGCTTCAATCCCACCGTGCATGTAGGGCATGCTGACACCACGTAGGTGACGTCATTCGCCAGCAAGGCGTTGATGTTGTCGCTGGCATTTTGCGCGGCGACTTCGTAGGCGCCGCTATAGCGCGCGGGCGCGCCGCAACAGGTCTGGCCCTCGGGGAATACGACCTCGATGCCAGCTTTATTCAGTATCTTCACGAGTGATTCGCCCATCTCGGGATAGGCGAAGTCGATCAGGCATCCTGCGTAGAGTGCGATCTTCTCCTGGCAAGCGGGTTGCTTGATTTTCTTGATTGTGTCGCGCAGCGGCGCCTCGGCGATCGCGGGAAGGCTGCGGAATTCCGTCATATCCGAAAGGAAGAAAGGCAAGTGCCGGATGAAGTTGCCCTTCTGCAGCGGCTTCTGCATCACGTAGGCTGCGCGCAGCATCGAGTGGAAGAGCTTGCGCTTGTTGACGACCGAGAAGATTGCCTTTTGCGCGAGAGGCTGGCCTTTCTCGACCGCCAGGCGGCGCCGCAGTTCGAGAATCAATCCTGGGATATCGATTTTGCCTGGACAAACCTCCGTACAGTTGCCGCACTGAATGCACAGACTTTGGATGTCGTCCGATGACTTGAGCGCGTCAAACCAGGCAGTGAGAATCGTGCCGATGCCACCGGTGTAAATCTTGCCGAAGACGTGCCCGCCCACGAGGCGGAAGACCGGGCAAACGTTCAAACACGAGGCGCAGCGAATGCATTGCATCGCCTGCTTGAACTTGGGGTCTTGTGACATCTCGGTGCGCCGGTTGTCCATCAGGATGACGTGCAGTTGCTTGGGCGTGCCGTCGGTGTTGGGCACCGGGCCGCTGATCATGGAGACGTAGCTGGTCATCAACTGCGCCGTGGCGCTCTTCGGCAGAGCCGTCAGAACTGGCACGACGTCGTCGAACTTTTCCATCAGCTTTTCGAGGCCGACGATCGCGACGTGAATTTTCGGCAGGGTCGTCACCAGCCGGGCGTTGCCTTCATTGGTAACGATGACCAGTGTTCCGGTCTCAGCAACCGCGATGTTCGCTCCGGTGATACCCATATCCGCGTTGAGAAATTTGGTGCGCAACTTGCCGCGCGCAAACTTCACCAGTTTCGGGATGTCCGGCTCCTGGCCTTCTTCCACCTGCTCATTGAAAACCGTGGCGACTTCTTCCTTGGTCATGTGGATGGCGGGCATGACCATGTGCGAGGGTGTCTGTCCGGCGAGTTGAATGATCCATTCACCCAGATCGGTTTCGCCCACCTCGATGCCGGCGGCTTCGAGATGCTTGTTAAGGTGAATCTCTTCCGAAGCCATGGACTTCGATTTGACGACACTCTTGACGCCGTTTTCTCGCGCGACATTCAGGATGTACTCGCGCACCTGGGCAGGATCGTTGGTACGAAATACTTTGGTCCCACGCGCTTCGGCGTTTCTGGTGAAGAGGTCGGCAAGTTCATCGAGATGCGAGGCCGCGTAGGATTTTCGTTCGGCAATTTGTGTGCGCAGCGCTTCGAAGTCGTAACCCTCATAGGCTTTCGCGCGGCTGATGCGGTAGGCCTCGGAGAATCGCCCCAGCGCCCCGGTGAGGTTGGGGTTGTGCACCGCTTTGTCAATGGACTCGCGAAACTTCGTCTCCATTAGTTCACCCTTCCCGGCTCATCGCAGACGCCATCAAAGAAGACGATGATGAGCTTCTCCGGGCCGTGCACGCCGATGGTGAGCACGCGCTCGATGTCGGCCGTGCGGCTGGGTCCGGTAATGAACGAAATGTAATTGGTCTGCTCCGGCCGGATTTTGCTCAAAGCCGACGGCAGATCGGGCACGAGACGATCGCTACGAATGAGAGCGATGTGAATTAGGGGAAGCGTGGAAACAAGCCTTTGATCGACGCGAGCGGCATCCTGCACCAGGGTTCCGGTGTTTGCGATGGCCCAGTCGAGCTGGCTGATTCCCACCTTCGCCTCGGCCGAGGCTTCGCGATTGACGTCGAAAGACAACCCCGGCAACTGGCTGGAGAGCTGCTTCTGATCGAATCCATCGAGGAAGGGACAGGATGCCCATACCGCACCAGTCTGCGGCGTTTCGCTGATTCCGACATCATGCAAATAGTGAAGTATGAAGTCCAGAGCCTCGTTCTTGCGGGGGAAACGATGGACTTCAGCGCTCACCGCTTCGGCGCGAAGTTTGAAGGTTTCAAAGACGGCATTCATACATCATGCCTTTCATCGATCCCCCTGCTTTTCTGGGCATTTTCATCGCAATAGGACCTGTGTGAACGGATATACGTAGGCCATGAGAAAGACGAAAATGCCGACCAGAGATGCGAGCGCTATGCTGTGCCAGAAGACATAGCGCAGAATGTCGCCTTCATGCCCATACCACTGGGTTGCCGTACTCGCAACGACGATGCTCTGCGCATCAATCATCTTGCCCATCACGCCGCCTGTGGTGTTGGCAGCTGCCATAAGCACGGGAGAAACGTTGACCTGCTGCGCCGAAATTTTCTGCAGACTGCCGAACAGGACATTCGACGAAGTGTCCGACCCGGTTAGAGCCACTCCGAGCCAGCCGAGCAGGGTTCCAAAAAATGGATAGAGATGGCCGGTGCGCGCAAACGCCAATCCCATGGTCGCGTCGAGTCCGGAATAGCGAGTTAACATCCCGATCGCCAGCATGGCGGCAATCGTCAGCAGCGAGAAGCGAACCTTTACGATGGTTCGTCCGTACACGGAAACAATCTTTCGGAAGCTGAGTCCCATCACCATGCCCGAAAGAATGGCCGCCAGCAAGATGCCCGTGCCGGTCGCGCTTAACCAGTTCAAACCGAAGACCGCGGCTTCCTTGGTTGGCTTAGGGACAACCGGAGGAACGCGAAGAGACAAATTGTTCAGGTTCGTGACCGGAAATTGTGGATTGGTGATCTTGCTCGGCGGAGTGTTCCAGTGCGCCATCGAGGTGAATGTTTTTTCCGGAGCATTCATCAGATTCTTGCCGGTCTGCGTGCCCCATGCGAAGACGATCACGCTCAAGACGATCCACGGCACCCATGCTCTGGCGATTTGAGAACGGGTGAAGCCGTGATCGGCGTGGTGGTCGGTCTTGTTCGCTTCTCCTTCGAACGTCCAGACGCGCTTGGGATGCCAGATGAACAGGAATCCGATTAGGCAGGCCATGGAGACAACCGAGGCGATCACATTGACTATCCACGGCCCATGCAAGTTCGATATGAGCAGTTGCGGAATCGCGAACGAAACCCCTGCGACCGCGATCGCAGGCCATACTTCGATCATCCCGTCCCAGCCCGCAAACGCGCACACCAGCCAGAAAGGTACCAGAATGCAGAAGGGCGTCAGAATTCTTCCTGCCATCGCGCCCAGCGTAATCTCGCTGAAACCGGTGACTTTCGCGAGAGCGATGATCGGTGTGCCCAGCGCGCCGAAGGCCACGGGCGCGGTATTCGCGATCAGCGACAGGCCTGAAGCTTGCAGCGGTTTGAATCCGAGCCCGATCAGTAGAGCCGCGGTCACCGCCACCGGTGTGCCGAAGCCAGCCGCGCCCTCAAAGAATGCTCCAAAGCAGAAGGCGATGAGTAGCAACTGCAGGCGACGGTCCTGCGTGATGCCCGTCAGGCTGTGCTGCAAGATGTTGAATTGTCCGGATTCGACCGTGAGCTGATACATAAAGATAACGCTCAGCACGATCCAGCCGATCGGGAAGAGGCCGTAACCGGCGCCATAGACCGCCGTCGCTCCGGCAAGACGGGCTGGCATATGAAAGGCAAAGATGGCGGTGAGCAGGGCCGCCGCCAATCCGGCGAGCGCCGCGTAGTGCGCCTTTACATGGCCGAGCGCGAGACTGCCGAGCAGCACGACAATCGGCAGCGCGGCAAGGATTGTGGAGAGCCACCAGTGTCCGGTTGGATCGTAACCTTGTGCCCACGGAGAGGACAACGGAGAAATCCTCAAGACGAAGATGGCGGCAATCGCCGCGAGGACGATTACGATTGCGGAAGCAAGGAGATTCGCTTGCGGGGGGGCCGGTGTCTTGACCGGCGTGTTGACTGGCGTCTCGGCCGGTAACAGCGTAGTTGCCATAAGTCACCGAATCGGAAGCCCGATTTGTCGCACCATGGGCTGCCACTGTAACCCTAGAAGCTCGGAGCGCGGCGGGCTGTGACGTAAATCACCTTGGAGTGTGACGCCAAACATCCCCGCAATTTGAGCCTCCGACCGGGCCAGGAGGAAATGGCTCGGTCTTCAGAACGCCGAGGGTGTTCGCTTTTTACTTTCCGGATTGCCGACAAAACTGTCCGGAATTGTCGAAAAAGACTGTTAGCAGCGATTCAGCAGATATCACTTCTCCGTTGTGCGTTCGACTTCACTGCTGGAGTTTAGCAGTAGGCGTTCGCCCGTGGTACACTGCTTCCCATCATGCCGCAGTTCGTAATTGAACGCGAGATTCAGGGAGCTGGATCGCTGTCCGAAAGCCAGCTCCGTGAAGTGTCCCTACGCTCTTTGGCGACATTGGAGGGGATGGGGCCTCAGATCCAGTGGCTTCACAGTTATGTGACTGAGGATAAAGTCTATTGCGTATACCTCGCGCCCGACGAGAACAGCATACGGGAGCACGCTCGCCGCGCCGGCGTTCCAGCCGATCGCGTTTCTGCAGTCCGCCGGCTGATTGACCCTGTGAACCTGAGATAGCCAATTAGGATTCTTTCAACGAGTATTGGATGGCGCTCGCGATTTCCATCGCAGAGCCTTCTGCCCAAGCAACTCTCCCTCCGACCTCTCCGAGTGACTCCCATGCGGATGACATATTTTGATCGAGTTTTGACTGCTCGGCTTGAGGCAGGGGAGCGCTGATTAGTTGCCGTAGGTGTGCGGCGGCTGCAGCCAGTCTCAGTGCGCGTCCGGCGTGACCTCGGGCCACGGCCAGACACGCAAAGCCTTCCAGGGAACGCGCCAATCCCCGCTTGTGTCCCAGCTCGGAAAACAGTTCGAGAGCTTCGCGGTAAGTGGCATGTGCCTCCTCATAGTCTCTCTGTTCGCAGTAAACGTAGCCCAAGTCTGCGAGGGAGCGGGCGGAGCCCCAGCGGTCGCCGCCGGCACGAAACGCCTTCAGCGCGCCTTCGTAGAAGTCCCGAGCCATCTTCAGGTCACCCTGTTCCCGCGCTATGTCGCCTTGCTGATTGAGGGACCAGGCGGCCCCACTGGCATCTCCGACGTCCTGAAAGATCTGCGCCGCTTCACTGAGCCCCATTTGCGCGCGCAGATAGTCGCCCTGGATCTTTGCGACATTTGCCAGATTGTGCAGACAGCGAGCGGTGGATAAAGGATCGGACAGGGTGCGCCAATGCGTCAGACTGCGCTCGAAATAAATTTGTGCCGCCCGATAATTGCCGCTATCTCGAGCTACGATTCCAAGGGCGTTTAGCGATGCTGCGATTCCCCAACGGTCGTTCAACTCCTCATACAGCGAAAGGCCCTGTTGTAAGAAGCGCTCCGCAGCAGCAAAGTCGCTTTGGGCGGTCGATAGCGCGCCTAGAAAAATGCAGATCCGCGCACGTGGTCTTGCATATCCCGAATCCGCCAGGCGCAGGATCGTCTCCAGCCTGGCGCGGCCTTCGGTCAGATGCTCCCGCATGTCCCAGAATCGAAACAACGCCATACAGAGCCGCAAGCCCCAGTCGAGGTCGTTACACTCAAAGAGGTAATCGAGAGCCGAGCGGAAGTTGTCGATCTCGAGATCGCATCGCTGCAGCCATGCCGCCCGTTCGTCCGGGTTGAGTTCAGGATTGCCTTCCTCCGCGAGCACCAGGCAATACGCGGCGTGTGCTCGTCGCGTTGCGGCATCTTCCTCACAAGAAACGAGACGTTCCAGTGCGTATTCACGAATCGTTTCCAACATTCTGAAACGGGTTTCCGGTTCGTGTTGGTCGATGCGCTGGACCAGGCTCTTATCGACCAATGAGGTCAGGCCGTCGAATAAATCGATCCCGAGATCACTGCCGGTGTTGCAGACGGCTTCGGCAGCCTCCAACGTGCAGCCGCCAATAAATACCGAAAATCGCCGGAACAGTTTTTGCTCAGCTTCATTCAGGAGGCCGTGGCTCCAATCAATGGTGTTGCGGAGTGCCTGTTGCCGTTTGGGCAAATCAAGCGCCCCACCAATGAGCAACTGCAGCCGGCTTTGCAGCCGGTCCAGGATGGCGCTCGGCGACAGCACCTTGGTGCGCGCCGCCGCCAACTCGATCGCCAAGGGCAAACCATCCAAGCGTAAACAGATGTCCCGAATCGCAGGCGAATTTTCGGCTGTCAGTAAAAAGTTAGGCCGAGCCGCGATTGCCCGCTGTACAAATAACTGCACGGCTGAGTCCTGTGCCAGCGGCGCCACGGGAAATTCCTGCTCCCCATAGATACGCAGACACTCGCGGCTGGTAACCAGCACTTTGAGAGTCGAGCAAGCGGTTAATATCTCGGCGACCACCGATGCGGCGGGCAGCACCTGCTCAAAATTATCGAGCACGAACAGGAATGGCCCGGATTGCTGCAGGTAGTCACCGATGACCTCCGGTATTGTTCGGTTGGCAACCTGCTGGATCCCGAGTGCCTGCGCGAGTGCCGATGCAACCAGATCTGCATGCGTGATGGCGGCAAGTCCAACGAAAACAACTCCGCCGTTGAAATGGAACGCGATCGCCTCGGCTACTGCAATAGCTAGCCGGGTTTTGCCCGCGCCTCCTGCGCCGGTCAAGCTTAGAAGCCGAACATTCGGCTTCAGCAGGAATTCAGCGGCTTCTCGCAGTTCGGTCTCGCGGCCAATGAGCGGAGTCCGCGGGACCGGTAGGTCGATGATCTTTCCACCTGGCTTCCCAAGTACGGATATCGCGCCCGCTGTCGCTTCCGAAACCTCAATATCGAGGAAGCGCTCCGCGCGAATTGGCAATGAGACCGAGTCGGTGTCGCGTTTGAGCCGCTGCAAATCCGTACGAACATCGGATGCATGCTGGTAGCGTAATTCGCGATCTTTCTCTAAGCACTTATTGATAATCCTCTCTAAGTCAGCCGGCAGGTTTGGATTCAGCCGCGCCGGAGCTACGGGGGCGCGGTTCAAGATCGAGTCAAAGACCACTCCTGCGGTTTCCCCAAGGAAGGGCATCTTTCCAGTCGCCATTTCGTAGAGCACAATTCCAAAGGAAAACAGGTCGGTGCGACCGTCCAAGTCCTTGCCGCGGACTTGTTCTGGCGACATAGAGGAAATGGTGCCGATAGCCGCACCGGGGCTGGTCAGCTCATCTTGGAACGTCGCCGTTGCCCCCCATGCGCCGTGATGATCCCCAACTTTCCCGAGAATCGGCATTAATTTGGCCAAGCCAAAATCAAGGATCTTGGCGTGCACGCGTATGGTGATGAAAATGTTCGCTGGCTTAATGTCGCGGTGGATGATTCCCTTGGCGTGGGCGGCATCGAGGGCGTCGGCAATATCGATCGCCAGTGACAAAATTAACTCGGTCTCCAGCGGATTGCCTGCGATCCGATGTTTCAGTGTGACGCCATCCAGAAACTCCATGACGATGAAAGACTGGCCGTCATGGCGGCCAATCTCATGGATCGTGCAGATGTTGGGATGGTTCAGCGCGGAGGCGGCCTGCGCCTCGCGCTCCAGACGCGCTAGTGCCTGAGGGTCGTTGGCTGCCTCGTCCGGCAGAAACTTCAATGCTACGAAACGGTGGAGGGTTAGATCCTCGGCTTTGTAGACAACACCCATGCCGCCTCCACCGAGTTTTTCAACGATGCGATAGTGGGAAACTGTGCTGCCAACGAGTTCGGTTCCAATTTCTCCTGCGGCTTCAGCGGCCACCAGTTTACCCACCACCTCCAGCGCGGGCGAGTCAATGAAATGCTGACCTTTCTTCTCCTGAGCCAACAGCGACTCGACTTCACGCCGCAGCACTGCGTCGTCCCCGCAGGAGCGTTCCACGAATTGAACGCGGAGGCTCTCGTCGAGTTCCAAGGCACGCTGAAACAGCTCTTCCACCCGATGCCAACGTTCAGAATCCATACTTCAGGCTTCTCGGCTCAACTCACGCAGCAGCCAAGCCCTCGCCAACCTCCAATCCCTTACCACGGTCTCAGTCGATACTTTCAAAACTTCAGCAGTTTCCTCTATGCTCAATCCGCCAAAGAACCTCAGTTCTACGACTTTGCTCTTTCTGCCATCGACCTCCGCTAAGGCCTTTAAGGCGTCATCCAGTGCCACAACGTCTGCGTTGGGTTCGTTTGATACCGACGGCACGTCGTCCAGCGACAGGTGAACTACATCACCGCCTCGTTTCTGGTAACCACGGGAACGGGCAAAATCGATAAGAATACGACGCATCAGCTGCGCCGACACCGCTAAGAAATGTGCGCGATCCTGCCAATTTACTCGGCTACAATCCACCAGCCGCAAGTAGACTTCGTTCACCAGTGCAGTCGTTTGCAAAGTGTGCCCAGTCCGTTGCCCCGCCATGTAGCGTTGCGCCACTCGGTGTAGCTGCCGGTACACGAGAGGCGTGAGTTTTTCAAGGGCATCTTGATCCCCGGCAGTCCAGGCCCTGAGCAGCTGCGTTACCTCGTGGTTAGAAGACAGCCCCATCTCCCCCCCATGGTTTCAATAGGGTACACCGTTTATTTGCAGCCGCCCAAGATGGCCTCTTCCCCAAGCGGCCCTTGGCATTTCACCAAATTTTTGCCGCAACCCGGTTGCTATTTCGGATCTAATTTCCCGTCTTTATATATAGCGACATTCGGAAGAAGAACCCAACATAGGAGGCATCACCAATGAGTACAGCACAAGTTCCCGCTCTGGACATGAACAAACTGAATGCTTTTATCGGACAATTCGTCACTGATCTTGGCGCCTCGGTCCACGCCGGGATGGTGGTGATCGGCGAGAAACTAGGTCTTTACAAGGCGCTGGCTGCCGGCCCCATGAGTGCGGCAGAGCTCGCGGCGAAGACCGGGACCGATGAGCGCTATCTGCGCGAATGGCTGGCTTCGCAGGCGGCTGGAGGTTATATCACTTACGACGAATTGACGAACAAATTCAGCCTGACTGAAGAACAGGCCTTCACCCTTGCCCAAGAGGACAGCCCGGCTTATCTGCCGGGAGCCTTCGAACTCGCCCTGGGCTCTCTGGCGGCCGTGCCTCGCATCGCAGAGTCCTTTCGTACAGGCGCCGGAATGGGCTGGCACGAACACGATGACGGCGTTTTTCATGGTTGCGAAAAGTTCTTTCGTCCGGGCTACGCTGCCAACCTTGTCAGCACGTGGATACCCTCCCTGAACGACGTAGAACAGAAGCTCGAAGTGGGCGCCCGCGTGGCCGACGTCGGCTGCGGGAAAGGCGCATCGACGGTACTCATGGCAAAAGCCTTCCCCAACTCACGATTTTTCGGATTTGACTACCACGACAAGTCGATCGAGGCAGCACGGGAATCCGCCAAACGGCAAGGCGTTGCGGACCGGGTTAGCTTTGAGGTGTCGAAAGCCAAGGACTTTCCGGGCAAGGACTACGATTTCGTAGCGGTCTTCGATTGCCTGCACGACATGGGCGATCCAGTGGGCGCGGCCGCGCACGTTCGGAACTCCCTGGCCAAAGACGGCACATGGATGATCGTGGAACCCTTCGCGAACGATCAGTTGAAAGACAACCTGAATCCCGTGGGGCGCGTTTACTACTCGTTCTCAACATTGCTGTGCACCCCTTGTTCGAGATCACAGGAAGTGGCACTCTGTCTGGGGGCGCAGGCGGGCGAGAAGCGTATTCGGGAAGTTGTGACCTCGGCCGGCTTTACTCGTTTTCGCCGGGCCACTGAGACATCCTTCAACATCGTCTACGAAGCGCGGCCATAGTACGCGAACCGGGACTGAGCGGCCAGCCACTGTAGGTGGCTGCTCAGTCGGGTTTCCGTTGTAGAATGGCGTGGAAAACTTGAATTTCGAGTGCGAGGGAAAGCGCATGGCCACAGTTCCTGAGGCGAGGTCCCCCAACCAATCAAGCGACGGCGGAGGCTCCCAAAAAACACGCAGTGCTGCGTCCCAGCTTTCGAGCGGGCGTAGTCTCACAGACGAGATGCTGGCCCGTTTCGATTCCCGTGCCGCTACCTACGACCGCGAAAATCGCTTTTTCGATCAGGATTTCGAAGAACTCCGCGCTGCGAAGTATCTCGTCATGCCAGTTCCGGAGAAATTTGGCGGTCCCGGATTGAGTCTCGCCGAAGTGTGCCGCGAGCAACGCCGGCTGGCCTACCATGCGCCGGCTACTGCCCTGGCTGTGAATATGCATCTCTATTGGGTCGGCGTTGCCGCCGATCTCTGGCGCCGCGGAGATAAATCGCTCGAATGGATGCTGAGCGACGCTGCTGCAGGGGAAATCTTCGCGGCAGGTCACGCCGAGAGCGGCAACGATATCCCGGTCTTGCTCTCTTCGGCGAAAGCGGAACGTGTAGACGGCGGATATCGCTTCACCGGCCGCAAGCAGTTTGGCAGCCTGACGCCGGTCTGGACGCGCTTCGGCCTCCACGGAATGAACACAAGCGACCCTACCCATCCGAAGGTCGTCCACGCGTTCATGCTGCGCGATAACAGTGGCTACCTTATCAAGGAAACTTGGGACGTTCTCGGCATGCGCGCCACCCGCAGCGATGACACGGTTCTGGAGAACGCTTTCATTCCAGATCGGTACGTCGCGCGGGTCGTTCCACCCGGGGGTGCTGGAATCGATGCTTTTGTGCTCTCCGTCTTTGCCTGGGCTCTGATGGGCTTCGCCAATGTTTATTACGGCCTGGCCAAACGCGCTCTGGATAGAACCATTGCTGCCGCGAAGAGCAAGAGTTCGCTTGCGCTCTCCCGCTCGATGGCTTACCATCCCGAAATTCAGCACGCCATTGCGCAAATGGTGATCGCGCTTGAATCCATCGGGCCGCATCTGGACCGGATCGCAGACGATTGGTCGAATGGCGTGGATCACGGCCTCGAATGGCCGTCAAAAATCTTCGCCGCCAAATACCACGCGGTCGAGGAATCCTGGCGGGTTGTCGATCTCGGCCTCGATATTGCCGGCGGCCATGGTATTTTTCGCTCGGCGGGATACGAGCGCTTGCTGCGCGATGCGCGTCTCGGCAGAATTCATCCCGCCAATGCTTTCCTTACGCACGAAGTGGTTGGCAAGACCGCCCTCGGTATCAGCCTCGATGAGCAGCCCCGGTGGGGCTAGTGGCCAGCTTCAGCATGATTTCGTTCCGCGGGGGCATTGAATTGACCCGAGTCACGTCTTTTTCCTCGAAACGGACTCCTTATTATCCGGCGAACTATCCTTCGGATACTTTGCCGCGCGAACTCCTGTCTGTCCAGGTTGCCCCTAACTTGTTGGGTGACAGCGCGCGGCAAAATCGCCGAATTCTTGTGCCTTGCTTACATCCCCGGCGTTACCTGACTTATATGTTTACCGTGGAGCGCAACCCGCACGCCACGCAGCGAGTTCACGCGAGTGGTTGTGTCCCAGTCGATATCATCCGTGCTGATGACGCCGCCTCCGCCGCTGGCGAGAGTGTAAGTGATGCGTCCATCCTGATAGCCGTAGCTGCTCACCGGCAGCGCCATTCCGGTAGTTAGCACAAACACAGGCATGCCTGGCGAACTTCCTCTGGTGAGCGTAGCCTCAGTCGCCACCGACCGAGTGATCAGCGAGGCATAGGAAGCCTGCGGTGCCACGGTTAGTTCCATGTCGGCATTCGAAGTAGCGGCTCGAACGGAAAGCTGAGGCGTATCCTGCCGCAACTGCGATTGGTTGTAGGACTCATTTCTTGGTTGGCTGAAGAAATGCCAGCCAGGCGGCACAGTGCGCTGCGTCACTTGCGTCACCTGAACATCATCCATCAGTCGCAGAGTCAGTACCGACTCACCTTTTAGCGTGGGGCGAGGGCCGCGCGCCGGCAACATGATCACCTTCCAGGGCCACAACGGAGGGATCATCCACTCGACGATGTCGCGCTTGGCATGGCCTTTCCCCTTGATGTCGCCTTCTTTATCCACCTTGTAGCCGCGGGTTGCGATTAGTTTCGCGTCCAGGGGAAGATCGCCGCTGGGCAAGCCGATGCGATCAAACTGGAGCTTCATTTCTCCCTTGCCCCAAAAGTGGCCGGGATCTTTGGAGGATTCCAGGTGTCCTACTAAATAACTGCCGCGGGGAAAAGCCTGCTGGCCGAATTCGGTGACGCCGCGCAGGTGGCATAGAACTGGATCGCCGACCGCTGCGGTCGCCGTAGAGAAATTCGGCTCGTTGAGGGTGCATTGTAGAAGCGTGCCGGCAGGCAGGACAACGTCCCGCGCACTGGCGGTTAGGGTCAGACCAAAAATGAGAGTGGCAAGGGTGGCATAAGCGAAGTACTTCATTGTGGCACCTCCGTGAAATGCACCATTTCTTCGCGATTGACTCGCGCCGAGCCCGCCCCAGTTCTGCGAAGTTAATCACAAAACCATTCTGGGGTCAATCGGAAAGCAACAGTAGGACAAACCCCAAACTAAAAAAAAGTTTCGCATTGGGCTGGATGGAAGACCGGGGGCTACAATTTCCTGGCAAGGAGGTGCACATGTATCTACGCCAACTGTGCTTATTCGGGCTCGCCGCAGTTCTGATCAGCTCAGCCACGGTGGAAAATCTAAACGTGAAGATCCACGAATACGAGGTTCCGACCGCGAAGTCGCGTCCGCACGATCCCGCTGTCGCTCCCGACGGCTCTCTTTGGTATACCGGGCAAGGAGCGAACAAGCTGGGCCGGCTAGATCCTAAGACTGGAGAATTCAAGGAATATCCTTTGAAGACGCCGAACTCGGGGCCGCACGGATTGGTAGCCGACAAAGATGGCGACATCTGGTTCACGGCAATCTCCGCCGGTTACGTCGGCAAGCTGAATCCACAGACGGGCGAGGTCGCCGAGTATCGTCCAGACGAGGGTGCCAGAATCGATCCTCACACGCCAGTATTCGACCAGAATGGAATTCTCTGGTTTACCAACGAAGAAACGAACTATATAGGACGTCTCGATCCGAAAACGGGCAAGATGAGCCTGACCCAGGTGCCTACGGCCCATGCTGTGCCTTACGGCATCGTGATCCTGCCCAACGGCACTCCGTTCTTTTGCGATTTCGGCGCCAACAAGCTAGGCAGTATCGATCCCAGCACGATGAAAATTCAGGAATTCGTTTTGCCAGCGGCGAGTGCGCGTCCGCGGCGCATCGCGCTGGCGCCTGACGGCACGATTTATTACAGCGATTACGCGCGCGGATACCTGGGACACTTCGATCCCTCGGCAGGAAGGCTGCTGAAAGAATGGCCATCGCCGGGCGGTTCGGATTCAGAACCTTACGGAATCGCGATCACGAATGATGGCGAAGTCTGGTACAGCGAGTCGGGCGTGAAGCCCAATACGCTGGTCAGGTTCGATCCTAAATCGGAGAGCTTTGGCACGATGCCCATCCCGTCCGGGGGCGGAGTGGTTCGGAACATGGTGGCGACTCGTGACCGGCGTCTCTACCTGGCCTGCAGCGGAGTGAACAAGGTCGCTGTGGTGGAACTGAATAGCCCATAACCAAGCGCGAACTCTGGATAGTGGCCGGTGCAGAGAGAATCCCGCCGAGCATTTGAGTCGGTACCACTGGGCTACGGAGCTAGCGCCTGACTTATCGCACGCTATCTATATCGATTGCCCAGTAAACATGCGCCGTGTTAGTACTTTCAAGAGCGAGTGATACTCCCCGCTTTTGCGCTTGACAGTAACTCGGCTCAGTAGGACAATTCTGCCGTACCTCATCGGCCCGTCCCGCCTTCCCCTCGCCGGGTCGTAACTCAAATCAAGATGGTCAGCAATGACCTGCTGATGGCAGCGGAGCCTCCGTGATTTCTTCGGAGGGCTTGCTTGGCGATGAGCTGCATTGACTCGTCCGAGAGGGATGGCCCATGCGAAACAGGCTAGGTGGCTTGGGAACTCTGTTGGTGCTGGGGCTGGGAATGGGATTGTTGCGAGGCGGCAGCCCCTCGCCTGCGGGTAGTCCCTCCGCTGCGCCCGGCATTAGCAGCGCACAAGGCGGAGGCTCAAAGCAGCCCAATCCTTCTGCGAAATGCACTTTACCCGATTGCGTTGAAAAGGACTTGTTGGACACCGTCAGTGACTCATCTTCCGTGGCCGCGGCCGGCGCCGGCATGGAAAAATTGGTCCAGGAGTTTCAGACGGCGGTTAGCGGCAACGATGTAAAGTTTGCCATCGCAATCGTTCCCGACCCGGTTCATACGCACCTCAGCCTGTTTTTTGATCGAACCATGGACGCGATCCAGCAAGGCGCGCGACAGGCCGGCTGGATCTTTGACCGTGCCAGTATGCCTTGGGATAGCCAGGAGCACCCGGAATCAACCGACTTTCGCGCCCGTTTGGGACAGCAGGAGTATCAGGACAACAAAGAAGCTCTGCCTGGTCTGATGATTTTTCGCTATGCTATTGCGAAGAACTTGAACACACCGTTGTATGTCTTCGTGGTCGGGGAAACTCCGACCGGAGGTGTAAACAAAGATCAATTTAGAACGGCGCTGGATCTGATCTCGGGCCTGCCGAAATCAGGGAGTCATCCTCTACCGGGGCAGTTGCGAATCATTGGGCCGACGTTTTCTGGCTCGCTGTACTCGCTCGCTCAACTGTTAGAACCTCCATCAAATAGTTCGCCAAAGACCCCGCCCTTGCAGCAGTTTAGTGGCATTGTCATTCGCAGCGGCACCATCACTAGTTGGGGAACGACGCAATGGTTTAAGCAGCGATTCGGATGCACGCCGCAAGTGGATTTCGCAACTTTTCAGGAGAGCAGTCAGTTCATGTTGCGAAAGTTTATCGAGTTCGAAAAAGGTAGAGGGTACACTCCTGACAAGATTGCCCTTTTAGCTGAAGACGAAACTGCGGCCGGCAGAGTCGATTCAGAAGTCTCGCCGAAAGATTCCTGCCTTGGGGCAAGTAAACTGGCCGGCGCCTCGAACCCACCCGATGACCCCATCTTGAAAAAAGACGAGGATCGTGTCCTTCACCTGCACTATCCGCGCGACATTTCGCAACTACGCAGCGCCTATCAGCAGGGATTTCAGTCGAAGGCCGCAGCCTCGGAGGACAGCTATCGAGTTCGCTCTACCTTGCCGATCAACCTGCAGGATACCGGCAGCGATGACGATTCGGTGCAGCGATTCGCCCATTCGGAAACTCCTTTGTCGCAGGAGTCAATCCTTTTGGGAATCGTAGCAGCCCTTCGCGAGCGTGAGATTCAGTTTGTCGTGCTGCAGGCCACCAATCCAATGGACACGGTTTTCCTGAGCGCCTTCCTCAAGAAGAGTGATTCGGCAGCTCGGGTTGTGGCCATGCCTGCCGATCTCCTGCTCAGCCGCGATGCCGATGATGAGTCACTGCTGCACGGTGTTATGGCGCTAACCACGTACTCTCTGTTGCCAGGTTTAGCGGACGAGACAGCCCTACCGACTTTTTCGAAAACCAATCGGCATGCGGAGCACGTCTTTCCCAACGCGTTCGCCGCGGGCACCTACAACGCATCGCTTTCGCAGATCACCTGCATTAAACCCTCCAAGGACGAACCGGCGACCGACCCCGCCTGCGAACATCCTTCCATTGGCCTGCCCGCAGCTCCGTACGCAGAGTATGGCTGGCCGCCGCTGGGAGGAACGCGCCCGCTAACTGAACCACTGGCACCAGTGGTTTGGCTGACGGTGTTAGGGCGCGACGGCTTTTGGCCGGTCGCGATCCTGGACAAGGGTGGCAACAAAGAAGGAAAGATCACATCCGCACCCAGACCGATCCTTGATCCTGCGTGTGCAAGTCATTTTCCTGGCCCGCGGAATGCTGCCTTCAAAAGGCGGAAGAATTCAAGCCTACGCGGCGTACATTCTCCGGACTAGCCTCCGGGTTCGTGCTGGCGTTGGTGGCGGCGTATCTGTGGCTTCTCCGGAAAGGCTCGCTCTCTGCGAGTACTTCTACCATGATGATACTGGCACCGGTTAAGGACAGGTGTCGGTCGGGGCTGATTGCGGTCATAGGCTGGCTACTCCTGACGGCATTGCTGTTGCTGGCTTGGCCCTGGGTGGTTTGGTGGAGTTTGGCGTGCATCTCAAAGGTGTGCGTCATCGTAGCCGTCATCTTTATCTTGTTGCTGGGGGGAATCTGTGCGCGAGAACTCTACCGCAGGGAATCTCTGTTCGCCAGTTTGGTTTTCCTCGTCGTAGCGCTCGGGTTAGTTGCTGGTTTTGCAGTCCTGTACGCAATCCGCGCACATTCGCAAAATCCCTTCCTCTACCGCTACATTCATATCACTTCCGGTGTATCGCCCCTGCTGCCTTTCCTCTGTTTGCTGGGAGCGGGCTTGTGGTGGGCCTGGTGTTCGCTCTGCGGGCTTGCGTTCGTGGACAAGAGATGTCCCAAGCTGCCCTGCGACGCTGATCTTCCCGCCCCTGACAACTCAAACTACATCGCTCCAAGTGTCATCCGCCCTCTTTGGCCCTCGGAGCAGTTTGCCGAGAAGCTGTTGCTTAGCGTGAGGCCGTGCGCCTGGGAATCCCGAATTTACCTTCCGATATTAATGCTTTTTGCCATTGCGCTATGTGCATTGGACTATCGTCATCCGCTGCTCAGCCTGGAAGCGGAGCACTTTGAGTGGGTCTACGCTATTTCTCTTGCGGTAGTCACGTTTGCCCTCTTGGGCACACTTTTCCGTCTGCTCGTGGTGTGGTTGGAGTGCCGCAAAATCTTAACCACCCTCGATTACTTTCCTCTACGGCGCGCTTTCGGGGAACTCCATTTTGCGTGGGATCCGATTTGGAGGCTGGGAAGTGGTTGGGGGCTGGAATTGTCTCGGCTGGTCGCCCGTCAGTTGGAAACGCTGGAACAACTCAGGCGCAAAGTGGGGCCAGAGAGGAGCAACGAAAATGCCGGTCGTCTGCTGGACGATATCGAAAAAACCATCAAGGCGCGGAACGACTTGCGCAGCGAGTTCGCAAAGGACAAACCGGAAGGTTCAGACTCGCAGCATAAGCCTGCGGCCTCGAGGCCGGACCGTTCGGATGATTTTGTTGCCAAGAGTCAGCCTTTGCAGGAATGGATCGCCAAAACCTGTGCCGAGGCCCTGAAGTACCTGCAGCCCAAATGGTGGGGGGAGGAAGGGTTGATGTTGCGCGAGGTTGGCTCGAAGGATGGTGATGAGGAGAAAAACATCACGGTAGTGTGTGGCAAAGACAAGAAAGACGACGAGGAAGAAAAGGAACCATCCTTGTCCACTCGTCTGGCCGAGCGTTTCGTCGCCCTGGTTTACCTCAACTTCATCCTCGTCGTTCTGCTGCGCATGCGTACTCTGGGAATCGCCGTCGCCGGCCTTTATGTTTTTCTGTTGCTCTCGGTCAACTCTTATCCATTCGAGCCCAGAACAGCATTGCGCTCCGCAGCCATCCTGCTGCTGCTGTTCATTATAGGAATCGTAGGCTATGTATGTGCTGAGGCTCATCGTGACTCGATCCTTAGTCTGGTGACTCAGACCAAGCCGGGAGAACTCGGGATACAGTTCTGGCTGCGTATGGGAAGCCTGTTCGCCTTGCCTCTGATCAGCCTTTTGGTTTCACAGTTTCCCTCGCTGAATAATGTTTTGTTCTCGTGGCTCGAGCCGGCGGTGAATGCGTTGAAATGAGTGCCGCGTTGTGGGGAGTTCGGTGCACGAGGTCCCGAAGCGCGCTCGCGACCCCGCTGCGCTAGAGTCTCTAGTCTGTATTCGGGAAATACGGATTCTGGTACCATTTTGGGACTAGGCGCGTATGGGCAGGGAACACCGCTTCCCCCAAGCGGACGTGGGATAAATCGAATTACAAAGCAACGCACGATGATTGAGGATGGTATGGGGAATTTCACAACATTCAGTAATTTCGTTGGCAGCTGCTTCCAGGGAAGAGCGAAATCCTCGGCGTTACTTCTCGCCTTGACCCTTGTGCTGGCCAGCTGTGGCGGCAGCGCGAGCAACTCAAGCAGCTCCGGCCCCGTGCCGACTGCTACCTTGAGCGCAAGCCCTACATCGATCGTTGCCGGACAAAGTGTGACGCTCACCTGGGTAGCCACTAACGCGGACATGGGGACCATCAGCAATAATGTTGGGCAGGTGGGGCTGAATGGCAACACCGTCCTAACCCCAAGCACTCCCGGTTACCCCACAGCGAACACTACCTTTACCTACACCGTCAGTGGACCCGGCGGGACAGCCACGGCAACCGCGACGGTCACGGTTAGTCTGGTGACTTCTTTCGACGGAATGATT
>PKVZ01000218.1:0-722 GCA_003131635.1 Acidobacteriaceae bacterium
AGAGTTCGGCGGTGATTTGCGAAGCCATCATGAATCGCGCGCCGGTGCCGGCGGTGCGGCTGAATCATGACGTCCCGGCCAAACTGGAAGACATTATCGACAAGGCGCTGGAGAAAGATGCCAGCCTCCGTTACCAGCACGCGTCGGAGATGCGCAGTGACTTGCAGCGGTTGAAGCGGGACACGGACTCGGGACGTGGCCCTTTGTTGATGGATTCGGGAAGCACAGCAGTTGCCGCGGGGCCGGCAAGTTCCGGCCAGCGGAGTGCGGTCGCCAGCAGTGGTGTGGCCCCGGTTGCGGCGCCTAAACATTCTTCCGGAAAAATCGCTCTGATTGCTGCCGCGGTTGCGGTGGTTGCGCTGGCCGTCATTTTCTTCTGGCAGGCGCGGCGTCAGGCCGCACCTGCCGTGGGCTCCGCCGGTTCCAAAACCCTCGCCGTTTTGCCCTTGCAAAATTTGGGAGCGGATAAGGACGTGGATTTTCTTCGGCTGGCCCTGGCCGATGAAATTGCCACGTCGCTCAGCTACGTGCGTTCGCTGACCATCCGTCCGTTTGCCACGACCAGTAAATACGATTCGCCTACGCTCGACTTGCAGGAGGCTGGCCGCGCCATGCACGTGACGGACGTGGTGACTGGGCACTATCTGAAAGAAGGCTCGCAGCTGCAGATCACACTGGAAGCGATTGATGTGGAGAACAATCGCACCATCTGGCGCGATACG
>PKVZ01000218.1:779-11546 GCA_003131635.1 Acidobacteriaceae bacterium
ATGCTTGAACGAGCGGTGGGACTCGACCCCAGCTACGCGCCCGCATGGGACGCGCTGGGAGTTCGCTACCATTACGACTCCGCTTACGCCAACGGAGGCGACGCGGCCTTTCAGCGGGGGCTGGCCGCGTTCTCCAGAGCTTTGTCCCTCGATCCCGACTATATCGATCCGGCGGGAGAAATCATGCTTAGCGAGGTGGAACGAGGAGAGTTAATCAAGGGGTATCAGAGCGCGAAGGCTCTGCTGGCACGGCATCCGGAGAACGCGTATGCCCACTTCGCTCTCTCCTACGTCCTTCGCTACGGTGGAGCGATCGAGGAATCTGCCCACGAGTGCGATACCGCGCTGTCTATGGATCCGGGAAATTATCGTTTTCGTTCCTGCGCTCTCACTTTTAATCAGCTAGGCGACTATGCCCGCGCGATGCAATTCCTGCAACTCGATGCCGGGACCGAGTGGTCCTCCGACAACATGAAGCGCGAATATATTCGCGATGGACAATTAGCGAAAGCCAGGGAAATTGCGCACAACTTTCCCGACGTGCCCTGGGCCCGGCTGACGATTGCTTGCATGGACAACCCGGCGTCCGAGACCGCAGTCAACGGCGCACGGCAGGCCGCGGCTCAGATTATGGCCGATCCTGACCCCGAGGTCAGTTATACGGTTGCTCCAGATATTCTCTTCTGTGGGCAGAAAGAGTTAGCGATGAATATGCTCAAGAGCTCCGTCGCCCATCACTTCTGCGCCTACTCAGGCCTGCAGAACGATTCCTCATGGGCGAAGCTGAGAGGTACGCCCGAGTTTGCCGAGTTGGTTTCCGCGGCGAAGAAGTGCCGGGATGATTTTATGGCAGAGCGGGATCGGTAAGGCGAACGGGGTTTAGCGATTCGCCAGGACGCGAATCCCGGGCAGATGGAGCAAGTGTTCGTCGGCGGTCACCAGCGTCAGATCGAAGACTTTTGCGGTAGCGGCGAGAAAGTGATCGGCGGGATCACCATGGGGAAAGTCTATCGACCCTATCGCGAGCGCCACTTCAACCGTCAGGGGCGCTTCGGTGAGTTCCAAGTCTTGCATGGTCTGGGCGACCCAGGCTGCAACTTCGTTCGGCAGCCTAAGACGACCTTTCCGGAGGAGCACTATCAATTCACCCACGCTAACCGGAGACAGCCATAAGTCATTCGCGGGATCTCTTAATACCTTGTCGACGCGGCTGGTCAGGCGCTGTGGCTCGAGGGCGCTCCAAAGCCAGATGTGAGTATCCAGAAGCAGCTTCACCGAGAGGCTTCCCAATCGTCCCAACTACCGGTGGGGCCAACGATGTCTCCCAGGATTTCGGCAGTTCCGACCATGGACCCGAGTCGCCTTCCAGTGGCTTTCTGCGGAGATGGCGGAACAACTTCAGCTACGGGCCTACCGAAGCGTGTGACTCGAATCGGCTGGCGCGTCTTGCGGACCTCTTCGATCATGCTGAGGCATTTGGCTTTGAACTCGGAGATGGCTACTTCTTTCATGGATCAGTTATACCATGGTCAATGACTATGGTCAACCTGTTCATCCAAGATGCTAAAATCGTCTTTATGAATGAGGCGAAACTAAAGCAGTGGATGCAATGGCTTAAGGAAGAGTTCCTTGCTCTAGTCACGGACGACGACACCTATTGGCGGCTGCAGGAGGAAGTAATACGTCGGAACCATCGGCTTCTCACAATGCGAAGCCCATATTTCGACATGTTGAACTATGCATACGTAAGTACGACAACATCCGCCATTCGGCGCCTCACAGAAAAGCAGAACAAGGACAGAACGAACGTTTCCTTGCGTATTGTTCTTCAAGAAATCGACAAAGAGCCTACCATCTTCGCGACGCAGATCACCCGACCCCAGCTTCAACTAGACTTAGCTAAGCTGGAGGCTCTGGAGAAAACAATCAAGCCCTATGCCGATCGCATAGTCGCACACCACGACAAACGCGGAATAGCGCAAACACCAAAATATGGCGACCTACGAGAAGGAGTTGTGATCCTGGGCGACATTTTCAGAAAATACTATGCTCTGATCGAGGGCGTCGATTCGTCTTTAACGATCGACTATCTCGAAGACTTCGACATTTTCAAATTTCCGTGGATCGAAAATCAGAGCACGCCGTCCGGGTAATTCTGCCGAACTAACCCTTACACTCCGATCACCCCGCACAACTCCTTCACCGCCGCCGCGCTCTTATCGAGCCCAGCCTTCTCTTCCGCAGTCAGCTTGATCTCGATGATCTGCTCAATCCCCTTAGCGCCCAACTTCACCGGCACACCCACGTAGAGGCCGCTGATCCCATACTCGCCCTGCAAATACGCGGCGCAGGGAAGAATCTTCTTCTTGTCTTTCAGGATCGCTTCAACCATCTCCGTCGCCGCTGCCGACGGCGCGTAGTAAGCCGAGCCGGTCTTCAGATATTTCACGATNNGCGGTGACGTTCTCCACGCTGACTTTGAGTTCGTCGGCGATGAAGGCGCGGAAGCGGGCGGAATCGAGAACTCCCGCCATGCCGATGACACGTTCGCGAGGAAATTTGCTGAGCTTGTAGGCGGCTTGGGCCATGGCATCGAGCGGGTTCGAGACGATGATCAGAATGCAGTTCGGCGAATATTTCACCACTTCACCGACTACCGCCTTCATGATGCCGTAATTCGTATTGAGCAAGTCGTCGCGGCTCATGCCGGGCTTGCGCGGGATGCCGGCGGTGATGACGACGATATCGGAATTCGCGGTGTCTTTATAGTCGTTGGTGCCGGTGATGTAGGAGTCGCGCTTTTCGATGGGCATGGCTTCGAGCAGATCCAGTCCTTTGCCTTGCGGGACGCCTTCGATGATGTCAATGAGGACTACGTCGGCCAGTTCTTTGGAAGCGATCCAGTGGGCCGCGGTGGCGCCCACGTTTCCGGAGCCTACGATGGTTACTTTCTTTCGCATGAGAATGAGTCCTTTCGGGATTGAGCAATTAGCAGTTGGCAGTTGGCGATTAGCAATTAGCAGTCAGCACTCAGCCCTCACTTCTCGCGCACCCCGGCAGCCAAAACCAGGATTCCTCGCTTCGCTCGGAATGACAAGCGAGTGGGATGGTGATTGCAGACTGCCGAATCTGGGTGCTGAATGCTAAGTGCTGAATGCTGAATGCTGAATGCTAGCTGCCAATTGCCAATCGCTAACTGCTCTCTACACCAGCACCGCCGCGCCCATGTTTTCAATAATTGCGTCGGCGAACTGGCTGGTTTTTACCTTGGTTGAGCCGGGCATCAAGCGCTCGAAGTCGTACGTAACTTTCTTCTGCAGGATGGTGCGTTCCATGGCGTGCTCGATGAGATCGGCGGCCTCGTTCCATCCCAGGAAGCGAAACATCATTACGCCCGAGAGCATGACGGAGCCAGGATTGATCACATCTTTATCCGCATACTTCGGGGCGGTGCCGTGCGTGGCTTCGAAGATGGCGTAGCCGTCGCCGATGTTGGCGCCGGGAGCGATGCCGAGTCCGCCGACTTGCGCGGCGCAGGCGTCGGAAATGTAATCGCCGTTCAGGTTTGGCGTGGCGAGCACGGAGTATTCGTCCGCGCGCGTGACCACTTGCTGGAAGATGGAATCGGCAATGCGGTCATTGACCATGATTTTCTTCTTCCACTGGCCTTGGCCATGAGTGGCGTAAATGCGGTCGAGGACGTCCTTCACTTCCCGTTCGACCGCCTGGCGAAAGGCTGGTGGAGCGAACTCCATTCCGGGCTCGACGAGTTCGGCGTTCTGCGCGACGGTGAGATTCGGATTCTTGTCTTTGTTGTCGACGATCCAGCTCTCGCGTTCGGTGACGACTTTGTCGCGAAATTCTTCGGTGGCAAGTTCGTATCCCCACTTGCGGAATGCGCCTTCGGTAAATTTTTGAATATTTCCCTTGTGAACCAGGGTCACGCTTTTGCGTCCGGTTTCGAGCGCGAAGCGAATCGCCATGCGAACCAGGCGCTTGGTTCCGGTGACTGAAATCGGTTTGATGCCGACGCCGGAGTCCAGGCGGATTTGCTTCTTGCCGCCTTTCAGCATGTCTTTGTTCAGGAACTCGATCAGGCGCGCGCACTCGGCAGTTCCCTCTTCCCATTCGATGCCGGCATAAACATCTTCCGTATTTTCGCGGTAGATGACGACATCCATGCGCTCGGGATTTTTGACCGGCGAGGGTACGCCTTTGTAATACTTCACCGGACGCACGCAGCAATAGAGGTCGAGGATCTGGCGCAAGGCTACGTTCAGTGAGCGAATGCCGCCGCCCACGGGCGTGGTCAGCGGACCTTTGATGGCGACGCGAAACTCGCGAATGGCGTCGACGGTGTCATCGGGCAGCCAATTGTCGAATTTTGCTTTGGCTTTTTCGCCGGCGAAAACTTCATACCATGCGACATGGCGCTTGCCGTTGTAGGCCTTCTCCACCGCCGCATCGAACACGCGCAGCGACGCTTTCCAAATATCGCGGCCCGTTCCGTCGCCTTCAATGAAGGGAACGATCGGATTCTCCGGGACGTCGTACTTCCCTGCCGCATAGCCAATCTTTTTTCCGTTGGACGGTACAGATACACCATTATAAGAGCCTGCCATCATTCGTCTCCGTATGGAATTTCACAACACCGGTGATGAAAACTTCAATTATAGAGAATACCCCCGGAGGCCGTAGGTTCACTAATTCCTGCGTCACAGCTTTGTGTGACGGCTGTCACCACCGTCTCGTCCCAAAATACTTACGGACGCCGACGCTGGCATAGCGTCCCCAGGGGCCGTTGTTGCCCTGGTCGGCTGGACCGAGATTGGTGTCGCGCGCGCCCAGGCGGTCGAAGAGGAAGTGCTGCGTGACGCGAAATTCGAAGCCCTTCGCGATATAGATTCCCACTCCCCAGGAGTGCTCGATGCCGATGGCGTCGGGAGACCAGGTATAAAGAGTTTGTGGGACGGTCTTCCCGAACAGGAACGAGGGTGCGCCAAAGACCATGAAGCGCCGCAATTCGCCGCGGCCAAAGGGACGGACCTCAAGCATTCCAGAGAGCATATAGCGGGCGAACATGCTGCAGGGAGCGTTGACTCCGCCATACTGGCCGGCATTGCCGGCGCAAATGCCAGGGTCGATTTCGTTGTGCGGCGGAGCCAGGTCGAATTGTCCCCATCCCCAAAACATGTCGCGGGGAAAGAACATGCGTTCTTGCTGGCCGGAGTCCGGCGGCGTGGGTGCGGGAGCCGAACTCTGGGCTCGGCCTAAACTGCAAATCACCAGGGGAAGTGCGAGAATCCATGCCAATTTGTTCATCTAGCCTCCAGGAATGTATGCCATGTTCAGAAAATTAGGCATCGCGGTTTTCTCATCCACAATTTCCGTAACGTCCAAAAATGGACGCAATCCTCAGCGCAACGGGGTTTGCGGCGAGCGGAACATTGTAACCTGTGGCCGAAACGGCGGTCGGGGATTCATTCGGCAGGAATACCGGCTTGCCAAACAGCAGAGATCTTCCGCGGTTCGACAGCAAACGCTTCCAGAATCCATATCCAGCATTCGGATTTATTCCATTCATAGAATCGATATATGCCCGCCAGCGTCGCAAGGACTTGCACTGTCAACCACCTACGGTTTGGATGGCGGATTGCTACTCTGCTTATAGAAATTCATAAAACCATGCCCCAGGAAGTTTCGGTTTCCTATCAAGCCATTAAAAGCAAGGTTTACCGTCTGATTGACACCCTCGTCGTGGGGGAGAAATCAGAGGTCGAGGTGCAGGAGTCGATCCGGCGCTGGTGGGAACTGATTCATCCAGCGGACCGACCCATAGCCCAGAAGTACCTGCTGATCGTCCTGGCGCGCTCCTTCCAGGCGCTGGACGCCATTGAAGAAGGCCTGGCGGACGCCACGAATCATGAAGAGGCCAAAGCCTCCGACTCCAACTCGGCTAAGGCGTTTAAGCTGGCCGCGAGAGTGGTGAAACAGGCCGCCAAGCATACTGCACTTAGCAACTCCGTTTAGGTCCAGGCGCGGGTTGCCGGAGCGAGACTACAGAACCTGTTGGACACTGCAAAATCGATTTTTGCGCAAACAAGAACTTTACAATTCCACGGTTGCGGTGTTTCCTGTTAACCCCGTATCCTCAATCTCAGTCTCGAGCCTAAAGGCGCGGTCAGGAGAATTCAATGAGATCTTCGTATCTTCGATCCCTGTTCACGGTTCGCGCTTATCTTATGTGCGGAGCTTTGTTGATTATGGCTGGATCTTTATTCGCAGCATCGGGAATCTATACCTTTACGCTCAATTCCATCGACGGCAAACCGGCGCCCCTTGCCGATTACAAAGGCAAAGTGATTCTCGTGGTCAATGTGGCCAGTCAGTGTGGTTACACGCCACAGTACAGCGCCCTGGAGGCAATCTACGAGAAGTATAAGGACCAGGGATTCGTCATCCTCGGCTTCCCTGCCAATAATTTCGGCGCCCAGGAGCCAGGGACGAACGAAGAGATCAAAGCCTTCTGCACCCGCAAATACAGCGTCACGTTCCCCATCTACTCAAAGATTTCGGTGAAAGAGCCCGACCAGGCCCCGCTTTACACCTACCTGACCAAGGATACCGGGCCGGGCATCCGTGGAGATATCAAGTGGAACTTCACCAAGTTTCTGGTAGACCGGCAGGGCAACGTAGTTCNNGTCGCGGCTGCGGCTCGATGTCTAGGCCAACGATCAACGCTTTCCGCCACACGCGGCGTAATAACATCGAGGCCCCTCCGGCCTTGCAAAATAAATCCAAGACGGTCACCCCTCCACTTCCGCAATCAACGCCGTCTGCGCGTTCTCTAACTCCGGAGTCAACCCCACCGTCGTCCCCTCCGACCCAGAGCATCCCGAAATCCCGACAACCCACGCTCCCATTTGGGTAAGCCAAAGGGAAGCCTGCCCGGTCGAGTTATTCGGCAGGGGCGCGTCCGAGCAGAGCTGGGCGTAGACGTACAGGAAAGGGAATGCAGCCCCCGGAGCGAGAATCGATTGCGCCTCCCAAGTCTGGTACTCGGTCGAAGTCGTGTCCTTCTTGGGCTCGCAGCTTTGCCCGGTAAACGTCCCCAGCAAGATCTGTGTCCCGTCTTCAAAGTTCAGGGCGCTCGACCACGGTTCGCCGTCGGAAGGTGTGACCGTCACCCAGTCCGCTTTCGGAGTTTCACAGCCTAGTCCTTCGTCGCTATACACTGGCCCGCTGGTGATAAAGGCCGCCGAGACGAACGAACCCGCGCCATACCAACTCAGAGCATAAGCCAATGCGCCGGCGCCCCCGCTTGCCGCGATTACGGCGATCTGGCCCCCATTGGCGACGTAGTTGAACAGAGTTGCCGGCCGGCACGCCGCCGTCAGGAGATTCCCTGGACCTTCCTGCCATGCCGTCTGAAAGGCGGCCGTCACGGTGGTATAGCCCACTTTTGCCAGGGGAGTCATGTAGCCCGATCCGCCCGCGGTAGCCCATTCCGAGCCGTTGGCGTACATCACGCTTTTCCCCAGAGTCCCGGTCACGGTTCCGACCGTCACGTTGATGGCCGCGGCGTTCGGGCAGGAGATGGTCAGGGATTCGCAAACGGCATCCTTCTGAAATCCCAAGCAGGAGGCGGAGCCGTTCGAGATCCAGGTGCCGAGCGGGAGGGGGTTGGATTGGCTGTGGGCGCAAATTGTAAGGGAAGGGGAAAGGAAAACTGAGAGAACTGCGACGAGGTACCTCATGTTACAACTCCGGCCGCACAAATTAAATCACTCGGCCCTGTAGCGGA
This sequence comes from Acidobacteriaceae bacterium, assembly GCA_003131635.1. Classification (GTDB taxonomy): domain Bacteria; phylum Acidobacteriota; class Terriglobia; order Terriglobales; family Acidobacteriaceae; genus Sulfotelmatobacter. Next base: position 8,584 of record PKVZ01000218.1, read on the forward strand.
CTCTCGAAGAGGGGATAATGACGACATCGAGACGGATGTTAGTAGGCCGCGGAGAAGGTGTCAACGGAGCTTTGGTGGAAGAAGAGGGCACGAAGGTGGGGGGGAGGATCATGCCGCCCTCGACGGGCAGTGTTGGGGCGGGATTTCGGGATGGGGCGCCGGCGCGTGAACGCGATTATGCGACCCTATCCCAACCCCCGCGTCCTTCGCTCGTGCTCGAAGCCGTAGTTCCTGCCACCTGAGCCTGAGCCGCTGGCTGGACGCCGACATCTGCCGTAACATACATCCAGCGATGCGTTCAGCCCGGCAGATGAAGATTCCCTTCTCAAACGCTCTCCGGCGTTCGCTGGTCCGTGTGCCCGGTTTGCCGCTGCTTTGCTTCGGTCTGCTATGCGCGTCTGCGGCCACGCAAGTTCAGCCGCCGGGCAGCGCGAAGAACATCCCGGCGGTCGACTCCAAGCTGATCGAAATAAAAGTGACTGGAAGCAAGCGCTTCACCCCCGAGGAAATTGCCGCCGCCAGTGGACTTCCGCTGGGTGCGACCGCGGATGACGAGGTGTTCCGCAAAGCCGCGCGTCAACTGGGCGAAACCGGAGCTTTCAACAACATCGCCTACAGCTTTACTTACTCCTCGGCGGGCACCAGGCTGGCATTCCAGGTCACCGATGCAGATAAGTTCGTGCCCGCGCACTTCAACGATTTCGTTTGGTTCACCGATCAGGAGCTCCTGCAGAAGGTGCATGAACGCGCTCCGCTTTTCAGCGGAGAGTTGCCCACTAGCGGACGCTTGCCCGATCAAGTCTCCGACATTCTGCAGGCCATGCTGGTGGAAAATGGCGTCCCCGGCCACGTCGAATATCTGCGGACTCCCGTTCCTGGCGGCGGTCAACTGGCGTCGATCGACTACAGCGTTGCGAACGTTATCATCCGGCTCCGCCACATCGAGTTCACCGGTATGGAAGCCAGCGAATTGCTGCCGCTCCAGGCTGCGGCAGAAAAGCTTTCCGGACGCGATTACTACCGGGCGCTGTTGAATGAATTTGTCGAGCACACGGTTCTTCCCGCCTATCACGAACGCGGTTACCTCAAGGCTTCCGGCACGCCGTCACAGCCGAAGGTGGTGAAGGCGAACGCGGCGGAAACTGCCGCGGAAACCAACAACAATAAACAGGCCCTCACGCTGGTGGATGTCACCATCGCGGTGACTCCCGGCATCCAATACAAGCTCAGCGGATGGAACTGGTCCGGCAACAAGAGCATCCCGGCCAAGGATTTTCAACCCCTGCTCCACGCCCAGGCGGGGCAGCCTGCGAACACAGTGCAACTCGGGGACGATCTGCGCGTGGTGCAGCAGCTCTACGGTTCGCGCGGCTATGTCACCGCTACCATCAAGGCCAACGCTGAGTATGACGACACGGCCGGCACGGTTGCATACGAGCTTGCAGTGACCGAAGGAGCCGTTTATCGCATGGGAGAGTTGGAATTTCGCGGCATCGACAATAGCCTGACGGCCCGGCTGCGCGCCGCCTGGAAGATTCGTCCCGGCGACGTGTATGACTCTTCTTACCTCAAGGAATTCCTACCCCAGGCCAGAAAGTTACTGCCGCCTACAATCGACTGGGAAGTTGCGCCGCACGTGACCGCCATCGCCAAGGACAGGACGGTGGACGTGGATCTGCAATATACGGCCAAGGCGCCGCAATGAGTTTGTCAAATGGAATAAACTGCAAAGTAGCGCCGCCGTCCCGGCGGCCTTCGGAGGGCGTCTTTGCCCACTCGCGCAAGGAGATCACGGAATGAAGCGTAGTTCCAGATGGTTCACGGCGGTGGCAGCGGTCATTTTTTCAGCGGCGGCAATGGTGAATCTTTACGCGCTGGCGGGCGGCAAGCATACCTTTACCGGCGAGGTGGGGGACGCGATGTGCGGCAGAAAGCACATGGAAGGCGAAACCGCAGCGGCGTGCACCCGTGCCTGCGTGGCCCACGGATCCAGATACGCCCTGGTTGTGGGCGACCAGATTTATACGCTTGAAACCGCCGATAAGGCGGCCTTGGCCACTCTGGACCAGCAAGCCGGAAAGATTGCCACCGTCACGGGAACCTTGGACGGGGATATCATCCAAGTCAGTTCTGTAGTCGCGAAGTGAGACGGTCAAGCGATTCCAGGGCGATTTCTTGTTCCGAAAACCGGAAATAAAAAAATCTATTGCACAATTCGCTTTACATTGTGGTACATTGAATCGCGTTTTGCCCGGCGCCCTCCCCCAAACAGGAACCGGGCATCAAGTGGGAACCGCGCCAGCGGCTTCCCACTTTTTTTGCTCTCCCGTTAAATTCACAGTTTCTTTACAAACCATTGTGTTAAATTGTGCATTCTCAATGTCATAAATTTGCGTGCCGGAGGCTACAGCGTTGGGCAAAGACATGGTTCCCAAGCGGATGTTCTTCACCAAGGGAGTCGGGAAGCACCGCGAGCGGCTTACATCTTTCGAGTTGGCCTTGCGTGACGCCGGCATTGCCGCGCAGAATCTGGTGCGCGTATCTTCCATCTTTCCCCCGAATTGCAAGATGCTGCCGCGAAAAGATGGCGTGAAGTATCTTAGCCCCGGCGAAGTTGTGTTTGCCGTGGTGGCCGAAAACTCCACGCACGAGGCGCATCGCCTGCTGGCCTCGTCGATTGGCGTGGCCATTCCCGCCGACAAAAATACCTACGGGTATCTAAGTGAGCACCACTCCTTCGGCGAAACGGAAGACGCCGCCGGCGAATACGCCGAAGAACTCGCCGCCGAAATGCTGGCCACCACGCTGAACGTGGAGTTCGATCCTGACCGGTCCTGGGACGAGAAGAAGCAGATCTACCGGCTGTCGAACAAAATTGTGCGCACGGCGAATGTAACGCAGTCGGCAGTGGGGGATAAGCGTGGATTGTGGACTACGGTGATTGCTTCGGCGGTGTTGATTTT
>PKVZ01000218.1:11598-12374 GCA_003131635.1 Acidobacteriaceae bacterium
GGCAGCAGGGGCAAAAGCTGCGTACCTCCGCCTCCCGGATTCCAGATGAAAGCCTGCTCAGTAGTGTGGGGAGTGGTCTCTACTCCGGCGACTTGGCCGATGTTGTTGATTCCGCTTGGCTCACCCGGCGGCCCTAGCAGAGAGATACGCCCCTTATTCCAAAGCGCGGCCAAAGCGTCACCATTTTTTGCGAGCGTGTAGCCAACTATTAGACCGGCATCGTTTACGCTGATGGGCATAAACGTGCCGAGGTCCTGCATGCCGCCGCCCTGTGTCCACAGGAAGCCGTGTTCGACCCCCGAAGAAGTTTCAGAAGAGCCTACGATTTCCGCTGATCGGTTCATCCCCCCCACCCCAGTGGTGCTTCCGCCGAGGGTACCGATATCTTGGAATCCTGCGGCTTGCGTCCAAATGAAGCCCCTACTGGTGGTTGTGCCCGTTGGGTAATAGCCTCCCGCGACATCGCCCGAATTGTTGACTGCCACGGCGACACTCCACGTCATGCTCGCCCCAGGCAGGTGCTGCATCCCGGCCTTGACGGTCCAGCGGAAAGCCGTCACGTTTCCCGCCGTGTTGCTGTCGTAACCGACAACCTCGCCCGAATCGCTGATCGCGTATGCAATGCTATTTTGCCAACCGGGAATTGTGCCCAGATCCTGCATTCCGTCCGCCTGCGTCCACAGGAATGCGTGGTTCAACTCGGCCTGTGCATGCGCCATCAAGGGCAGGAGCGCGATGATCGCTATGCTCGATAAGAGTCTCACTGCTCGTTTCAT
>PKVZ01000187.1:0-17016 GCA_003131635.1 Acidobacteriaceae bacterium
TGCAAGTTTCTGCTTTACGAGTCGATTGGAAATGGGCTGACAATAAGATACGTGTTGGATGATTTGAATCCTGTAATGGCAGCTACGCGGGCATATAAGGATGACAAAGTACCGGTGTGTACCTCTGAGATTAGAGAGATCTTCCGCTGTTGGGACTATTTCCAGACTCGTGTAACATTTTATGAGGACTTCTATAGAGTTCGTCCTCCCTGGGAAGGACCAAATGCAAACCCAGATGCCGTCAAGGCATGGGCTATTTATGCTGACCGGCGTGCTGCCAAGGTTCTTTTAGGCGATACGGCCAGGGTACAGCCTGAGGTTATCCAGAGGCTAAGAGAATGCAGGGCCGCGTGCGGTTCGGGCGATTGGGCAAGGGCTATAGGCGGCTATCATGCTTCACGGCCAAGCGCTTTTGGACCGTTCGGGTCGTTCGTAAACGTCGCATCCTTTCAAGATGAGGCTGCGCGTCTCTAATGGGAACTCTATTAGACAGGCTGGCGCCTGGCAGGAGCCGCCGAAGCTGCGAAAAGATGCTCGTGGAAAAACCGCCTTTTTCGATCTGGCAACTGGTAAGCGAGAACTGGTACTATCGCGCCAGTGCCCACCGCCAAGAGCAATCCCAACTTGAATTACAGCCCTGAGCGAGTGGTGTCGGCGGCGGCGGTGGAGGACGATTCTTCGTTTGAGCTGAAGCTGCGGCCGCAGCGGTTGGGCGAGTTTATTGGGCAGGCGAAGGTTAAGGAAAATCTGGCGGTGGCGATTGAGGCGGCGCGGTCGCGGGGCGAGGCCATGGATCATGTGTTGCTGTATGGGCCTCCGGGGCTGGGGAAGACGACGCTGGCCAATATTATTGCCAACGAACTGGGCGTGCACTTCCAGCCGACGGCGGCGCCGCTGCTGCAGATCAAGGGCGATCTGACGGCGATCATTACGAACATGCAGGACAAGCAAGTTCTGTTCATCGATGAAATTCACCGGCTGCAGCCGGTGCTGGAAGAGTTGCTGTATTCGGCGCTGGAGGATTACAAGCTCGACATTATTATTGGTCAGGGGCCTTCGGCGCGCACGCATACGCTGGAGGTGAAGCCGTTTACGTTTGTGGGTGCGACCACGCGGGCGGGATTGATTTCGGCGCCGCTGCGGTCGCGGTTTGGGATCGTGTTGCGGCTGGAGTTTTATACGCCGGGGGATCTGCGGGTGATCGTGGAGCGATCGGCGGAAATTCTGGGGGTGCAGGTTGACGATGCGGGCGCGATTGAGATTGCCAGCCGGTCGCGGGGGACTCCGCGCATTGCGAACCGGCTTTTGCGGCGGGTGCGAGACTATGCGCAGGTGCGGGGAGCGGGCAAGATCGATTTACCTACGGCGCAGGCGGCGCTGCAAATGCTGGAAGTGGATCGATACGGCTTCGACGAAGTCGATCGAAAGCTGCTGCTGACGATTATCGAAAAGTATCAGGGCGGGCCGGTGGGGTTGAGTACGCTGGCGGCGGTGCTGGCCGAAGAACCGGATGCGATCGAAGAAATTTACGAACCATTTCTGATGCAGATTGGATTTTTGAACCGCACTCCACGGGGGCGAGTGGCGACGCAACTGGCATACGAACATTTTGGCATTACGCCGAGCCGAAGGCAGAGTTCGTTGTTCTGAAAGTTCATTGTTCTACAATGTCTATGAGACGGCGTCGATGTTAGGAGCTTCATGAAACAAGTGCGGCAAGTCACCGCGATCATTGAGCGTGAAGGTAAAGGCTACGTTGCGCTGTGTCCTGAGTTAGATGTTGCCAGCCAGGGCGATACCATTGAATCTGCGCGGAACAACCTGCAAGAGGCAGTGGAGTTATTTCTTGAAACAGCAGACCCGGCGGAAGTCGAACGACGCGGACATTCGGAACTTTTTGTAACCAGGCTTGAGGTCGAGGTTGGGTAGGCTGCGTGTGCTGTCTGGCCGCGATGTTTGCGGCATTCTCGCCGGTGAAGGATTCGCTTAAGTGCGACGCAGAGGCAGTCACGTTGTGATGCAGAAGCGAACCAAGGATTCAACGGTTACTGTTCCTGTTCCGGACCATGACGAGCTGCGAATCGGGACTTTGATGTCGATTATTCGGCAGTCAGGACTACCACGGTCGCTCTTCGAAACCTAGAGAGACCCTGGCCCGCCAAGTACTACTTTCCTAATCTTGTTCGCAAAACCTTAGAACAATCGTTTCCTGTTCTGTGAGGCAGGTTCATGGTGTATTGTTACTGGTTTCCTTGACAGGTGTTAGCGGGAAATCGTGAGGATTTAGGTTTGGGGCGGGCTCAGGATTTTCAAGTGAAGCGACTGTTGAGATCCATGCTGGCAGTGGCTTTGGTGCTGCCGGCCGTAGTGCAGCGTGGGTTAAGTACGCCGCAGAGTGCAGTGGCAGTGCAAAGTCACTCCGCGGCGCAGGGGGCGGAGCTTGCGCAACAGAATAGCGCGGGACAGAATCCGCAGGTAACGCCGCAGAACCCGCCTCCGCCGAACACAAGTCAAGCGCCTCTAGGACCCCCCCCGACTTCTGAGCAGAATCCGTCGCCCTCGGCGCAAGAGCCGGAGCCGGCCATAATGAATCCGGAAGCGCGACCAGCGCCGAAGCCGGAGATTGCTCCCCCTGCATTGACCATTCCGCGACTGAGCCGGGCACCCGTGCTGGAGGATTTTCTGAGCATGGCGCCGGAGGGCGAGACTGCGCAGCAGATGGCGAAAGTCACCGGTTTTGTGCAACGCAATCCGCATGATGGCGAAGAGGTCTCAGAGAAGACTGATGCCTATCTGGGCTACGACCAGAAGAATATATACCTCGTGTTTGTGTGTTTCGACAATCCTGAGAAGGTGCGGGCGCGGATGTCAGTACGCGAGGATATCAATGACGATGACCAGGTCGCGGTCATGTTCGATACCTTTCATGACCGGCGGCGAGCCTATGAGTTTCAAACCACACCGTTGGGAGTGCAGTGGGATGCGATCTATACCGAGGCGGTGCGCCAAGATTCCGGCGGCAACTGGGATGTCTCCTGGGACGCGGTTTGGGACTCGCGGGGCAAGGTTACCAACCGCGGCTTCGTGGTGTGGATGGCGATTCCGTTCAAGAGCCTGCGTTTTCCGGCGACCAAACAGCAGGAGTGGGGAATCGTTCTGTATCGCGGCATTGTGCGCAAGAACGAGGATTCATTTTGGCCGCAGGTTACGTACAAAATAGCGGGCAGACTTGGCCAGGAGGCGACTCTCTATGGCCTGGAGGGGATCTCGCCGGGTCGCGATATTGAGTTGATTCCTTACGGAATCATGCGCGGCTTCCGGTCGCTGGACCAAAGCGACCCCTACAATCCTTACTTTCAGAATGCGGTGGCGCAGGGGCAGGCGGGTCTGGATGCGAAGTTTGTGATCCATGATCACTTTGTGCTGGACATGACCGCGAATCCGGACTTCAGCCAAGTGGAGACGGAGGATCCGCAGATCACGGTAAACCAGCGCTTCGAGGTGTATTTTCCGGAGAAAAGGCCATTCTTTCTGGAAAACGCCGATTACTTCCGCACGCCCATCGACTTGTTCTTTACCCGCAATATCCAGGACCTTTCGGCGGGAATCCGCTTGACGGGGAAGGAGGGACCGTACTCCGTAGGATTGATGGCCAGCGATGACCGCGCGCCGGGGCTGGCGGTGCCCAGCTTCTGCCCGGCGAGCGAAATCACCGGCATCAATCTGCAGTCCCCGATTTGTTCGGATGCTCTTTACGGCGATCGGTCATATTTCACGATTGCGCGAGTGAGCCGCGACATTTTCAAGGAATCGACTGTGGGCGCGGTCTATACCGATTGGGAATGTCCCGCGACGGGCGAGTATAACCGCGTGGGGGGCGTGGACGCGCGGCTGCGGTTCAACGCCAACTGGATATTGGAGGGCCAGGCGGTAACCAGTTCAAGCAACCTGCAGGGACTGAATATATACCTTTCACCGGCCGCCAACCTGGAAAACACTTGCGAGTACAACCTGTTTCCGTTCAGCGCCGGGAATCTTATCCACGCGGGCAAAGACAACCATTATGCCGGCCCCGCCGACAAAGTTGAAATCCGGCGCAACGGGCTGCATTTCAATTACATCGGTACTTACCAGGACGTCAGTCCGGGATTCGTGACCGTGCCTGGATTCGTGAACCGCGTGGACCTTCGCGGAGTCTACAATCTGGCCTATTACCGTTTCCGCCCGAAGAAGGGCTGGCTCCTCGCCTGGGGTCCGTCGCTGCGCCAGCGCTACGTGTTCGATCACGAAGGCAATCGGTTGGATACTTTTTACGACCCCTACCTAAGGATTGAAGGACGGGGACAAACGAACCTTTGGCTGAGCCCTTATGAAGAGTTGCGCGAGCGGCTAAGACCACAGGATTTCTCGTTCATCGGTCTGCCGGGCGTAACCCACAACCAGGACTATCATGAGCACCTCACGGAGGCTGTATTGCAAACGGGCTATTTTAAGAAAGCTACAGTGACGGGCTCTCTTTCCTGGGGAGACGGTGTGAACTTCGTGCCTGCCGCGAACGCTTTGCCACAATTCCTTCCGTCGCGCTCGAATTCGGCCACGGCGACGTTGTCTTTTCGTCCGCTGAAACCTTTGAAGATTGAAAATACTTATCTTTTTTCGCGCTTGCGTGCCGGCGATAGCGCCTATCTTCAGGCTCTCGCGCAGACGCCCGGCGTCAGCAAAGGCATTTTCAACGACCACATTGTTCGCAGCAAATGGAATTGGCAGTTCACTCCCCAGCTTTCTCTGCGCCTGATTATGCAGTACAACGCATTGCTGGCGAATACGCCAGGCAACACGATTTATCCGTACACCTACCTGCCGACGGAGAAGGAATTCAACGCCGATTTCTTGCTTACGTATCTCATCCATCCGGGCACGGCGATTTACCTCGGCTATAACAGCGATTTGCAGAACCTGGATCACGAACTGATGCAAGACCCAGCGGGCCTGGCGGGACTTTACACAGCCAAGGGTCTTATGAACGATAGCCGGCAGTTTTTTGTGAAAGTATCGTATATGTTCCGGTTCTGAGGAGGCTGACGGCCGGTTTGCTGAATCCTGGGGCATTCCGGTAGAATCTAAGGATTCGTATCGAGGCTTGAGCCCTATGAAAGCAGCCATTCATCCCGCTTATAACGAAGTTCGTGTGCATTGCGCGTGCGGCAATGCCTTTGTAACCCGGTCGACCCATAAGGGCGACATCAGCGTAGAAATTTGCTCGGCCTGCCATCCGTTCTTTACCGGCAAGCAGAAGCTCATGGATACCGCCGGGCGCGTGGAGCGCTTCCGCCGGAAATACGCGAAGAATGCGCCCGCTCCCGCGAAGCCTGAGGCGGGGTCAAAGAACTAACCTTTGCCACGGATTTGCGTGGATTAGCTTTTCCCGGATTAACCACGGATACACCTGGAATTAAGCCCTCGCTGCAAGGCGGGGGCTTTGTTTTGCGTCTGCAAGTAGAATAAGACCGTGCGTAAAATGTGGGACAACACGGGGTCAGGTGGTGCGGACTTTACGGTTCGCCAAGGGGCGCCACTGAAGCCAGTTTCCGCCGGTCTTGCCATTGGCACGGTCGCGATCGCACCCGCAACCGTGTTGGCTCCCATGGCGGGGGTTACTGACACAGTTTTCCGGCGATTCATTCGGAATCTGGGGGGATGCGGCCTGATCATGACCGAGTTTACTTCGGCTGACGGAGTGCTTCGCAAGAAGGACCAGAAGGCTAAGCGCTATCTCCATTTTTATGAGGACGAACATCCGATTTCGGCGCAGCTTTTCGGGAGCGATCCGCAAGTGATGGCGGAGGCGGCGCGCATGGTGGAAGGGCTGGGCTTCGACCTGGTGGATTTGAACCTGGGCTGTCCGGCGAAAAAAGTTGTGAAGTGCAACGGGGGCTCGGGGCTGCTGCGCGATTTGCCGGCGATTGGGAAGATTTTTGAAGCGGTGCGCAGCGCGGTGAAGATTCCCTTCACCGTGAAGTTTCGCGCGGGATGGAGTGACGACGAGATCGTGTGCGTGGAACTGGCGCGCATGGCGGAAGCGTGTGGCCTCGCCGCCGTCGCGCTGCACGCGCGGACTCGGGAACAGGGATATAGCGGAAATGCCCGCTGGGAGTGGATCGCCGCGGTGAAAGATGCTGTGAAAATTCCAGTCATCGGCAACGGCGACATCCGCACGCCGGAGGATGCTTGCGCGATGGTTACGCAGACCGCATGCGATGCGGTGATGATTGGGCGCACGGCGCCGTCGAATCCGTGGATCTTTCGGCAGATTCAGCAGTACTGCACGGCGATTCATGGAGGGGCGGACACCCTCGTCCGCCCGGTTCGTGGCAATACTCTCGAGTTCGAATCCCGTGATGGCGACTCCCGGGACGAGGGAGTCCGGGGCTCCATGGTTAACGCCGGGTCGACGGGAGACCGCTGCCCCTATGACTCTCCCACCGAGGCCGATCGCTATCAGATGATTCGCACTTACTTCCAGATGCTGATCGAAGAAGAACTGCCGGACGCAGTGGGCAAGATGAAGCAGTTCGCCTCGTGGTTCACGCACGGCGTGCCGGGGGGAGCGGGGCTGCGCAAGGCGATCTATGAGTCGAAGAGCGCGGTGGAGATTTTGGGCCGAGTCGAAGAGTTTTTCGAGGCGAGATTGAGCGCTCAGTACCTAGTACCTAGTACCTAGTACCTGGAAGCCATCTCATAAATCCTCGAAGTTGGAGGCGAGCGTACCTCAGGGGCTAAAGCCCGCGTCTTTATTGGCTCAGGGCGGCACGGCTGAAGCCGTGCCCTTCCCAAAACCAGTTTATGAGATAGCCTCGTACCTGGAAGTGCTTTTACTGCGTACTCGGTACTAGGTACTCGGTACTGGCTTCCTACTTCATCTGATCCAGAATCGAACCTACAATTCCTCCCACTACGCCGCCCTGGACGGTTTCGGTTCTCGCCTGATGCGGCATGTATTCAGCGAGGGCGTGCGCGAGTTTGGAGATGGGGAGGGTTTGCAGCCAGATTCTTCCGGGACCGGTTAGGGCGGCGAGGAAGATTCCGTCTCCGCCGAAGATTAGATTTTTGATGCCAGGGACGGTGGTGATATTGAACGACACGCTGGCTTGGAACGCGCCGACGTGGCCGGGATGTACGCGGAGAGTTTCGCCGGGCTGAAGATCGCGCATGACGAGTTCGCCGGAGAGTTCGAGCCAGAAGGTGCCTTGTCCGGAGACGCGCTGGAGTACGAATCCGCTGCCACCGAAAATTCCCGCACCCAGCGATTGCTGGAAGCCCAGGCCGATCTGAATTTGCGGAGTGCCACAGAGGAATCCGTGGCGGTGAATCAGATATTCGTGCCCGGCGGAAACTTCGACGGGAACGATGTGGCCGGGAAGCTTGGTGGCGAAAGCCAGTTCGCCGGCGGCGCCGATGGCGCGATATTCGGTCATGAAGATGGAGCCGCCGCCGGCCACGCGCTTGAGCACGCCGAAGAGGCCTCCGCCGCCGCCGAACTGGGTGTGCGTGGTCATCTGAATGGAGTTGCCCATCCAGGACAGCTCGCCGGCTTCGGAGATGATGGACTCGTTGGGCTCGAGGGCGAACTCGAGCACGGGCATGGTGGTGCCGGTGATGCGGGATTGCATGGGAAACCTCGGAAGAAAGTATACAATCTTGATGAAAAGTGTGGCGCGGGCGCCCTCGCCCGCGTCTACACTCCCCGGGCCACCATCTTTCCCAACTCATCCTTCTCCACATAAGCCCAGGGCGTCTTCGCATCGTGCGTGAAAACGGTCAGCCATTTCTCCGGGATCGCTTTCGCGTAGTACTGCTTCTTGCTCTCGATGGTTTGGAGCGGGTAGAGGTCGAAGGCCATGCCCCAGGTGATGTCGATGTGCGCGGTGGTGGGGATTAGGTCGGAGATGTAGCAGGCGACAGTTCCCTCAGGGGCTAAAGCCCCAGAACTCTCGGCTCTTAACGGCACGACTGAAGTCGTGCCCTTCCCGGTCGTGCCCCGTCCCATCGCGTTTTTCTCTGTCGTACTGTCGCCTGGGTTTCCATTCACAATCACGGCTTGCATGTGGGCGGTGTGGCCGGGGAAAGTTTTCACGGAGATGCCGGGGACGATTTGTTCGTTGCCTTTGAGCAGGGTCATCTGGCCGCTTTGGACTAGCGGGTCGTAGTTGTCGGGAATGTAGCTGATGGCGTCGCGTTCGCTGGGCTTGCGGGCGTATTGCCACTCGCCTTCCGGGGCGTAGTATTTCGCGCGGGGAAACGTGGGAACGATTTTGCCAGCTTGGTTGCGCACGGTATTCCAGCCGCAGTGGTCGAAATGCAGGTGCGTGTTGATGACGATGTCGATGTCTTCGGGGGCGATTCCGGCAGCCGCGAGATTCGTCAGCAACTGCGCGGGCTGGCCGTAGAACTTGACCATGCGCTCCGACAACTTGTTGCCCATGCCGGTTTCGACCAGGACGTTTTGCTTGCCGGTGTGGATCAGCAGCGAGTTGAGTCCGGCCTGCACGTAGTTTCGTTCGTCGGCCGCGGCTTTGCCCGACCACATGATCTTGGGAATGACGCCGAAAAACGCGCCGCCGTCGAGCGGGTAAGTGCCGTCGGAGAAGATGCTGAGTTCGAAGTCGCCTAGGGTCAATTGTGGCATGGAAGTAGTGTGCCACAGGCTGGAGGGTCATTCCGAGGGAGAATCGGATTGGCCAAAATCAGCGCCTAAAGGCTCACGGATAAGGCGGTTCGGGTGGTATGCCTGAAGGCATACCCTGATACGAATCGAACCGGCACGAATCGAATCTTATGCGAACGCCTAGCCGCCGGGGCCGTCGTTGGAGACGTATTGTTCGAGCGATTCCAGTTCACGGCTGAGATCGTCGACGCGCCACTCGAGGAGATTACGGATGGAAAGAATCCCGAGCAGCTTGCCGTCGTCGTCGGCGACGGGGAGATGGCGGAAGTGGCGCTCGAGCATGGTGGTGAGCGCCTCGCCGGCGCCGGTGCGGCGGGTAGCCATCTCCACCGGCGTGGTCATGAGTTCGCGGACGGAGGTGGTTTGCGGGTCGGTGCGGCTGAGGGCCATTTTGCGGAGCACGTCGCGTTCGGTGAAAATTCCGGCGACCCGGTATTCGGAGTCGACGACGGCGACCGCTCCGACGTGATGGTCGAGCATTTTGTTGATGGCGTCGGCTACGGTAGCTTCCAGCGGAACCGACGCGATTTCCCGGTCACAAAGTTCCAGAACACTCATAAAGCCCCCTCTGGCTCGCGCTTGCCGGAGCCAGTTCCTAAAAACAAATCGGATTGATGAATTATGCTCACGGCGAAGCCGATGTCAAGAGAATTGAAGCAAAATTGAACAAATCTTTACTATGGCTGGCCGGGAGCGGGAAATTGCGGTCTCACCGCGTTCGCTACTGGCTTGATCCTACTGGCTTGACCCTGTCTTGAAAACTTTCCCGTCTTTCATGACGAATTGCACATTCTCCAGTGCTTTGATGTCGCGGAGCGGATCGCCGCTGACGGCAATCACGTCGGCAAAAGCGCCGGGAGCAAGCACTCCGATTTTTCCGTCCATGTCGAGCATGGTGGCGGCGCGGGAAGTTGCGCACTGAATGGCATCCATGGGAGGCATGCCGAGCTCGACCATGCGGGAGAATTCCTGCGCGATGGGCTCGGTCCAGGGAATTCCGCCCATGTCGGTTCCGAAGACGATCTTTACGTTTGCCTTGAGCGCTTTCTTGAATGACGGCTCGTGCAAGGAAACCCGCAGGCGGTCGCGCTGTCCGGCGGGGGTATCGGCGGGGGCCCAATCGTGGTAGTAGGCGCTGATTGTCGGCACGTACCACGTGCCTTGCTTCAGCATCTGAGCGATGGCAGCGTCGTCGAGATCGAGGCCATGCTCAATGGAATCGCAGCCGCCATCGAGCGCACGGTGCAGGCCGATTCCGCCGTAGGCGTGGCAGGCGACTTTCTTGCCCCAGCCGTGAGTCTCGTCCACGATGGCGTGCAACTCCTCGACGGTCAGCGTGGGTTGGGAGACCAGTTCGCCATTTTTGCCGACCCACGAGCGATGCGTCATGTAGACCTTGATCCAGTCGGCGCCATGATCGAGTTGCTCGCGCGCGGCTTTGCGGGCCTCGACTGGGCCATCGACAATCTGTGCGCCTTTGGGCATGTCGAGTTCGGGAGCGTAGCCCTCCAGCGGATAACCGCCCGTGGTGGAGATGGCGCGGGTTGAAACGAAAAGGCGCGGGCCCGGAATATAGCCCTGGTCGATGGCTTGTTTGATGCCGACATCGCCATAACCGGCGCCTTCGGTTTCGACGTCGCGCAGCGTGGTAAAGCCTTGTTCCAACGCCCGGCGGGCAGCAACGGTGGCGCGAGCGGCGCGCAGGGCGAGCGGCGCATTCAGTATGTTGACATCGTATCCGCCCTGCGCGGGATCCTCGCCCTGCAAGAAGATGTGGGTGTGCGAATCGATGAGACCGGGCAGCAGAGTGGCGGCCGACAAATCGATCACGGTGGCTCCGGCGGGAATTTTGGCGTTGGCCGCATCGGTAACACTCTCGATGCGATTGCCGTGGATGACGATGACCTGGTTGTGCCGCGGCTTATCGGACTTGCCATCGATCAGAGAGCCGGCGCGAATAACGGTAAAAGATTCGGAGGCACGGCTGTCTGTCTGTTGCTGTTGCCCGCGGGCGGAAATCACGAGGGCAAGAAGTACGATCCATGCATGGGTTTTCACGGTTGGCTCCTCAAGTGTTTATGGTTCAGTTAACGATATTCCAGTTAACGATTCTCAGTTAACGATCTTCAGTTGACGATCCTTATTCAACCGAAGATTTTGGAATTGAGGAATTCTACGCTCACTTCGCCGTGACGTAAGCATCGGCCTCGATTTCGACCAGGATTTCGGGCGAGATCAGGGCGCTTACCTGGACCATCGAGGTTGAGGGACGAATGTTGGAGAAAAATTCGCCGTGAGCTTTGCCGATCTTCTCCCACTCCGCAATGTTCGTTACATACATACGGGTGCGCACTACATCCTGCATGGTGGCTCCTGCCTTGTCCAAGGCGCTTGCAATGTTCTTGAGAGTCTGCACGGCTTGGGCGTAAACGTCGCCGATGCCTACGATCTTGCCGTCTGGCGCGGTCGCGGTGGTACCCGAAACGTGCACGTGAGGTCCGATCCTGACTGCACGAGAGTAACCGACAATCGGTTCCCAAGGTGTGCCGCTGGAGATGTTGGATCTTTCCATGGTTGGTTGAATTTCCTCCTCGTGGATCATTATGGATCATTCTAGCGGGCTAAGGCGGTGGAATTAGCAGCCGACGCGAGCGTGTGCCAACAAAAATTGGCGGTAAACTCAGGCGACGATGGCGTCCTCTAATGATTGACGAAAGAGATTCGCGCTATAAACAAAAGTCATTTGCTTTTGCCGCGCGGATAAGGTAACTAGTTACTAACACTGTGGGGAGAGTGGGTTGTAAGACGGCTTAGCTTTATCGTTAGCTTTATCAAGGGGGCCAAACGAATGATTCCGGAATCTCATCCACTGCGGCAGCTTTTCCAGGAATTGGTGGGACGCCATTATGCCGAAGAGATTGGCATTCGCGATCCGCAAGTCGTGGCCTATGTCTCACACTTGCTCACCGAGTTCTGCGAAGCCGATCAGTTGTTCAAGATTCACGACGTGGCCGACCGTCCGCTGAATGACCTGGGCGAGATGATGCTGGAATCCGATCCCATTTACGGCCCCGCGCCATCGTTCGATCGCGAGCGCCAGGTGCGCAAACATATTGGAGACTACGCGCTGTTTTTTGCCGGGATGTTTCCCGAGAGCATCAACCATTTCCGGCTGCGCCGCCATCGGCTGGAGAATTTTGTGGAATGGATGAAGGCGGGGAAAGAAAGTTATTACATCGTGTCGAAGTTCGAACACTTCGAATACGCGAAAGTGGCGCCGCTGTTCGCGCACCTTTCGCGCGAATTCGAGGGCTGCGTTTACGGTCTTAATATGGTGAAGAACGACTTGCAGGAGATGCAGCATCCCATCATGCGGCGCAGCAATGAGCTGCTGATGTAATTCCCGCGGATCGCGCGTCAGGCGGGTGAACGGCCGAGAGTCGCTTCCAGCGAAGCTCTCAGTTCACGATAGCGAAACGGATACCCGCTCGCAATCAGTTTGCTGGCTTCCACTTTCTGGCTCCCTAGAAGCAACTCTTCGCCCATTTCTCCGAAGGCCAGTTTCACGGCGAACGCCGGTAGCGGGAAAATTGCCGGACGCGAGAGCACGCTGGCCAAGGTTTTTGCGAACTCTTCATTCCTTACGGGCTTGGGCGCGACGATGTTGACCGGTCCTTGGATAAGGTCGTTCTTCAAAATGTGATGGATCGCGCCGACCATATCGCGTACATCGATCCAGCTCATCCATTGGCGTCCGTTGCCGGTTTTGCCGCCGAGGCCGAGTTTGAACGGGGTCAGCATGGCGCCGAGAGCGCCGCCTTTGGGGCTCAGCACAATTCCTGTCCGGAGATGGGCGGTGCGAATATCGGCTTGGACGGCGGGCGTGGTGGCTTCCTCCCAGTCCTGGCAAACCTCGGCGAGAAAGCCGGTGCCCGGGGCGCTTTCCTCGCGCAACAGTTCATCGCCGCGGTTGCCGTAGTAGCCGATGGCGGAACCGCAGACGAAAACATTTGGTTTGTCTTCGGCTTGGGCGAGAGCGGATGCGAGATTGAATGTCCCGACCACACGGCTGTCGCGGATGCTCGATTTCCTGGCCTCGGTCCATCGACCGAAAATGCTTTCTCCCGCGAGATGAATCACGGCGTCGAAGCCGGATACGGTCTGGGGGGCGAGCGGTACTGAGGGATCCCATGAGATCTGCTCGTCGCTCTGAGCCGGGCCCTGAGCCGGGCCCCGCACCAAGCGCACGACTGAACATCCACTGGTACGGAGGGAAGGCAGGAGAGCGGCGCCAATCGGTCCGGAGACCCCGCTGACAAGGATTCTGGAATTCATGAGTACTGGTTGCCACTCTACCAGTTCGCGGAGCGGCTGAACAAATTGCGGACGGATTTACAACCTTCGTAATGGCCGAAATGGAAGAAGGCCCTATAAGCTATCCCACAAACGGTCGGGCTGCGCCAATCCGGAAAAAATAATTGGTGTAATCACTTTGTTTTAACAATCCGACGCATCGCATAATGGTAGGGAGGAATATCTTTTTAATGTTTACCAGATGGTCGCTGGCACTCGTAGTGTGCGGAATGGCGGTGCATGGATTTTCCCAGACGACGCAAGCCCCTAAGGCAACGCCCGTGCCAGGTCCGGAACACGAGGTGACGACCTCGGTTGGCGAGCAACCGGCCGATCAGAGAACGTCCGGGAGCGTTAGCGGGACAGTGGTTGATCCGAGCGGAGCGGTGGTAGCGGGAGCCCAGGTCAGGCTTAGCCGGGCAGATCCCCCTGGAACAAATCAATCGCCAAAGCAAGAGGTGCTATCGGGCGGCGATGGAGGATTCTCGTTTGCTGACATCGCTCCGGGAGCGTTCCAGCTTACGGTCACTGCAACGGGCTTCGCCACGCGAACATTCTCAGGCACCTTGTATCCGGGGGAGATTGAGAGGCTCCCGCCGATGGCTCTGGAGGTTGCGGCCGCGATCACCGAAGTGCAGGTTGGACTCTCACGGGCGGAGGTGGCCGAAGTGGCAGAGCAACAGCTGAAGATTGAAGAAAAGCAGCGCGTGCTGGGAATAATTCCGAATTTCTATGTCAGCTATGTTCCGCATGCAGCGCCGCTGACTGCGAAACAGAAATTCAAGCTGGCCATGAGGACGGTGGTGGATCCATTTACGTTCCTGGTGGTGGGAGGGACTGCGGGAGTGGAGCAGGCGCAAAATCACTTCTTCGAATATGGGCAAGGGGCGGAGGGTTATGCCAAGCGCTTCGGGGCCAACTATGCCGATACGGTTACGGGCACGTTCATTGGAGGGGCCATTCTTCCGTCGCTGCTGAAACAAGATCCGCGTTATTTCTACAAAGGAACGGGAAGCACGCAATCACGATTTCTGTATGCCATTGGCATGTCGGTGATTTGCAAGGGCGACAATGGGCATTGGCAGCCAAATTACTCAGGGATTCTTGGAAGCCTGGCTGCGGGGGGTATTTCAAACCTTTACTATCCGGCGATCGATCGGGACAGCGCGGCATTAACTTTCGATAACACAGCGATCGGGATTGGCTCAAGTGCGATCAGCAATCTGCTGCAGGAGTTTGTTATACGGAAGCTGACGCCGAAGCTTAAGCGCGATGCGAGCCAACCGTGAAGAGGGGTAGATAGGCCCCTATCGCATCACTTGCAACTGTAATGGTCTTCACAGAGTTCGCTTCCGCCAAGGCATAGTCTCCTAAATTGGAGGACTGAGGTCCTCCTTAGTCCGAGTCAGCCGCGGAAGGCCGTCCTTCGCTCTGACGCCGGTCGGATCTCTGATTGATCGAACGGGATTGATCGAGCCGGGATGGATCGACCGGGGATGGATCGACCGGGCGAAAGGCTCTTTCTTAAGCATCATTCATACTCCGACCTTACGGCTTTCCGGTTTGGGGAAGTGGCTGTTTACCATTGTGTTACTGGGGGTACCCCACCCCCTCGCCTCCGTTTGGAATCATCGGGTTAGCAGGATTTTCCTCCTAAATCTGAAGGTCTAAAGGACTTAGGTATCAAAATCTGTGAAATAAAGGAGTTAGCCCCCTGAGCGAGAGATAAATCGGACTCGCGTATTGCCTCCGCCAGCATCATCGGCTGTTGGGGCTGTGGATGACAAGGTTGGATGTCACAAGGGTCTGTTTGTTTTGGAGAATTGCTGGGTGCGCTCGGAGGGAAGCCAAGCTTGTGTTATGGGTCTACCACAAATGTGGTAATGTGCTGGCTCAGCCTGAAATGGAGAAGCGACGTTCTCCGTTAGTGTAGAGTCCGCCCCTGCGGGGCGGGGATTTNNCAAGGCATGGGGTCTATCGTCCGATGACTTTTTCTGTTGCCAGCGGGCAGCGCGAGAGGATTCACTCCCGCGCTGCTAAACATCGGCTCGATGAGCCCGCCCGGTTATCCCTCGGCATGGTTGCGTCCTCGCAGTGCCCGCTTCCGTTTCGCCCGGCAGGTTCATTGTAGCCCCGCCGTTCCATGCTGTTCTCAACATCGGGGTGTGCCCCTTTATTCCGCCAAAAACCCGAGATCGGGGCAGACCCGAACCGTCGGTGTAATCGCTGCTTGCAACAGTTATTCACGGCCCTCGAACTATTCGGCTGCACAGCCGTGGGATTGATCCCGAGTCGGCCATGATTCGCGCATAATGGTGTAAGCGCTTAGGAGCGAGGAATATGAAACTACACCGGCCGTTCCCCGCATTGTTGCTATTCGCATTTGCCATCCCCATCTATGGTCAGGTTCAGCCGCGGCCAGACATCGATTCTCTGCTGAATGCAGCCAGCGAGGCGCTCGACCACTATCAGCAACTTGCACCCGGCATCCGCTGCGAAGACGCGACGACGGCAGCGTTACGTGATACTTGCAAGATAGGGCTCGAGGATTTGGGAACTCGCGTTCAAAAAGCCAAAGCGGAGATCACACACTATCGTCGGCTCTCCACTCCTGAGGCTGTCGATCTATTCAATGCCTATGAGAGTTTTCGGAGGGTTATGGAACCTCTCGTCATCCTGGACCTCACCCCCGAACCAGAATTGTGGGGTGAACACAATCAACAGCTCTTCGCCAAGATCTACAACAGCTTCGTCAAGAAGGTTGCATGGTTTGGAGGCGTAGTGGGAGATACTCTCAAGGACGCCGGCGAATGCGGCGCTCCCATGACTGGAATTGCACTTTGCCTTTCACCGGGTCGCGGGACGCTCGAAGTGAGGAATATTGCCGTGAAGGATGTGGTCCTTAACCTAGGGACGATGGAGGCGAACGGTATGCGGCAGTACCCAACGGCTATCACCTTGTTGTTAAAGGACGCACACGGCGTAGAGCACCGAGCTAGATTAGCCGAACCGGTGGGAGTGATTGGCGGCCGGATCGACACCCTTATCGTCCCCTTGCCGAGCGGCGCATCCTTCATGCTTCCACTAGACGTTTTTGGGAGTCGGCCTTGGTACGCCTCCGGGCAAGTCGAGGATTTCAAGCCTGATCCGACCAGGCAATATACACTTCAAGCTCAGTTCACGGGAAAAGGCGTCAGCCAAGCTGAGGCCAACCTCGATCTCAAAGGGGTGACTCTCATGCCCTTTTGGACAGGTGCAGTGGTCTCGAATGTTGCCACAATCGGCCCAAAATAGAAAGGCCCGCAGCAATACCTGAAGTTGAGTTCATCGCATCGCCGCTTCGCTCTTCACGCGGCTTGCTTGCGGCGACTCTGGCGTTGCTTTCTGGCGGCTTCCAGCTTGCGGTCGCGTTCTGCGTGGATCTCCTGCTGACTCCCTGCCAACACGTCGTTCGGCGCGATGTAGCCGATGGCACTGTTCAGGCGAACGTTGTTGTAACGCTCGACGTAGCCCTCGACCAGACGACGCGCATCTTCTAGCGACAGCGGCGTTCCGGGCCGGATACACTCGCTCTTCAGCGATTTGTGCCAGCGCTCAATCTTGCCGTTCGACTGCGGATAGTAGGGGGAGGTTCGGACGTGCGTCATGCCCGAGATGCGAATGAACTCCTTGAAGTCGCGAGCAATGAACTGCGGGCCATTGTCGGAGATGATTCGCGGCTTCGCTTCCGGGTACTTCTCCTTGGCTCGCTGCAGGATCACTTCGACATCAGCTTCTCGCATGGACTCACGCAGATCCCAATGCACGAGGAAACGACTGAACCCATCCAGAACGCTGCACAAGTAATAGAAGGTGCCGCACAGGTTGATGTAGGAAATGTCGATATGCCAATGCTGGTGCGGCTGCAGCGGCTGCTCGAAACCGGTTCCCTTGCGCGA
>PKVZ01000187.1:17160-17285 GCA_003131635.1 Acidobacteriaceae bacterium
GCACATCATGCGGCACCCAGATGCCGGTTAGAGTTCCCCAAGACTTTTTTTTAGCGCGATGTGCTCAGCCATCAGCTCAGCCAGGACCTCGTCCTTGGTCTGGACCTTCTTCTCCAAGAACTCGA
>PKVZ01000127.1:0-8278 GCA_003131635.1 Acidobacteriaceae bacterium
CTAGAGGACTTTAGCGCGAGCAATCCATACTTCGCTGTACGTCTCCTGTCTGGCTTCCGCCATCCTTATATATGAACTGGCTCCGTGTCGTAATGGAACCACTCATGCTTCGAAAGGCGGGACGCTATGCCAGACAAGTCAAATCCGTATGGACATATTCCATCTTGCCAAAGTTCCTCACAAATCGCCTTGACCTGCCCAGCTTGCCGATGGAGCTTGCTGAAATGGAGCGCACCGCGACCAGGACAAGGCTTTGACGAACGGCTAACCCCATCCGACGAGAAATGGCTGGCTGAGATGAAAATCAGTTGCCCGGATCCTGGCACGGTGGTGAGCGCAGAAAACCGTAAGAGCGAGAAGGGATAATTTTTCCGCCGGCACCACCCTGATCCCACCAATCGAAAGCGCCATGCCCGGCATGTGGATCGTCCTCGTCGCGTGTAGCGCGCTCGACCACAATTTGTAACCAGCTCGCGGTGGAGTATCATGCGGTGTCGCATTGACCTCTGCCTCTCCATCCCGGCTGGCCTACATCGACTGGATGCGTGGCTTGGCCTGCGTCCTGATGTTCCAGACCCATTGCTACGACTCCTGGCTCAGCCCCAGCTTGCGCCAAAGTAAGTTCTTCATGTACTCGCAACTCGGAGGAACGTTTCCTGCTCCCTTATTTTTATTTCTAGCGGGAATTTCGTTCGCCCTGGTAACCGAAAAGCTGCGAACCAGAAACCTGCTCCCCGCGCAAATCGCCCGCGCCACCATCCGCCGTGGTGCGGAAATTTTTGCCTTCGGCCTGCTCTTCCGTCTGCAGGAATACGTCATCGCCTGGGGCTGGGCGCCGCTCAGCGATCTGCTGCGCGTGGATATCCTCAATACCATCGGCCTCTCGATGATGCTCATGGGCCTGCTGTGCTGGATCGTGCTGTCGGTCGAGAGAGGCCAGCATGCCAGGTCCGCATTGGTTCTTGCGTCGGCCGGGGCCGCGCTGCTCATTTCCCTGCTCACGCCATTAATCTGGAACTCCTGGCGCCCGCGCTGGCTGCCCTGGCCGCTGGAATCCTACCTCGACGGAGTCCACAATCTGGGCACGCCGCAGGCCTGGGTCTTCCCAATTTTTCCCTGGACGGCTTTCGCCTTCGCCGGCCTTTCCGCTGGATTTATTTTGCAGAGCCAGAGCGGCCGCCGGCGCGAAGTCTCAACTTTCTTTAGCATGGGAGCCGCAGGCTTGGTGTTGATCGCGGTCGCTCGCTGGTTCGATGCGCAGCCGCGGCAACTCTACGCGGTCTACGATTACTGGCACACCAGCCCGGACTTTTTTTTGCTGCGGGTCGGCATGCTGCTGATGATTCTCACCGCAAGTTATGCCTGGTGCCGCTGGGGTGCAGGACAATGGGGCTTCAGCCCTCTCATTCAGTTAGGGCAAGCTTCTCTTCTGGTCTATTGGGTACACATCGAATTCGTTTACGGTCGGGTTTCAATCCTTCCCAAACACAGCGTCAGCATCCGGACCGCATCGGCTGGCTTGCTCGTAATTTTCCTCGCCATGCTCCTCCTCGCCTTTCTGCGAACGCGGCTGAAGGGACACGGCGCTGAAATTCTGGCCTGGTTTCGAAGCCCCGCCCGCGCAAATTGAGAGTATGTCATCCCGAGCGCAGCGAGGGACCTTGGTTCTCGCATGCGTCACCAGTGTCCTTGCCCGCCCTACTGAAACTGTTTCGCGAACTCCACCACCTCCCGCTCTGCCCACCGCCCATCGTAGTTCGAAGAATTTTCGCGCTCGCCCACGAACCCGCAGTGCCCGCCGTCCTCGCTCTCGTTGTAGATGATGTTGCGATTGGAGAGAAGCTTCTGCCGCGTCTCCGGCAAAATGCGTATGAAAGGATCATTGGCGGCGTGGATCACCAGCGTAGGACGCGCAATCCGATCCACTACATGAGTCGCGGCTGCGCGATCGTAGTAATCATCCGCCCCAGTAAAGCCGCAATAGTACGCGGTCACGCGTTCGTCGAAGTCGCGCAAGCTTTTTATTCCGCGCAGCCGCGATGCGTCAAACATCTCGGGAAACAACCGCGTCTTGCGTCGAAATCGCCAGAATAACTGCAGCAGGAAATAATATTCGTAAATCCGGTTGGCGGGCTCGTGCAACGCATCAGCCCCAACCGCCAGATTCACTGCCGGACAAACCGCCGCAACTCCACGAAATTCCGCTGGACCCTCACTGCCCCACTCCCCCGCCAGTTTCAGAACCAGATTTCCGCCCATGGAAAACCCGATGAGCACGAAACCTCGAACTCCGTCGCGCTCCACAATATTTCTCGCCACTGCCGCCACATCCGCGGAGCGGCCGGAGTTGTAAAGCGTAGGCGCACAATGGTCCATGCCGCCGCAGTTGCGCTGGTTCATGCGCACCACGTTCATCCCCGCCGCCAACCCATTCCGCGCGATTCCCAACATGTATTGCGACTCGCTCGATCCTTCCAGCCCGTGCACGATGATCAGCGTCAGCGCACTGCTCCGCTCCGTCTGCCAGTGACAGTGGCATAGAACGGGAACGCCCGGTTCCACCTCGATCAGTCGCTGTTCCGCAGGCGGCAGCTTGATTCGGCGCGACAGAAAAAATGCAGCCAGAGTCTGCACGTGCCCGCCCCGCAACCGCGAGCGTGGCCGGAACTTAGTGCACACGAACCCTCGCGGCTTGTCAGTCAGACCGTCCTCGAACTTGGTTTCTGGAGTTGGAGATTGCAAGCGTCATCGCATCCGTTTGCGAAGTTCCCACAAAACGATTCTAATAGGAGCAGTGCGCTGCACGGGAGCCATCCAATGCCGATTTTTGAATATGTCTGTCAGGAATGTCAGCACGAATTCGAAACCTTGATCTTCGGCCGCGACAAGGCGAAGTGCCCCAAGTGTCAAAGCGGAAAGTTGAGTCCGCAGCTCAGCGTTTTTGCCGTCGCCGCGAAAAGCTCGACGGGCGCGGCCTCCCCTACAGGTGGTTGCGGCTCCTGCGGCGATCCTCGCGGTCCTGGCGCCTGCTCCCTCGGAGATATGGACTAACCGGCAGAAGTTGGCCCAGAACTAGCCCTCCCACGCCGCCCGGCAAACTTTCGACACTCTTCACAGTGTGACCGTCGTTACCTTTGTTTGCTCGCCAAGCCCGCCTACGATCCTCTGACCCCCTTTAAGAAATCTCAAGGAGCATCGTATGGATCGTCGCCGCCAGTCCCGTGTGTTCGTTGATCTTCCCGTACAAATCTGGGGGATGGACAGTTTTTCCCGTCCGTTCACTCAGCCCGCAAGTCTGCGCAACATCAGCGGCCGTGGCGCGACTCTTCAAT
Source organism: Acidobacteriaceae bacterium (assembly GCA_003131635.1). Taxonomy (GTDB): domain Bacteria; phylum Acidobacteriota; class Terriglobia; order Terriglobales; family Acidobacteriaceae; genus Sulfotelmatobacter. The sequence continues at coordinate 3,333 of PKVZ01000127.1, forward strand.
GTGTGGACGCCCGCCTGAAACCCGGAGACGTGGTCGATGTTTTGTACGAGGGCACGAAAGCTCAATTCCGCATCGTGTGGTGCGGCAAGCCGGGCACGGAAATGGCGGGCGAAGTGGGAGTCGAAAATCTTTCCACCGACGTCACCCTTTGGGATGTAGACCCTCTACGCTGCGCCGCCGCCGCGGGCCGGAGTTAGATCTAGTCTCCAAGCTTCATTGAGGAAAAACCGGGGAGGGCGGGGGAGGGCTGGAACCCGCATAAAACGGGCCATCTGCAGTATGAAGCGAAATCGCACTGAAGGCAAGCGGAAACCTGCTCAGAAGTACATATTCTCTTCTCGCATGCAGGATCTTTCACACTTTCCGCACTCGGATCGCTTAAAAGTTGCAAGTTCTGTCATCCTCAGTCGCCCTCAAGCATGTATTTTCCATTAGATTTCCTTCGTGTGACTTAGTGTCCTTCGTGGTTATTTCCTCGCAGATTCCCAGCGAAATCACTCCCCGCATCAACCTCAAGCTGTAAACTCACGAGAGATGCAAGTAAAGATACTTGGTTCAGCGGCCGGCGGCGCGTTTCCGCAATGGAATTGCGCCTGTACGAATTGCCGCGCCGTAAGAGTTGGTACATTTCGCGGCAAGCCGCGCACGCAAACTCAAGTCGCCCTCACCCAGGATTCCCGCTCGTGGTTCTTGCTGGGCGCGTCTCCCGACCTGCGCACGCAGATCGAAGCCACCCCCGAGTTGCATCCGCGGCAAGGCATGCGTCAGTCGCCCATCGCGGGCATCGCACTCGCCAACGCCGATCTCGACCATGTTCTCGGACTGCTTCTGCTGCGCGAACTGCAACCTCTTCGCGTTCACGCCACTGCCTCCGTTCGCCGCATTCTTCGCGAGGATAATTCCATGTTCGGCATGTTGCAAAGAATTCCGGATCAAACGATATGGACTGACTTCGAATCCGGAAAAGAATTTTCTGTGCGCAACGCGCAAGGCGAAGACTCTGGTCTTCGCTGCCGGCCGTGGTCGCTCAGTTCGCACTATCCCGCCTACATCACTCCGCGCCGGCAATCGCAACTCTCACCCGGCGAAGCTTCCCTCGGATTCATCATCCATTCCACGTGCAGCCCGCGACTGGCCTACATGCCAGCGGTCCCTCAAATAGACGACGCGCTACTCGAACAACTCGATTCCTGCGGCGTTCTGCTCTTCGATGGCACCTTCTGGAGCGACGACGAACTCATCCGCGTGCAAGGCAGTGGACAGACTGCCGCGCAGATGGGCCACGTCGCGGTCGAAAATACTTTGATCAAGTTGGCGGGAGTGCGTCGCCCGCGTAAAATATTCCTACATATCAACAACACCAATCCCATGCTGGACGAGTCGAGTCCTCAATATCGCCAGGTGCGGGGCGCGGGCTGGGAAATCGCGGAGGATGGATGTCAGTTCGATCTGTAGAATCTCAAACCACAGCGCAAGCCGCACCCCTGCTTTCGCTCGAAGAGTTACGCACGCAATTTCAAGCCACGGGCGAGGAGCGTTATCACCACAAGCATCCTTTTCATCTGCTGATGCACGAAGGCAAGCTCAGCCGCGGGCAGCTCCAGGCCTGGGCGCTGAACCGTTATTACTATCAAAGCATCATCCCTATTAAAGATTCGATCATTCTTTCGCGCGGTCCCGATCCGGTCTTCCGGCGCGCCTGGCGCAAGCGCGTGGTCGATCACGATGGCGACGCCACCAGCGAAGGCGGCATCAAGCGCTGGGTCAAGCTGGCGGAAGCGACCGGACTCGATCCCGCACAGGTTCGCGCCGGCCAAGGCATTCTTCCCGCCACCCGCTTCGCAGTCAACGAATATCTGAATATCGTTCGCAATCGATCTTTGCTGGAAGCGGTCGCTTCCTCGCTTACGGAATTATTTTCCGCCAAGCTCATTACTCTGCGAGTGGAAAAACTTCGGCAGTACTATCCCTGGCTCTCGGGCGGCCTCGATTACTTCGAAGCCAGGCTCTATCAAGCTCCGGAAGATGCGCTGTTCGCCGTCAACTATGTCTACGACAATGCGAAAACCCGCGCCGAGCAAGAGTCCGCAATCCAGGCCCTGCGCGATAAATGCGACATTCTATGGGCGCAACTTGACGCCCTCTACTTCGCCTACGTGCAACCCGGATGGCCACCCCCCGGCGCATTTCGCATCGAGGCCAGTTAGCATGCCAAAACTTTCTCATCCCGAGCGCAGCATTGCGATTGGCTTTCTCAATCGCAATGCGAAGTCGAGGGACCTGCTTTTTGCTCCCGGTCATCGATCATGACGCCCCCCGAAGATTCCAGTCAGCCGCGCCTAGCCGCGGGATGCCGATGGGGAGCAGAAGGCAAGCCCGGCACCGAAGAACGCGTAGTCCTGTTCCCCGAAGGCGCAATCAAACTGCAAGGCACAGGACGTCAAGTGCTCGAACGCTGCGACGGCCAGTGCACGTTCGGCGAGATCCTTAAAGAATTGCAGTCCCAGTTCGCAGATGCCGATCCCGCCAAGATCCGCTCCGACATCAGCCAGTTTCTGGAGCAACTCCGCCACAAGCGGATTGTGGATTATTAAGGGTGCCTGACTTGACCCCCGACCCCACCCGGGATCTGAACTTCGGCATAGCTCCCAGGCTTCGCCGCGTTTACCGCCGCCGCAATTTCTGCCGTATGCAATCGGACCAGCGGCCATTGCGGCGTGCTCAGCGCCACGACAGCTATTTTGCGGCCCGCAAGATTCTGCTGCTGGTGTCGAATATTTTTGTCAGCGGTAAGAAAAACGTCGAACCCAGCCCGCTCCGCTTCGGCAAGCAGATCGTCGTTGGAAAGCCTGTCCCATCCGCGGCCCCTTGCTTTGACGACGGCGTGGCCGATCAGATACGGGACCAGTGGGGCTGGCACGCCATGGTCAAAGAGAATGAGCATCTTGGGACGAGGCGCTCACCGGCTGTGCGGGAACCGGTGCTGCAAGGCTGCGAGCGGCGAACTGCAAGACCTCGATCACCTGCTCTTTCGAGATGTCAAACCATTCCGTAATCTCGTCTACAGTCGCGCCAGCTTCGAGGTTTTCGAACACTGTGGATACGGGCAGTCGGGTGTCGCGAAACACCCACGCGCCGCTTAGTCTTCCCGGCACGCTTTCCACCGCTGGGCATTGCGACCAGTCCAGAACTGCCATGCTCCTACCTCCGCTAAATCTTAACCTTTTAACCACGGCTTGGAGAATCTATGCCAGTTGCTCCCAGCCCACATCCAACGCAGCGCCCAGCTTCTTCCACGAACTGACAGATCCGGCTTTGCGCTTGGTCTCAATCGCCGCAATCAGCGCACGCGACACTTTCGCTTTCTTCGCCAGTTGCTCCTGAGTAAGCTTGCGGTACTCGCGCCAAATACGCAGCGCGGCCTCTCCATTCAATCTGCGCTCGGTAATCTCCAGTGGTACGAGTTCGTCATCGTCATTCTCAAGACGCCCCTTTGCGGCATCGTAGGCCTTCACGTCGGCAAGCATCTCCGCATCTTCCATCAGCTTCTCTAAGTGCTTCACCGGAATCACCGCGAATTCCCTGCCCTTGCGGGTAATGGTTTCGATACGCATCAATAAATTCCTCCTCTTGCGCCTACCTCCAAAGCCCACAATTCAAGACGGTCATCATGCAACTCGTAAATGACGCGCCAACCGCCAATTCTCAGCCTGTACCCATCACGCCCCTGAAGCTTCGTTACGTTGTTATGCCTCGCATAGGGATCGGTGGCCACTTCTTTGATCTTCTCTACGATCCGCCTCTGCCAGCTCACCGGAAGCCGGGACAGTGCTCGCGCGAAAGACTTTGTGGTTACGACCGCGTACATCTGCCCAATTGTTACCCAGGGTAACATCGCCAGTCAAGCATATAATGTAAGCAAAATCGTCCGGCCTTTCGCCGGCGTTAATAATGATTCCCAATCCTCTAGCCCTCATCGCCGAACTCACGCACCGCTGCCCGCTGCACTGCGTCTACTGCTCCAATCCGCTGGAACTGGCTGCAGTGACTTCGGAGCTTTCCACCGCGGAGTGGATCGATATTTTCCAGCAGGCCGGCAAGCTGGGGATGCTGCACGCGCACTTCACCGGCGGCGAACCGCTGGCGCGTCCCGATCTCACCGAACTCATCGCTGCAGCGCGCGCCGCGGGCCTCTATACCAATCTGATAACGTCCGGCATCGGCCTTGCGGAAACACGCCTGCAGGCACTGGTCGAGGCCGGTCTCGATCACATCCAGATCAGCTTTCAGGATTCGCGCGAGGCCGCGGCCAACTGGATTGCCGGCACCAAAGCGCATGCGCACAAAATCGACCTCTCGCGCATCATTTGCCGCCACAAAATCGCATTCACCGTAAACCTTGTCATCCATCGCCAGAACATCGATCACCTCGAAGAGATGATCTCGTTCATCGAGCAACTCGCACCCGAGCGCATGGAGATTGCCCACACGCAATATTATGGATGGGCATTGCGCAATCGCGCCGCCCTGCTGCCTACGCGGGCACAACTTGAGAAGGCTGTCGAAACCGTCGCCGCCGCCGAAAAACGCCTCGCCGGACGCATCCGCATCGATTCCGTCGTCCCCGACTACTACGCCCGCTTTCCCAAAGCCTGCATGGGCGGATGGGGCCGTAGATTGATGCTCATCAATCCCTCAGGCAAGGTTCTTCCCTGCCACGCCGCCGAAATTATTCCTGGCCTCACCTTCGGAAATGTTCGTGTGCAAACTCTGGAGTCGATCTGGCGGGATTCTTCCTCGTTCCAACGCTTTCGCGGAGAAGAGTGGATGCCGGAACCGTGCCGCACATGCGACCGCCGCACCGAGGATTTCGGAGGATGCCGCTGCCAGGCGCTGCTCCTCACCGGAGACGCCACGGTAACCGATCCCGTATGTTCACTCGCCCC
>PKVZ01000127.1:8377-16993 GCA_003131635.1 Acidobacteriaceae bacterium
CCGCTCGGCACCTTCCGCGTCACGCCTCCACCAACGTTGTAGCCAAATTCGTTTTGATTGGCGGTGACAAAACTGCCGCTCAAACGAATGCTGGTGTTCCCGCACCCGCTCCACCATTGAAAAAACACATTGCAGGGCGAACCCGGAACGGCCGTCTCCGAACTCAAGGTTCCGAAACGATGGTAGTAGCCCGGTCCAAACAGAACATATCCTCCCCATAGCTTGGTGACAGGAACGTTGATAACCGGGTCGACGGTGAGCGCGAAAAGATAGCTCGACGCACTCCCTGCCGACGCCAGCACCAGACTGATATCGCGTAGCGGAAGATCTTCAAAAATAAAATCCGCGCGCAGGCCAAGATATTTATTCGCATTGCGCGCCACGCCGGCCGTGGCCACGCCGCCGCCGCCTCTCACGAATGTCTTGGTCGTGCCGCTGTCTAAATTGGCGCCGAAGCCGACGTTGTAATTCCAGTTCTTGTAATCCTTTGGCTTCTTTCTCCGCAAAGATTCCTGAGCGGAAGCTTCCTGATCGCCGGAAGTTTGCGCTGCCGCTGGCTGCGTTGCCGCCGGCTGCTGGGCCGCGGGTTGCTGTGCCGCTGGCGGTTGCGCCGCAGGGCTTGCAGCCTGAGGGTCACCGGTAACGGGCGCTTGGGCGAATCCATGCCCCGCTAACAAAATTGTAAAAACCAGCAACCTCAGCGCACTGGCGGTCGCGAACTTTCCTGTCATCCATTCTCCTCCCATATCCGGGCGTGGTGGCGGACCGTAGCGCTCGGCATGAAGAGGCGAGAGGCGCCGTGAGTAAAGGTTCCGCTTCTGATTCCTCGCAGAAAGGCATTGGCCTTGGTTGCGGCGGGATCGCATCATCTTACCAACTTTGATGCTCCTTCTGCGCGGCAAGCCGCCCGCCACAGCGGTCAGCCTCCGGTTGGCCAATCATCCGCCGGAATCCGAAACCAGCCCGGTGTGATGAGCGCGGCCTGATTGCAACAGTCAGGCCAAAAAGTCAGTGCGGAGCAAAGGAAAGGCCGCCCAGCGGTCAGGCGGCCTTCATTTCGGGGTCAGGTCGGCGCTTCGCTTCAATCGCTCTGCCGTTCGAACGCGCCCATGTCGCAGCGCTTGTCAACCTTATTCTTTCCCGGACGTGGGAAGCCGCGTTGGTCGGTCGTCAGAGGGTTGCCATTGCCATCGGCGCAGCCACCCGGGTTGCCGGCGTCAATCGTCAGGCTCCCTGGGAGCTCAGATATCGTCTGGGTCGGGCCGCCGTTGTTCTTTAACGTTCCGAGTTGGGGATTTGTGTTGTTCATATCGCCAGTGTTACTGAAATCGCAGGTATCGTCGCTGCTCAGGTTGTAACCGTCGGAACTTATCGTACCTCCGAGACAGTTTCCACCAGAGTTGCTCGCGATGATGCTGTTCTGAAAGATCGCTGAGGCGCCAGGCGGCTGCTCGATGCCGCCGCCCGATGCTGAGCTATTCCCGCTGATGGTGCCGTTGTTGATCGTGAGCGCGCCGTAGTTTATGACGGCGCCGCCGCCGTCCGTCGCGCTGTTTCCAGTGATCGTGCTGTTGTTGATTGCCCCGGTGCCGCCGATGATTGCGATGCCGCCACCCCATGTGCCGCTATTCCCGCTGATGGTGCTGTCGTTGATCGTCATTACAGTGCCCGTCAAACAGCAACCACTATAGATACCTCCGCCATCGCCAGCGCTATTCCCGCTGATGGTGCTTTGGTTGATCGTCAGCACAGCCCAATTCAGAATGGCGCCGCCGGAGCCGTACTGATCGGAAAGATTGCTCCCTGTGATGGTGCTGTGGTTGATCGTCAGCGTGGTGAAGTTTTCGATCCCGCCGCCGCCCAGGTTAGCACTATTGGCGGTGATAATACTGTTGTTGATTGTCAGTGTCCCAAAGTTGACGATACCCCCGCCGTAGTTTTGGTTATAGCCGTTGCGGATGGTCAGTCCTGAAAGAGTGACCTGGGCTGTTCCGGAAATTGTGATCACCGTGTTGACCGCCCCACCATCAATAATGGTCGTGCCGGCGTTGGCGCCAAGAACCGTCAGGTTGATGCCAATGGTGAGGTTCTCCGTATAGGTCGCGGCATCCACCAGGACCGAATCCCCCGATGAAGCCAGTGAAATAGCATGCCCGATGGTCTTGCAGGCGTGCTTCAATGACTTGCAGTTGTTGCCGTCATTGCCGGTCACCCCGTCTACGTACCATTTGTTGCTGGCCAGAGCGGCCGGGGCCAAGGCCAGAAACAGGCCCAACACCAGCAATTTCGGCAAAGTTGTCATGAGGGATTTCATGTTCTTTTCTCCTCTCTCGGATGTTCGTCACTAAACGCACTAATCCGCGCACCATTCTTAGCTCGTTACCTTGACCTCTGTACTCCGGGGGAGAACTGCTGTCAGCGATGTAGGTCACCGTTCACTGTCGCGGTGCAGCAGGTCAATAAGTGTAGCATCGCGATAGCATTCGCGCGCCCCCGGCCCGTTTCGTCACCAAGCGCCTGGTCGCCACCCGAATCTACTACCTCCCCACGCGCTGCCTGCTTCCCTTTCCCTCGTGTAGCCGCAGTCCGCGTATGGTAAAACTAAGCTTCGATTTCAAGAGCAGGCATTGCACAAGACTCCGCCAGAGCACTCATCGAACGCCAGTCCCACCCCCGTTTCACGGGATCGTCCTCCCGCGCGCCGCGTCGCCCTCGTGGGCTTCGGAACCGTCGGCCGCGCCGTGGCCAAAATTCTCTGCGNNGACGGCGACAGCCTGCTCCGCCTCACCTACATCTGCAATCGCAATTTCGAGCGCAAAAAGCAGCCCTGGGTTCCTAGTCACGTAATTTGGACCGACGACTTCCACGCAGTTCTAAACTCCGACGCCGACATCATCATCGAGCTGATCGGAGGCTTAACGCCCGCGGAGGAACTCGTACGAAGCGCCTTGAACGCCGGCAAGTCGGTAGTGACCGCCAACAAGCAACTCATCGCCCGCCATGGCCCTGACTTGCTTCAGCTCGCCAGCGCGAACGGTTGCCGCCTCGCGTTTGGCGCATCCGTCGCGGGCGGCGTGCCCGTTCTCCCCGCGCTCCGCACCGGGCTCTCCGGAGACCGACTGCACGGCATCGCCGGCATTCTCAACGGCACCTGCAATTACATTCTCAGCCGCATTGAGACCGATCGCATTCCCTTCAGCGAGGCTCTCGAAGAAGCTCAAGCCCGCGGCTATGCCGAAGCCGACGCCAGCGAAGATCTCGACGGAGGTGATGCCCGCGCGAAACTTTCCATCCTCGCGCTAGCCGGTCTGCAAGTCCGCGTTTCCCCGGCAGACATTCGCGCCCGCACCATTCGCGCCATTGAGGCATTCGATTTCGATTACTCCGCCGAATTGGGCTGCACCATCCGGCAAATCTCGCGCGCGGATTTGAAACAGACAACCCTGTTCGCCGAGGTCGGACCCAGCCTCGTCCCCGCATCTTCGCCCTTCGGACGCGTGCAGAAAAATCTGAATCTGGTTTTGACTTCGGGAGAATATGGCGGCGATGTAGCTTTCCTGGGCGCAGGCGCGGGCGGAGATCCCACCGCCGTCGCAGTGGTTTCAGACTTGATGTTTATTGCGGAAAGTCCTTCGGCGGGAGCGCGCCCGCACCGCCCACTCCAACTCGCGTCGCCAACCATCAGCTGCGACTTTGAAACACCCTGGTATCTCAGATTTGTGGTGAAAGATCAGCCTGGCATCATCGCGCGTCTGGCCGCGATCCTATCGGCTCATCAACTCAACATCGATGCCATACTGCAAAAACCTGGCTTCGAGAAGAGCGCGCTTCCCTTTGTGATCACGCTCGAACCCTGCCGCGACGCGCAACTCCACCCCGCGCTGCAGGAAATGTCCGCATTGCCGTTCGCGCTTCGCCCATGCCTCTGCCTGCCCATCCTGCGCTAGACTTTTCGCAATTCCGCGGATGTCATTGTCCCACTACCCTCATGTCATCCCGAGCGCAGCGAGGGACCCTGGTGTCGCTTGCAGCAGCTATAGGCGATCATAGTGGCGCCGGGGAATGCTCACCGCTACTTCTACTTCCAGAACGGATTCTTCAACCCCGCGGGCGCGAACGCACTATCCACCTTCGCTTCCGTGCCAGAATCATCTGATATTTTTTCATCCAACAATCGAGATGATGGCGCTTTCAACTCTTCCGCGGAATAAGGAACGAGGCGGGGATCAGGATATTCGGATTTCATTAGGGGGACCTCCACAGTCTCTAAACTGTATGACCTAATCCCATTCAAACACTTCCAGAGCCACGCTGGACCGCAAAATCTCGATGCTTCCCATCGAAAAATCCACTGGCCCGCTTTACCCTGTGTTCCCCTGTGCCCCCCCGTGTTAAAGGTTTTGATTTTTTCCCCAAATTCAGCCTGCATCCCCAAAACTGCTACGATGTCAGCGTATTCATAATTCAATCCTCGAGAAGACAAATGAAATACCGCAAGCTTGGCCGCACCGGTTTTGAAGTCAGCGACATCGCCTATGGACTCTGGGGCATGAGCGGATGGAGCGGCTCCGACGACCAGCAATCGCTCGCTTCCCTGCAACTCTCAGTCGATTCAGGCTGCAACTTCTTCGACACCGCATGGGCCTATGGCGAGGGCAAAAGCGATGGCCTGCTCGGCGAAATCATGGCCCGCAACAAAAAGCGCCTCTACGCCGCTTCGAAAATCCCTCCCGCCAACGACAAGTGGCCCGCACTCCCGACATATAAGTATCTCGACGTCTTTTCCCCAGACCACGTCTTCAAATACGCTGATCAAATCCGCAAGAAACTTCGCGTCCAATCCATCGACCTGCTCCAGTTCCATGTCTGGGACGACAGTTGGACCGACGATCCCGAATTTCGCTCCACGATTGAAAAATTAAAAGATGGCGGATGGATTCGCTACTTCGGCCTCAGTCTCAATCGCTGGGAGCCGGAAAACGGCATCAAGGCTCTGCACACAGGATTAGTCGACGTGGTGCAGGTGATCTACAACATCTTCGATCAGGCTCCCGAGGACAAACTGTTTCCCCTCTGCCAGGAACTCAACATAGGCGTGATCGCGCGCGTCCCTCTCGACGAAGGCAGCCTCGGCGGCAAGATGACGCCCGAAACCCGCTTCCCCAAAGACGATTGGCGCGCGCTTTACTTTGGGCCGGAAAATCTGGCGAACACGATTCACCGCGTCGACAAGCTCAAGAAGATCGTGCCCGCAGGCATGACGCTGCCGGAAATGTCCCTGCGCTTCACCCTGTCCCATCCCGCAGTCAGCACGACTATCGTAGGCATGCGCGACCCGGAGCACGTACGCCAGAACGTTGCCGCCAGTGACGCCGGCCCGCTCGACGCCGGCTTGCTCGCCGAATTGAAAAAGCATCGCTGGGACCGCAAGCCGCAGCGGTGGTCGGACTAATCTCGTGTACGGGCGGCCCATCATCTAAGTCAGTTTCGTGCGCGCTCGCTTCGATCGATACAGCTCATGCAGGAGCGGCAAAAGAACGGCCACCACAATGGCGACTCGGTAAGGATGCTGATATATGTTCAAGGTCGTTGTCACCGTTCCGCCTCCCTCCAGCTGTTCCACGATGGTGTTTCTAGGCCAAGGCATAGATACGCAGCCGAGGAAACCAACCAGAAAACCGAATGATCCCAGGAAAGCGTCCTTTATGATCCCTTGCTGACCGCACTTTGTTGCGAGCGAAACTAGCAATCCGCCGAGCGCACCAATCACCATCCCCGCGAGCACCCACAGGATGAAGGCTATAACGACGACAACAGGAGCGACAGGAAACACGCGGATATCATAACGCTTCGGGAGGCGATCAGCATTCACATCAGGACGCCGCCCACCCTACGACCTCTGGTAGTAGCTGCCGCCGCAGTCTAGTCTCTTGTTGTCTCGAAACATGAAAAACTGTTTTCGCACTCTAACCCTATCCGCCGCCCTGCTCACCGCGACTCTCCACGCCCAGAACCCGCGCGGATCCCTGCGCGGCACGGTGCAGGACGCAACCGGCGCCCGCATCCCCTCCGCTAAGATCGTTGCGCAACTTTCCGGTTCCTCCATTCAACGCGAAGCCGTCAGCGAAGACCGGGGCGAGTTTCGCATCGATGACCTACAGCCCGGTAACTATCGCATCACCATAACTGCCGCAGGCTTCGCTCCGGCGCAGGCGGATGTTTCAATCGCAGTCGCCACCGTCCGCGATGTTACCGTCACGATGAAACCCGCGGCGGCCCCGGAAACCGTCAACGTGCAGGAAAATTCTTCCTCCATCACAACCGAAGCGCTTGACACCTCAAGCGCGGTGCGCGGAGGCGTCGTCGGCTCCCATGACTTGGAAACTCTGCCGCTCCCGGCGCGAAGTTTCGCCAACATTGCCTACCTCGTGCCGGGAACCGAGCCCGTCGAGCCTTCCGACCCCACCAAGGCCCGCATCACCGCAGTCTCCACCGGCGGAAGCTCCGGCCTGAACAACGAGCTATCCGTCGACGGCGCCGAAAATTCCGACGACTGGATCGGTGGCTTCCTGCAAAACTTCTCCCCCGATGACATTCAGGAATTCGCCGTGCGCACCTCCAACGAAGACGCCGACACGGGTTGGACCACGGCCGGATCAGTCGTAATTACCACCAAGCGCGGCACCAACGACTGGCACGGGAGCGGCGCATTCTATGACCGCCAGGCCGCACTGAACGCGCGCTTCCCCATCGAGAATCCGCCGCCAAATCCCAAGCAGCCGTTCTCCCGCCAGAACTATGTTGGAACCTTCGGCGGCCCCATCGCGAAAAACAAAGTCTGGTTCTTCACCTCATTCGAAAATGTCCACGAAGATGCGAGCATCGCCTACAGCCCCGCCAGCACTATCCAATTCAACGCGCTCGCGCAATTAGCGTCCGAGAATTTAATTTTCAGCATTCCTTCCATCGCCGTCCCCGCCACTGTTCCGATTCCCTTTCGCGACTACCTCAGTTCGCTGCGCTTCGACTGGGCGGAATCGCCGAAATCGACCTGGTTCCTGCGCACATCGGAAGACAGCTACATCACCCACAACGCCCTGGTGCAGCAGGGTACATTGCCATCCACTGGTCTCACTACACACAACAATTACTGGAACGTCGCGCTCAGCAATGCCTATACTTTCCAGTCAACCTGGCTGGGCAATCTGGTTCTCGACGCCAGCTTGTTGCATCTCACCCAGACTCGCAACTCCGATCTCGGCTTCGCGCTGGCCTTCCCCTTCAGTTCCACGGCGCTAACCATTTCCGGCTTCGAAACTTTCGGCGACAACCAATTTGCCACTCCCATTACTCTTTTCCCCGACCTGCGCAATCAGGAGAAATACCAATTCCGCTACGACCTGAGCCACGTTGTCGGCGACCATGCATTTAAGTTCGGCATCGACTTCATTCACGAACCGGTGCTCAGCGGGGCGTTTGCCTCTACGGCTGAGACTCTGGCCAAGTACGTCAATAATCCAACCTATTACATACAGAACCCCGGCGTGTTCGGGACCTTCGCGCCGCAGTGTGCCGGCATCCCTGCTAGTGACGGCTCGACCTGCAGTTACACTCCCGCTGGTGACGGCACATTCACGCAGAATGTTCAGCGTCTCGCGTTTTACGCCGAGGATTCCTGGCGCGTCTCGCACCAGCTCACGGTCAACTACGGCTTACGTTATCAAACGACGTGGGGGCTATTCATGGGTTCCGACCGAAGCGAAGCCGAGAACCCCGCGTATGTAACGCTGCAAGCGTTGCAGATTCCGACTGTGCCCAGCGTTCCGAGTAACTACCATAAGCAAATCGCGCCACGCCTTGGGGTCGCTTACTCGCCCGGAACCAGCGGGAAGACCGTAATTCGCGCCGGTTTTGGCATCTACTACGACGATCTCGCGCAGAACGGGTGGGCAACTGCATTCCAGGGTGTCAACCACTCGAACTTCAGCACTGGAACGTGCAGCCTTACCGGAGGCCCCGGCACTTATTCGCTCCTCGGCTCAGGCTGCCTGACCGGCGGCAGCGGGGCTACCGGTAATCTAGTCGGCTCCCCATACAAAACGCCCTACGCCATTCATACGACCGGCGGCGTGCAGCACGCTTTCAACCAACATTGGCTGATGAGCGCCGATTACGTTCACGAGCAAGGCAATCACGGCTACCGCGCCTTCCCCTATACCGGCGGCACCAACCTATTCACTCCGCTCATTTCCACAGCAGACCCAAACTATGCCACCGATCAGACAAATGTGGTGCCCAATGTCAACGTATTCGAGTCCGACAACCGTTCCAGCTACAACGGCTTCATGTTGCATCTACAAGGCAACACGCGCCGCTTCAATCTGGTCGCGAACTATCAACTCTCCAAAGCGCAAACCTGGGGATGCCTGCTGGGCGAGCTATTTGACTATGTGGATGGCGTCTGTCCCCAAAAGCGTGGCCAACCGAATGCCGGATTCCTGAATGCTTTCGGACCCGGCGACTACGGACCGTCCGGCGAAGACGTTCGTCACCGTTTCGTGCTGGCCGGCACAGTGCACCTACCCGGCGGTTTCGAACTGAGCACGGTCAACCAAG
>PKVZ01000145.1:0-8785 GCA_003131635.1 Acidobacteriaceae bacterium
CGGCGCGTGATATCGGGCAGATGTTTTTCCAGATGGTCGGGCGCTTGACCAAAAAACATTTCGATCAGCGCCTGGCGTGCGGTCTGCGGAGGAGTTCCCTGCGATGCCGCGGTTTGAGCATGAACGGAGGTTGAGACTGAGAGTGCGAGGGCAAAGGCAACAGCAGATAAGGGGCGCATCGAAGCCTCCCACAATCTTAGGGAGTGAGTCTAACAGAATTGGCGGACCTGCTCGACACAGACCTGCTGAACAAGGATCTTACTCTCACGCGGCTACTCTCCGCCGGAAGAACTGGGAGAGCTGAAAGTTTCCGGTGGATCAAAAAAACATTGGTGCCACAGCGCGGCATCCGACAACGTCCCCGCCTTCCATTGCTGCAAAGTCGCAAAAGTGGCGGCGATCATTCCACCGTCGACGGAGTCAAAGATTACCACGATACCTGCCAGTTCCTGCTGCTTCTGCGCCAGTTCGGCATAATCTTTGTCGAGCACCGACTTGGCGAATTCCAGCCGGAGCGCCGGCCCCGAATCCTTAGCTTGCTCATCGTTGTTTTCCACCGAAACAATTTTTACCCTCATGCCGCGCAGCGGAGCCCAATCTCCCGGGAACGGCGCGGTCTCTTCCCGGGAGACGTGAAATGTCTCCGCCGCCGTGGGCACGGCAGCCGCAGTTGGGGCCACATCGTTCTCGGGGACGCTGTCGGGCATCTCCAGGTTATTTCGCCAAATCCATCCCCGGGACAAGCCGGAAATCCGCACGTGAACCCAGTCCCGGGTAAAATCCAGCATCTCGAACTCATCGTGAGCACTGGCCAGAAATAAAGTCTTGGCGGTCAGGCTCGCCGATGCCACCACGGGTGTGCCCGACTTCTTCACCGCCACCAGATTTTTTGGGCGCGCCTGATTCTTGAGAATTTCCTCCAGGCTGTTCGCCTCGGTTTGCAACGGACCGCCATCTTTGTCCTCAAGTTTCTGAGCACCGGTCTGCGGAGCGCTCTTCTGTTGCTCCAAACCCTGGGCCAAAGACGATGAGTAATTGCCTCGGACCTCTGGGAGTCGGGGCACCGGCGCTGAAATAGTTGCGTCGGTTGAAGCAGGGGGTGGCGAAGCGATCGGAGCAGCCGCCGGCTTCGCCACTGCAGTGGCGGGAGGACTCGGACGCGCCGGAGCCGGGCTTGCAGCCGCGAGTTGATCCGTCAGTTGATCCAGCACGTCGGTTTCAAGACGGCCGTTCGAAGTCAATAACTGATATCCCGATTTTGCTGCCACCGGGTCGGCGTACCAGGCCGTAACCTGCACGCTCACGCGCACCACTGAGCCGCCGCCGGGAGCGGCGCTGACTTGAAACTTGGATTGATAATAGCCGCGCTGAAAGCGTTCCAGCGGACGATCCGCCGACATAGCGAAACCGTCGAGAACGGGAAGGCGTCCGGAAGTTGGCATTCCCGTCAGAGCTTTTTCAATCGCGGCTTTGGATTGCGGGAAAGTGCGTTCGTATCCGCTGCCCTGCGCGTGCCCCACGGCCGAGCAGAGAAACGCGCCCACCACCACGAGCAGTCGCCGGAAAATTCGGAAGGCTGGAGTGCGCTGCTTCACGGCGTCAGCTCCAACTGGTCGCGCAGCATCCATCCGTGCTGCCCGTCGTGCGTCTCCACTCCATACCAGTAAGGGGTGGAAATCAGAATCAGAACTTCCGTGCCGGGAGTCAACAGTTGCAGCGTGCCGGCGGTGTGAAAGGGAGCGGACTTGAGCGGCGCGCCGGGTTCTTTCACCAGACGTTCGACCTGCCTGCGAAGATCCTTGACGTGCTGTTCCAAACTTTGCGTGGAGGTCTGCGCAGTTGGCGATGGGGCCGGCGCCGGCTCCGGAGACGTGGTCGCCGCAGCTGGCGCGGCCGTATCCGCCGTACTCTGCATGGCCTGCGGGACGGGCGGTACCGGCTCCGGAGGCCTCGCCGCGGGCACTGCGTTACTCTGTATTGCCCCATTCTTCTTCTTCGCCAATAGTTCCTGGCGCTCTTGCTCGGCCTCCAGGTTCTGCCTCTGCATGAGCTCAATCTGGTCGAGGTGCTCCCGAATATCTTTGTATTCGGCGCTTTCCACCGATCCGTCGGATTGGTGCACCGTATGGCGGAAGTCTTCTTCAAAGAGTGCGTCGATACGCAGGACCGTGTTTTTCTCTCCCTGTGGCTGGATTACATACCGCACCACCAGAGTCCCCACGTCCCCGCTGTCTTTGAAGTTGCGCGGGTCGATTGCGTGCATACGCACTTTGTAGAAAACCTTCCCTTTCTGGTCCCCGGCGGGAAACACATTGGAGGAATCGGCGGCGATTGCGCCTCCAACAAATTGGTCCTTGTTGTATTCCTTGGTTCCCCTGATCACGCCGTTCTGCACTACCTCTTGAACCACCTGAACTACTTCCGCTTCAGGCACGGGTATGTTGACGATCAGGCCTTCGCCGTAGGATAACTTCTCTTTAGTGCGGCTTGCGAGAGGAATCGCGGCCATCAGGAAGGGCAGTAAAACCAGCGGGACGAATTTGCGGGAACACGTGAGCCGCGCAACAACAGGCCAGCAGCGCCGCCTGACGCAGGCATTCGTCGTCTTATAATTCATGGCCCCTGAAAGCAACCGGCGACTTCGAAAGCCCATTCGCCAACCCAACTCTGTTCTCCGTTTCCTGCACAGAGTCTCGTATGCTGGGTACGAGGCTGTCAACCCCGTCCTTGGATTCGACCACCGGATCCCAAAACCTCAGTCGTCAAGAGTGACCTTGTAAAAAAAATGTAAAAAAAATTCTTGCAAACCTCTTGCACTTCGCCTTTCGACCGTAGTAGGATTCACCCCCGGTAAGGTGGTAGGACCGTGGCACACGGTTCTCCTCCGAGGCGAAACGAGAAAGGGGTTTCTCGTCTTTGCCTGATCTGCTCAGTATTTTCCGCTGTTGTGGGAATGCGGTTCAAGAAAAACAGATCCTGATTCGAATGCCGAGGAGTCCGGCCATGCACGTTACGAGGCGTTTGCGGATGCGCAATTTTGTTCACTTTGCGACCTCCCTCTCTGCTGTTTCGCTAATTCTTGCAGCCTTAGTCATCACTTGCAGCCAGCCGGCGAATGCTCTACCGGCCTTCGCTCGCAAATATGGCTTGCGCTGTTCGGCCTGTCACGAGTCGTGGCCCATGCTGAATTACTTTGGACAAAAGTTCAAAGATAACGGCTATCAGTTGATGAACGACCGCGATGCTCCGATCTGGCAGAATCCCGGCTACTGGCCGGTCACCTTCCGCATCACCCCGATCTGGCACCGCGTCAGCACCGGCAAAGTTCTGGTCGATACCTATTCGTCGGGAATTGCTACGCCCACCGGGCAAGCGGTGCAACGCGTCACTAGTTCCGGCTTTGACTTGAGCGGTCTCGACTTCCACACCGGTGGCACGCTCGAAAAAAACATCTCCTTCTACGTGCTGCCATCTTCGGATCCAACCGCTTCTTTCCACTTTGAAACCGTTATGGGGCGGCTCGACAACTTGTTTGGCAGCCCTTGGTTGAACGTCAAGTTCGGTAAGTTTGAACTCGACAATTTGCTCTCCGAAAAACGAATCCTGACGCTTACCGGGAATGGCGGCATCTACCAGCTCTACCACTTCCGGCCCCAGGGTGATGGAAACATCTTCGGACAAATGGGAGACAACCAGCTTGGCCTAGAGGTAATGGGCCACAGCTACAACGATCGCACCCGCTACTCCGCCGCATTGCTCAGTTCCAATGACGGTCAAGTGGAATTGCCATACGGCAGTGGCTATACCGGATTCTTCACCGCCAGCCAGGCCTTCGATGCTGGCAGAGCTGGAGTGGAGCGCATCGGTTTCTATGCCATGGTCGGCGAGGCGCCAACTACTTGGCTCACTCAGACCGGTCCGAGCGGCTCCACGATCCTTCCCGGTTCCGGGATCGGCAACAAGTCCTTCAGCCGCGAGGGCTTCGTCGGGCAATTCTACTTTGGCCCGCATGTGGATCTCACGGTTGTAACTCAACACGGCGAGGATAATGCCTGGTTCGGCCAAGGCTACGGCGACTTCATCGACGGCGTTGCCACGGCGAACAACACCACCGGAACCACCCTTCCTGCGGGAGCCCAAAACCCCACTTGGAATGGCGTGTTGTTCGAACCGCATTACGTCTACAGCCCGCAACTCATCTTCATCGGCCGGTATGAAACGATCCGAATGTCGCAACAAGCGAATGGCTCTGGATCTGCAACTCCGACTGCGTCCAACTTCGGCAATATCTCCACCTACACCATCGGCTATCGCTATAACCCGTTCATGACCAGCCGCGCCGGCTTTGCCTGGCACAACGAATACAACTGGCTGCATCAGGACGGTACGGGCCCAACTCTCGGGCTCACCAGCGCCAACATCAACACCAGCGAACTATTGGTCGGATTTGACTTTGATTTCTAAGCCTTTGATTTCGTAAGAGTAAGAGAGGGATAGACATGCGGACAACATTACAGAATTGGACTCTTCTGTTTGGTTCGGCTGTTCTCTTGGCGTTTCCGGCGGCCGCTTCGGCGCAGCTCTCGACATACGACATAGAAACGCGTATTGGCGCGGAGAGCCACGTCGGAAATGTTACCGGTCATGCCAAGGATGCCGCTCTCCCCTACCGCCGGTACTGTGTCGGCTGCCATGGCCCGCTAGGCGATGGCAACGGCGAAAACGCCGACTGGTTTCTGACGCCCATGTACCAAAAGCCACGCGACTTCCAGTTGGGCGTCTTCAAGTGCCGCTCCACTCCCACCGGAACCTTGCCCACCGACCAGGATCTTTTCGACGCCATCACTCGCGGCTTTGACCGCTCGAACATGCCGCAATGGAACACCCTGAGCAAGCAGGAGCGTGCCGACCTGGTGGCTTGGGTTAAGCACTACTCTCCGCGCTGGGCGAATGAAAAACCTGGAGCCCCCATCCAGATTCCTCCCGAGCCGGAAGTCACCGCCGAGCGCATCAAAGCCGGGCGTGACGTGTTTGCCCGGGTGCAGTGCTGGAAGTGCCACGGCGTCCAGGGCATGGCCAACGGTCCCTCCGCTTCCACTCTCACCGACGATCTCGGCCGTCCCATCGCTCCCTTCAACTTTACTGAAGGATCCCGGCCAAAGTGCGGTGATACGGATCAAGATATTTACCGGATCTTCATGACCGGCCTGGACGGCACTCCGATGCCGTCGTTTGCTGACAACATCAAGCCCGATGAGGCGTGGGACCTGGTTTTCTACCTCCGAACCTTTATGCGTCAGCACAGCAAGGAGAAGGATTTGGCAAAGGGGCTCGGACTGAAACCGGTTGATCCGAACGCTCCAGCACCCGCGGCGTCGGGTCAACAGTAAGAGCTACAATGGCATCGAACGGAAAGTTTTGTAGCTCGCAAGGAGAGAGAAAATCTATGAGAAATCGATACAATTTCGCTGTTGCACTATCGACCGTAGTTTTGCTAGGTTGTGGCGCGCTGCTTCTCAGTCAGAATGTCAGCGCCGCTGGAGAAGGGAAAATCGCCGGCACCGTTAAGCTCGACGGCACCGCCCCGCACATGAGGGGCATCGACATGTCGAAAGACCCTTACTGTGTCAAGGCCCACGCCACCGATCCCGCGCACATGGAAAACGTTGTGGTCGGCTCTGGTGGAGCGCTGGAGAATGTGGTGCTCTACATCTCTGACTGGAGCGGTCCCGCTCAACCAGAAACCGCCGAATTGGTGTTCGATCAGAAGAACTGCATGTATACCCCTCACGTTCTGGCGATGGATGTCAACCAGAAATTCAAGGTCGTTACCAGCGACCAGACGACGCACAATATTCACCCCAATCCCAATCCGATGACTGGCAACATTCCGTGGAATCAGTCTCAGCCGCCCGGAGCTGCGCCCGTCGAGAAGAGCTGGAAGGCGGTGGAAGTGATTCCAGTGCAGTGCAACATTCATCCCTGGATGCACGGCTGGTTCGTAGTGGTCAAAGGTCCGTACGCGACTACCGATGCCAGCGGCAACTACACCATTAACAATGTGCCTCCCGGAAGCTATACGGTGACAGCGTGGCAGGAAGATCTCGGCACGCAAGCGCAAAAAGTAACCGTCGCCGCCGGCGGCGCGGGGTCCGCTAACTTCACTTTCAAACCTAAGTAGGATATCGAAGCTCGAAACTGAGGAAGCGTGTGGTATAAATCAACGAATCGCCGCAGTTAACCCTGCGGCGATTCGACAATAAGCCGGATTCGACCGGCCAAAGGCGGGGGATATGGCGAAGATATTCGCGGTGACCATCATAGTGATCGCAATTGCCTCGGCGATTCCCATCGTGATGCACATGTGGCCCATGCCGCAGGACATCTCTGTCCACGGTCACCTGATCGATGAGCAGTATTCCGATACGATGGCCGAAGCCGGTCTTTCGTTCCTGGCCTCTCAGTTGCTCCTTGCTTTCTTCATCTGGAAGTTTTCCAACCCCAAGCCCGGTGACAAAATTAAGACTTTCCCCGGTGGCGCTAAGGGATTGGTGATCGCCGCCTTCCTGCTGGTGGGCACCGAGTGTTTGGCGTTGGGTGTGTTTGGAGTAAAAGCATGGGCCAGCGTGTATTTCACTCCACCCGCAGCCGACGCCGTACCGATTCAAGTGCAGGCGGGACAGTTCGCATTTTATTTCCGCTACCCCGGTCCCGATGGCACTTTCGGCCCGATTCACGCCGACCAGATCAGCGAGGCCAACGCCAACTTTTTTGGCCTCGATACCACACACGACCAGGATTCCAAAGATGACATCGTAGCCGCCGAGATGGCCATTCCCGTGAACCGCGAGATCCACCTGCTGATGCATTCCAAGGATGTGGGACACTCCTTCTACGTCCCGGAATTGCGCGTCCAGCAGGATTTCGTGCCGGGACTGGACGTCGCGCTTCATTTCACGGCCACCAAAATCGGCAAGTACGAAATCGTCTGTACCCAGCTCTGTGGCCTCGGGCACTACAACATGAAGGCCTATCTCGAAGTGAAGTCGCAGGAAGATTACGACGCTTGGATCAAACAGCAAGCGGCATTGCAGTAGCCTTTGAAAGGGCGCAGCTTTAGCGCCTAATTGATGAATGGGGCGTTTTAGCCCTGCAGGATCTGGATAAAGTCTGGCTTGAGGTGAGCACAATGCACGATATGTCGACCCACGCAGTGCCCCACGGAGCTCCGACCAGCTTCATTCGCAAGCATGTCTTCAGCACCGACCACAAAGTTATCGGCAAGCAGTATTACGCGCTGGCCTTGGTCGCTGCCTTCTTCGGAATGTTCCTTTCCTGGCTCATGCGCATCCACCTGGGATTTGCCAATTTCGCCATTCCAGGCTTGCACCTGCTTTCGAGCACCGGTGCGCCGGGCGACATAATGACCCCGGAGTATTACCTGCAATTGATGACCATGCACGGAACGATCATGGTCTTCTTTGTGCTCACCACCGCCCCGTTCGCCGCGTTCGGCAATTTCTTTTTGCCCATCCAAACCGGCGCCGAAGACATGCCCTTCCCGCATTTCAACATGATGTCGTTCTGGGTCACCTTCGCGGCCTTCTTGCCCATCGTGGCCTCGTTTTTTGTCAGTGATGGGCCCACCCTGGGTGGCTGGACGCAGTACGCCCCATTGAGCGCCATCGGTTCCGCTGGCGGTCCCGGCGAGGGTTGGGGCGTGATTCTTTGGGCAACTTCGATTGGTCTTTTCTGCATTGGCCAGCTGCTGGGCGGTTTGAACTTCATCACCACAACCCTCGACATGCGTTGTAAAGGCATGTCCCTGATGCGCCTCCCGCTGACTGCCTGGGCCTGGTTCCTTACCTCAGTCATGGGTTTGGCCGCATTCGCGGTGCTCATGCCCGCGACCATCCTCCTTATTCTCGATCACGTCGCCGGAACCAGTTTCTTCGTGGCTTCGAACCTGGTGATTAACGACCACATGTTGCCGCATTCCGGCGGATCCACTCTGCTGTGGCAGCATCTGTTCTGGTTCTTCGGACATCCCGAGGTCTACATCGCCATCGTCCCCGGCATGGGCATCGTTTCCCACATTCTCGTCACCAACATGCGCCGGCCCATGCTCAGCCATAGGGTTCTCATTTATTCCATGGGCGCCCTCGTCGCCCTCAGCTACATGGTCTACGGGCANNCCCACGCTGGTCATCACCATTCCATCCACCATCATCGTGCTGATCTGGCTGGGCAGTCTGTATGGCTCAAAGTTGCGGATCAATTCGGCTTCGCTATTCTCGCTGGGCTTCGTTTCGATGTTCATCAGCGGCGGCGTGAGCGGATTTTTCCTCGCCCAGCCTTCGATTGACATCATGCTGCACGCCACCTATTTCGTGGTCGGCCACTTCCATCTGGTTATGGGAGTCGCGGCCATGTTCGGCATCTTCGCCGGAACTTACTTCTGGTTCCCCAAGATGACCGGCCGCATGATGAACGAGACCTTGGGCAAGGTCCACTTTTGGATGAGCTTCGTGGGGGCGTACTGCATCTTTATGCCGTTCCACTACCTCGGAATCGCCGGCAACGTGCGCCGCTACCAGGCCTTCACCGACGATTACCTGATCCCGCTGATCCCGGTGCATAAGTTCATCACCATCGCAGCACTATTCACAGGCCTTGCTCAGCTGATTTTTCTTTACAACCTGATCCACAGCCGGTTCAAAGGCGCAATCCCGCCGAACGATAATCCCTGGGAAGGCACATCGCTCGAGTGGAGCACGGCCACGCC
>PKVZ01000145.1:8791-21836 GCA_003131635.1 Acidobacteriaceae bacterium
CATAGCCCAGACGAAGAGAAATAACCTTCGGGCCCGCAGTACAGAATTGGAGATCTAGCAGTATGGCAACCACAGTTCACGAACCGCCAAAAATCGACCCCGACCGTCTAACCAGTCAAGGTTCCGGCAACGGTGGCTGGAGAAATCTGGTTCCCGCCGGCGGAGATCTGCGGCGAGTCAAGCCATCCTCTCCGCCTCCCGCGAGCACTGGCATCTGGGTAGGGTTGGCGGCCATCACCATGAGCTTCGCCGCCTTCACCAGTGCCTTGATCGTCCGTCAGGGATCGGCCTCCGATTGGCAGCACTTTACCCTGCCGCCAATCCTCTATCTGAATTCGCTGATCATTATTGCCAGCAGCGTCACCCTGGAAATATCGCGCCGCCAGATCGCGACCTTTATGGTCAGCTCTAAGTCCGCCAGTTCTAAGATAGAGGGAACAGCCCGCTGGCTTTACCTAACCCTTTGCTTAGGCCTTCTCTTCGTTGCCGGGCAAACCTTCGCCTGGCTGCAACTTAAATCGCAAGGATTTGGACTCGCGACCAACGTCAGCTACTCCTTCTTTTATGTGCTGACCGTAGCGCACGCTGTGCATCTGCTCGGCGGCTTGGGCGGCTTGGTCCGCGTTATTAGCAAACTAAACCACTCCGTTTTGAAACGGAGCACTTTGAATGCTACTTCGCTCTATTGGCATTTCATGGGTGCGCTGTGGCTGTATCTGCTTTTGCTGCTTTGGATGAAGCTCTGAAGGATGAAGCTCT
This sequence comes from Acidobacteriaceae bacterium, assembly GCA_003131635.1. GTDB lineage: Bacteria > Acidobacteriota > Terriglobia > Terriglobales > Acidobacteriaceae > Sulfotelmatobacter. Next base: position 9,551 of record PKVZ01000145.1, read on the forward strand.
AACTCAGTCAAAGGTAGGAGGAAACGTGAGTCAAGCTGACCTTTCAATTCACGGGCAGGTGTCGCGAACCAGCGCGACGGAGATAATGACCGCGCCCGCATTCGCGGTCCCCGCCAAAAAAATGGCGATGTGGCTCTTCATCATCGCCGACTGCGCCACTTTCGCAGGTTGCCTGTTCGCCTACGGATTTACCCGTAACGCCACTCCCGACTGGCCACGGCCATTCCACAGCATCACCAACGTCGCGCTCATGACGCTCATCCTCCTCACCAGCAGCTTGACCATGCTGATCGGAGTAAGGTCCGCAGAGCGGGCCGACAAAGGCGGGGCCTTTCGCTGGATTATGATTACGGCCGTGCTCGGCATCTTATTCGCCGTCCTCCACATTCGCGAGTGGATGGGAATGATTTCCGAAGGGGCGACCCTCTTTCACAATCCCTGGGGCACACCTCTGTTCAGTTCTTTATTTTTCAGCATTACCGGCCTGCACCTGCTGCACGTAACCGGCGGCGTGGTCGCTCTGATCGCCGTGGGTATCCGCTACCAGGGCGGACGTTACAATGCTGACGACGTCGAAATCACGGGACTTTATTGGCACTTCGTGGATCTGGTTTGGATGTTCGTCGTGCCGCTCGTCTATCTGATGAATCTAAGTCACTAAGCTTTGAGTTACTAAGTAAAAGGGCAGGAGGAACTATGGCTACCGCCGAAACGCACAAAACTGGTGGAATCGGAAAAGATGTGGCTGTCTATGTTTGCCTTCTGGTTCTGGCCGGGATCCAGTTTGTCATCGCCTACCAGGACATCACCACGTCGCAGATGTTCGTCCGCATGCTGACCGTCGCCATAATCGAAGGCGGGCTTGCGCTTTTGTTCTTCATGCACTTGTCGGAAAATCGCGGCCTCATGTGGTTCGTTCTGATCTTCGCCGTTACCGCCATTCTCGGCATGCAATATGGATGGACCGATAGCTTCCGCCTGGTCAATGGCGTACCATGGGCAAAGTAGATTGCAGGTAATGATGAGAAAGTGGAAATCAATCGGGATGTTAGCCGTTGCTCTTGCGGGACTCATCGTTCTGCTGGCGCCGATCCCAGCCTCTGCCCAAAGCTGCGCCCTCTGCTACACCCAGGCCGCATCCTCCGGCGCCCGCATGATTCAAGCCTTGAAGAGCGGCATCCTGGTCCTGATTGCTCCCCCCACTCTAATGTCCGTCGGAGTAATCTTCGTCTGCTACCGCAAACGAAATCAAACCATGAAAAATGCCGATGCATCAGACCNNGAGATAAATCGGATTGAGACTAGATTCGTATCGGGATATGCCTTCAGGCATATCGTAAACGCGGCATTCGCAATTCGCCTTTAGGCGCTGCAGTTCGCAAGCGATTCACTTCTTGTAAACTACCCCACCCTTCATCACAAACGATACATTTCCCAGCACCCCAATATCCTGCAGTGGGTCGCCCGAAACCGCGATCACATCGGCCAGATAACCCGCCTCCAGCGCCCCAATCTGTCCCTCCCAGCCGAGCAATTTCGCTCCATTCAGCAGGTCCGCCTGTATCACTGCCAGCGGCGGCATCCCATACTTCACCATCAGAACCAACTCCCGCGCCTGCGTCCCATGTGGAAACGGCCCAACGTCCGATCCCACGGCCATCGGAACGCCCGCCGCGATCTGCTTGCGAAATTCCTGTGTTTTGAAATCCAGCATCCCGCGTTCGCGCGCCGCTTGTGCCGGTGTCTCTCCATGCTCCGCGAAATATTCGAAGATGGTAAACGTCGGCACCGCGAAGATCTGCTTCTCCCGCATCAGCCGCATGGTTTCATCGCTGAGTTGATTGGCGTGGTCAATCGATGCCACTCCCGCCTGCGCCGCAAACAACGTTCCCGGTTCCCCGGTCGCATGCACCGCCACGCGACTCCCAACTCGTGCTGCTTCCTGCACCGCCCCGGCCAGTTCCGCTTCCGTATATTGATAAACCGTGGAAAACTTTCCGTCCTTCACCGCATCCGGCCCGGTCTCATAAATCTTGATGAAGTCCGCGCCTTCCTTAAACTGCTGCCGCATCGCACTTACTAACTCATTCTTGTTATTCGCATAAGTGGCGTTCGGCAGCACGTGCTGTTCCGGATTGAACTTGATCGCATCCTCATGTCCACCCAGGATGTTGATTGCGTTCCCGCTAATCCGCAAGCGCGGCCCCGGCACCAGCCCCTCATCGATCGCATTGCGTACCGCTGTATCCGCCGACCCTGCACCTTCCGTCCCCATATCGCGTTCCGCCGTAAACCCCGCCATCAAATCGTCGCGTGCCGCGAGCAACGCCTGAATCGTACGCTGCGGCACCGACTCCTGCACCGTCTGCAAGTCCTCCGCGCCCGGATGCAGAAACAGGTGCACGTGTGCGTCGATCAGCCCCGGCAGTAGCGTCCTATCGCCAAGATCAATCACCTCCGCCCCCGCCGGATGTTTAACCCGCGGACCCACTTCCACGATTCGATCGCCCTGAACCAGCACCTCGCCCGGCGACACCACGCGGCCATTCCTTACATCGAGTAGATGAGCCGCATGCACCACGATCGCGTGCTGTGTGGCAGGCTGTGCTTGTGTCTGTGCCGCGGAAGTCAGCCCTCGCAGCATCAGGAATAACACCACTAATGAAGATAACAGCCGCTGATTAGTCATATTTTCAAGGGGATGGTAACACTTTGGAGTTGCAGAAACTACACCGATCGAGAGTAGATGAAAAGAATTCCTTACTTCGCCTTCGAAAAATCTTCCACCGCAAACAACTTCCCGCCGCGCTCGACGACTCCTACTCCGATCGAATCCATATCGGAATCCAACATATTCGCGCGGTGGTTTGGAGATTTCAGAAATTCGGCCTGAATGGTCTCCACCGCCGGCCCCTGCACCACATTTTCAGACAACCAGACAAAATGTCCGCCCGCCTGCGTAACTCGCGACGCCAGACTAGGCTCGCCTGCGAACCCATGCTCCGCCGCACCTCGCTGCGCCATCAATCCCGCATGCCGCCGCGCCGCCGCTGCCAGCGCATCATTCCATTTCAATGCGGGCAATCCCTGAGCTCGCCGGGCCCGGTTCACCGAAGTGAATAATTGCACCTCAGCAACACTCGCGCTGGTTTGCGCCTGCACCGTCAAGAACGCCGCCAGCCCGAAAACCAATAACATCGCCGCCCGGGTCATGATTCGCATCTCGATCTCCCTGCCGAATCTTAACCCGGATTTTTCCGTTTTCTCTCTCGCGCGGCCATCGAAAGTGCGGCTGCCAAAGATTGCCCTGACAAAGATTACCCTGACAAAGATCACGCTGGTAACCGCCATAAGTGCGGCTGGTTCACTTCGCCGGACCTTTTTGTCCCTCCGGAGGCGCTGGCGGCTTGGCAAATTTCGCGTCGTCCACTGGAACGTTCTGCTTCACATCGCTCACTTGAATGGTAAACCGNNTCGATTTGCGTCGGCAGCCGTCCCAGGGGACTCTCTCCAAATCGCACCAGCCGTACCAGCAAACCCGATTGCTCATCAAAATAAAGCCGCAGCGGCGGTTTCCCTTCGCGCTCCCCCACCACCAAATAGCAGTCGTGGTCTCCAATTTTCTCGCTTCCTCGCGTTTCAACTTTGCTGAACATCTCTTTCAAGTGCGCTGGAAAATGCAGGTCCGCGTCGATCGACGCTCCATCGATATCCGGCCCGTGCATATCCCGCACCGGACCCTTTGGCGCCCCCAACCACCCTTCGTGCCCGTCAAATGCCGTAATGCTGTCGCCCTCGGGCAGGTGGGTGAACGATACCCGCTTGTCCGGATCTTTCGAATAAATCTCGATCAAAATATCCCTATCGCCAAACGTAATCGTCCCTCTCATCACCCGGCTCGTAACTTTGTCGATCGCGGCCGCTCCGCCCACTGCCTTCAAATATTTCTCGAACAACTGATCAGCGGCCGGGCCGCTCGGCTCTTTCGCCTCCGCACCCTCTTCCGGCTTCTTCGCTTCGTCCGGGCCTGGCTTCGGCTCCGCCGTCATCACCGGTGGCATCGCCAGCGGATCCGTATTGCCTCGGTGGCAGGAATAACAAGTCACTTCGCGATGGCCTTCGAAATTATCTTTATTGATGGCAAACATCATCTCCATCATTTTCCGCGCCGTCTGCTTGGTCTTCTTGTCGTCTTTCTCGAATGCACCCTTCACATGGCAGAACTCGCACTCCACGCCCAACGACGCCGTAATGAATTGCATCGCCGGAATCAATTGATCCGCCGGAATCCCTTTGAGGACTTGGATGTTTTTGAATTCCTGCTCCGTCGTCTTCGGAGCACTCGTCATCTGCGAAGCCGCGCCCGATTGCGCCTTCGCTCCTCCCATCGCAACTGCACAAATCAAGACGATCGCAGAAATCCCCAAACACAAAGTGAGGACGGCCGCCCTCGGCTGTCCAATCGAGCGTAGCCCGATACGTTTCTTTCCCTTCATTCTTTTCGCCTCAGTTTGGAATCTGGGAAGTCTATCAAAAATCCGCGTTCACTCATGGCCGGCCGGCATCATGGCGAACAAAAAACTGCCACTTATCCATCCCCGCCGGTATCGCCACATCAAAAAATCCCACCATCATTTCCTGCGACGTCTGGTCGCCCCACGTCACCCACTTTTCGGGATCGGGGTTATGCGGATTGTTCGTCGAGTTGTCGTACCACGCCACGGCCCGCAGCTTCGTCCCCGCCTTCAATTCCCGCGGCTCCGCCAGCTTGTAACTCAACTGCCAGTGAAAGTGATAATTCACCCGCAGCAAAGTTTCCACGCTGCCATCGTCGTGCACAATGTCATACTCGAAGCGCTTTCCCCGCAAATGCATGTGAGGAAAAAGACTGAGCAACGTCGCATCGTTCGGCAGCGTCCCTTGCACTTCCACGCGAAAATCCTCCGCTCCCGGCGGAATCATCAGCGCATGATTGTTCAACTGCAGCGTGACCACCCGCTGCTTCGGCGTTTTCTTCGCGAAGACCAGGCCCACGCTCGTCTCATCGCTCGCGGCCTCGCCGTTCGTGGTGTAATGCATCTGGAAAACCAGATCCGATCCCGCCGGAACGAACTTTGCCATTCCATCCGCCCATCGATCCGGTGCACTTCCTGGCGCATACACCAGCAACAGATCGCTGGTGGTCTCATGCGCCTGCCGCCGCTCCTCCGGATCGCTCAACATCGATGCCGTGAACGGCTCGCCCACCGGGGCATGCCGCAGCCACGCCGAATCCGGAGGGCGAATATACACGACCCCATGATGAACATGCGCCGGACTCGAGGGCCGCACCTCCACCATCTGCACCCACTTATCCTCGGCAAAATGCGTGGGCACAATCTCGTACGTATATTCCACTTCACCGCGCGCCGGAATCTGCACCGGCTTGGGCATTTTCACCACCACATCCGGCTGCGGAATANNGATCGTTGGAAAACTTTCCGTACCGCGCATCGGCGAACCACGGCGGCATCATTTTCATATCCACTGCAGCCGCGATCTTGCCCGCCCATGGCCGGGTCTCCGCGTAGGTCACCAGCGGCATGGGCGCAGGTTCTCCGCTCCGGTGGCAACTCTGGCACTTATCCTGAAGTATCGGAAGAACATCTTTATAAAACGTTGGCGCCGGAACAGCCGGGGAATTGTTCTTCTCGCGTGCGGCAGCAGTGCCTGGCGCCTGCCACGCCGCTCCCATCAGCACAAGAGGGACCGCTGCCCCGAAAAGCATTCCGAGTTTCTTCACGACCTCAGAAACTCCAGCGTCAACGCCCAAGCCTGTTTTGCCGAGTGCGGTTCATACGCCGCCCGCTCGTCACAGAAGAATCCATGGTCCGCGCGCGAGAACTCCGCATTCACAAAAATCTTTTTCTGCTCGCTCAAGGCGTCAGTCACGGCCCGGCGGTGCTCCGGCGTGATGTGCTTGTCCAATCCTCCCCATATAAATAATGATGGAGCCTGCAGCTTCGAAGCCCGCCCCACCAATCCGGGTGCAATGCCGCCTCCATAAAACGAAACCGCCGCACGCAATGCAACCGTACCGTTCGCGATGAATGAAACGCGGCCGCCCATGCAAAATCCCACACACGAAATCTCGTCCGCCTTTACCTGCGGGTTCGAGCGCAACCATTCGTAGGCCGACCGGATATCCGCCTCCGCTGTCTCCGGCGTCACCGCTTGCAGGTGCGGCATCACCGCAGGAAAATCCGTATAGCTTCCTTCAAATCCCGGCGGCGCGGAGCGATGAAACAGCTCTGGCGCGATCGCCACATAACCTTCCGCCGCAAATCGCTCGGCCACGCTTCGTATGTGGTGGTTCACCCCAAACGCTTCCTGAAAAACCAGCAGCCCCGGATGTGGCCCGCCCTCGCCCGGACGCGCCACATAAGCCGCCATCCGTGTTCCATCCGCCACGTCGAGTTCCACTTTTTCTTTTACGATTGCCGCTGTCATCGCCTCACCTCGAATGGAATGAAAAATTGTTCACGACAGGGAAGGGCACGAGTTTTAATCGTGCCGTTACGTTTCTCGAAGCTGTCCGCGCTTTAGCGCCTGCGGTACGCTTAATGCCTCTTCGGAAATACTTCCACTATTCCCAGTCTCACTCAGTCTCGCACACCGCGCACGCCCGCCAGCAAAAATGCTACAGTAATCGGTTCATGTCCGCCCCTAATTCCAACTTCGTTCGCGCCTGCAAATCTCAGCCGGTCGATCGTACTCCCGTCTGGTTCATGCGCCAGGCTGGGCGCTACATGCCCGAATACCGCGCCGTTCGCAAGCAGCACTCCCTGCTCGAGATTTGCAAGAAGCCCGAACTCGCCGCTGAAGTCACCATCACCGCCGCCGAATTTCTCGGCGTCGACGCCGCCATCATCTTTGCTGACCTCCTGCTTCCTCTCGAAGTCATGGGCCTGCCTTTTCATTTCTCCGCGGGAGAAGGCCCAGTCATCGAGAAGCCCGTCCGCAGTCAGGAAGATATCGCCCAACTTCGCACCGACCGCGCCGCCGAGCTCGGATATGTCGCCGAAGCCGTGGGCCTGGTTGCGAAACATTTCGCCAACAAAATCCCCGTCATCGGTTTCTGCGGAGCGCCCTTCACTCTTGCGAGTTACATGATCGAAGGCGGCGGCTCTCGTCATTATCTCCACGCCAAGAAGATGATGTACAACTCGCCCACTTACTGGGATGAGCTGATGCGCAAGCTGGTCGACGTTACCGCCGAATATTCCGCCGCGCAGGTGCGTGCCGGAGCCGATGTCATCCAGATTTTTGACAGCTGGGTCGGCTGCCTGAGCGTAGAAGATTATCGCCGCTACGTTCTGCCGCACGTCAGCAGCTTGGTTAAGCGTCTGCAGAAAACCGGCGCGCCAATTATTTATTTTGGCACCGATAGCTCCACGCTGCTTCCCGCGATGAACGAGACCGGAGCCGAGGTCATCGGCCTCGACTGGCGCATCCCGCTCGACCGTGGCTGGAGCGATCTCGAACATCGTTGCGCCGTGCAGGGCAATCTCGATCCCGTTCTACTATTCGCCGACTGGAACGAATTGAAATCTCGCGCCCAACAAATTTTACAACTCGCCGCCGGACGCCCCGGCCACATCTTCAATCTCGGCCACGGCATTCTGCCCGAAACCCCGGTAGAAAATGTGAAGAACCTCGCACACTTCGTCCAGGAATATTCGTCCACGAATCCGGCGTCCGGAAGCCCGCAAGGCGAAGCCCGAAGCCCGCGCTCCCGAAGCCCGCGCTCATGATTCGAATCGCGATCATTGGCGGCGGCATCTCTGGACTCACCGCCGCTTTTACACTCGAAGAACATCGCCGCGCTGGTGCACTCGAATACGTTCTTTATGAAGCGTCTTCGAGCCTCGGCGGCGTTCTTCGCACCGAGCACATCCAAGGCTGCATCGTCGAAGCCGGCCCCGATTCCTTCATCAGCGAAAAACCCTGGGCCGCCGATCTCTGCCGCACCATCGGCCTCGGCGACCAACTCATCGGCTCCAACGACGCCGATCGCATCACTTACATCCTCGTCCGCGGCCGCCTCATCCCCATGCCCGACGGCCTCATGTTCATGGTCCCGACCAAAATCCTGCCCACAGGATTCTCCCCGCTTTTTTCCTGGCTTACCAAGCTGCGCATGGCGCAGGAATTTTTTCATCCTCCGCGCGCCGCTGACGCAGACGAAAGCGTAGCTTCGCTCGTGGAGCGCCACTACGGCGCGGAGATGGTCGATCGTCTCGCCGATCCGCTGCTCTCCGGCGTCTACGGCGGAGAAGCCGCCAGCCTCAGCGTGCGCGCCGTTCTTCCCCGCTTCGCCGAAATGGAGCGTACTCACGGCAGTCTCGGCCGCGCCATGCTCGCCGCCAGAAAAAAAATGCCACGGCCGGCGAACAAGCCCGCCTCGCCGCTTTTTACTTCGCTCAAGAACGGCATGCAGCAGCTTGTCGAAACGCTCGTCCCAAAACTCAACCCGGCTTCGTTACTCACCAACGCACCGGTGCAATCCATCGAACCGAGAGCCGGCGGCTGGAGCGTCTCGGCCGGCTTGAAGTCGGATCACTTCAACGCCGTCATTCTCGCCTTGCCCGCGCTCGCCGCCGCGAAATTGCTCTCCGCCTGCAGCCCCGAGCTCTCCGCCGAGCTCGCCGCCATCGGCTATAGCTCCTCCATCACCGTCGGCCTCGGCTACGATCGCGAAGTCCGCCAATCGCTCCCGCCCGGCTTCGGATTTCTCGTTCCGCGCAGCGAAGGCAAGCGCCTGCTCGCCGCAACTTTTGTCCACAATAAATTTCCCCACCGCGCTCCAGAAGATCGCGCTCTGCTGCGCTGCTTCTTCGCCGGATCGAACGCCGAAAATATCTGGCAGCTTTCCGACGACGAAATCGTCGCCATCGTCCGCAACGAGTTGCAGCAGATCGTTGGCCTCCGTGCCGCGCCTCTCTTTGCGCGTGTCTATAAATGGAAGTCTGCGATGGCGCAGTATGGCGTCGGCCATCTCGATCGCCTCGACCGCATCGAGCGCCTGCGCCAACAATTACCCGGCCTCGCCCTCGCCGGCAACGGCTACCGCGGCATCGGCGTCCCCGATTGCATCCGCGCCGGACAGGAAGCTGCCAAGCAAGTCCTAAATCTATAGCAGGCTGCTGAATTCCATTGCCGGGACGGGTTTGGGAAGGGCACGACCTCGGTTCTTAGCCTGCCCTGAGCAAGCGAAGCACGCCGAAGGGTGCCGTATCGCACGCAGAATCCGCGCGGCTTTCAGCCGCTGAGGTTCGCTTCAGGCTGGCAAGGAACTTTTTCCAAGCCTCCTAGGGCAAGGTACGGCGATGTGACTTTTTCAACACCCACGCCTGTTCTCGACAACTGACTATCACAATGAGTGCAGGTGGGCAGAGAAAACGGACAACACGAAACTCCAAGTCTCGTCATCACTGAGGAGGACTCATCTGACGGGTGTTGTCGTCGGTTACGGGTCGACGCTGAAGGGGCACCGTCAGCTCCTTTTTCTCATCGGGGATCAGCGGCTCAATGTGGATCGGTTCAGAGACGCGATATCCGTCGGCCCTAACGTGAACCGTAAAGCTGGCATGCGAAGGGACGAGAACCGGCTGGGGCTCGGCAAGCTCAGATGTCCCGCCTTGCCGATTATTTTCCGAATTCTCGACGGTGATGCTGAGCTTCGACAATTGTTGTTGGGTATCTGCATCAATGGCCACGACGTCGAGCCAAGGGCCTCTCGGCCCCATGTTCAACGTGACGTTCCTGCAAACGCCAGTGGCAGGCACCACGACTCTCAGCAATTTACTCAGTCCAGGCTGGTCGACCCAGCCAACCCAAAGACGGGAGAAGCCCTCTGTTTCGTTTTCGAAATAAAGGTCGTAGTCCCCGGGCCGCAGTCGATCCAGCCGGAATCTTCCGCTCCCATCCGCGTGTACGGGTGCGTACCCGTCCCCGGCGTACGGAACGCGCCTCGCGTCGATCATTGTTTCCTTGACCGGAGCAAAGTTGTCATCCACGGCGGTGCCGGTGATACATCCCAAGATCTCCGCATTGAGCTGGGCGACCACCTCGCGTATCTCGCCGGGCTTGATCGCCGGAAGATCGAGACTGGATGGAAAGTATCCTTTCGCAGTAATTTCGATGTGCACCTTGCTCAAAGACGGTACCTCAGGGCCGTTGGGCACGCCAGCGCGGAGCATGTCTCCGACCGGCAGCCAAGAACTCCAAGTCCCCGCTGTTGCGTGAACCGTGAGATCGGTGATGGGCTTTTTTGTCACAGCGTCCAGCACCTTGAATTTTAGTTTCGCCGCACCCGCACGCGTTCCTGCGTCGTAGGTGACAGCGGTACAGGGGCCGGAGCCTGTAACAGAAATCGTTTGAGGGAGCTTGGCGGGATAGACCAGCGCGTCGTTGTTGGCTCCCAGTTCATAGTGTGTTCCGGGCGGAACGTCATCAATCTCGAAAGCTCCAGAGTTGTCAGTAACCGCCCCTCCCGCAGGTTTCTGACCACCATCCCACGTGCGTTCGGCGAGTCCCACGCGCATTCCCGGGAGCGGCTGACCAACGTCATCGACGACAACGCCTCTTATGCATCCCATTTGGGAATGTGCAGCCACCGACAGCAGAATTATCGAAGCTGCGACCGTGAAGGGAAGAAGTCGCACGGTTCGGTGGAAACCTCCTTTATGACTTCAAGAGCCGGTCTATTTTACTTTACCCTTGCCCCTTTCGCGACATCTAGAGGGATCGCAGGTCAGGCTGGGGTAAAATCGCGATAGCACTCAAAACCCCGGAATCGGCTCGAGCGCCTGTGCCGGCGATGTCCGGGGCCGCCGAATCGCCCGAGGAGATCACGGTCTACAAATCCCTTGGGACATGTCGCCCAGGATTTAGCAAGCGCTTGGGCGCTCTATTCCCAACCCGATGGCATCTTGAAGCCACAATGCCGGGGAATAAAAGATCAGAATCAAGACCCCGTTGCGCCCGTGCCTTCGCGACGAATCCTATAAAGAAGATACCCGACTACCGCAATATTCAAAACGAGCACCAAACTCTTGATCGCACTCGGATGGCGGTAGATTTCGTAAACCTCAACCGGAACCAGCGAAGTGGTGATGATAACGCTGAACCACTCCGCCCAACGTTTCACCATCCAAAGCCCGATCCCCTCGGTGAGAAACAATCCGGCATAAATAAAACTGACAATCCCCAAACTTCTGATCTTCTGCGGCGTCAGCGTGCCCGATTTTTGTAGTGCCCTATCGACATATCGGTTGCCCGGATCCAGCCCGAGCCTCTTCACCACGTGGTCCATCACGCCCGCCACATCCTTGTGGATCAGATGCAGTGCGCCCAGCCCCACAGCGATCAAGAGGGCCGCTTTGAACAGCTTGAACACCGCAATAAACCGCACCAGCATGTTGTCAGTGGATTTCATGGAGGGATCAATATACAGGGAGGCTCTAGTTTCCAGTTTCTAGTTTCCGGTGCCCTTCGCACGAGAACCGGAAACTAGAAACCAGAAACCGGAAACTATAACTCACGCCGGAACATCAGCCTTCATCGAACTCCTCTCCCGCCGCAGCTTCCCCACCACAAGCTTGATTTCGTCATAAGTAATTTCCGGCGGCAAAATATCTTTCAACGGTTTCAGCCAGTCCATCCCCACCTTCGCGCACGCCGCTTCAATCACGGACTGCTTCTCCTTGCTCACCCACGCCGCCTGAAACTCAACTTGCCCCGTTTCCACCAGACCCGCGACCGCACTCACCACCGTCGACATTTGCCGTCCCCGAATCTGCGCAATCTCTTCCAAAGTTTTTCCTTCGCTCAACAATCGCAAAGTCTCCTCCACGGGTTTGGACTGCGGCTCAGTTCCACCCGCTCGTTCTCCCGCTCGAAATCTTTCCAGAGCCGCCAGAATTTCCCGCCCGTAGGTCTCCGCCTTCTTCTCGCCGATCCCCGGAACCTCCAACAATTCGCTCAAGGATTTCGGCCGCCGCCGGCAAATCTCGTCCAGAGAAGAATCGTGCAACACAACAAACGCCGCCAGCTTCATCTCTTTCGCCACAGACCGCCGCCACTCCCGCAAATACTCCTTTAGACTCTCATCCACCGGCCCGGCCGCCGCATACGCAATCTTCGGCGCCACAACTTTTTTCCCAACCGCCGCCTTTGTCACCAGCCACTCCGCCACGCTTCCGCAAACATCGCAAGCCTCACAACCCTTCCACTTCGGAGTCTC
>PKVZ01000145.1:21914-22511 GCA_003131635.1 Acidobacteriaceae bacterium
CCCGCCTCCTGGTAATACTGCTCAATCGATTTCGGCAGCGACAAGTGAATCACCGCCCGCACCGCTGCCTTGTTGATCCCCAAACCAAAAGCAATCGTTCCCACCAGCACCCTCACTTCGTCGGACATCCACCGTTCCTGGCTTTTCCGTCGCGCATCGGCGCCCATCTTCCCGTGATATCCGACTGCCGCAATGCCTTGATTTTCCAGGAAATCCACCGTCTCCTCGACCCGGCTGATCGTCGGAGAATAAACAATCACGTTGCTGCCCGCGTAGCTATGCAGCGCCTTCACCAACATCTCCATCTGCTCGAGAGACTCACACTCGCGCACCAGATAGCGCAGATTCGGCCGGTAAAAACTCGCAATATANNGTAAATGCCGCAATCGGACGATCCGGAAACTTGCTGCGCAACTTATTTAACTGCCGGTACTCCGGACGAAATTCGTGTCCCCACTCCGAGATGCAGTGCGCCTCATCGATCGCGAAAAATGTAACCGGCACCTGCTGCATCCAGCCCATGGTGTCGCCCCGCGCCACCCGCTCCGGAGAAACATACAGCAGCCGGTAAGCCCCATCCCGCGCCTTCGACATCAC
>PKVZ01000145.1:22579-25493 GCA_003131635.1 Acidobacteriaceae bacterium
CTGCGCACAATCCGCTCCTGCAGCGGACGAAACGTGCTGTACCCCCAGTACCGCTTCAGCGGCGTCAGCAAATCGGTTTCCGCGCTCATAGAAAAAAGTATAGGCCCGGCGAAGATTAGGAAAATTTGAATCTCAGATTTTCAATTGGAAGTCCTAAAAGAGGAACTACCCTGTGCCCCTCTGTGTCCCCTGTGTTAAAGGTTTTTGAACTCCATACTTCTCCTCGGGATATCTCGCCGCAAACCCCATCCACGCAACCCCAATCACCACAAAGCACAGCACGCTGCCCTCCGGCCCAACCATCCCTCCCGTCAGCCATCCCGGCCCATGAAACGACGACTTCAGCAGATGCCCCGGAAAAATCGTTCCGCTGTCCGGCACGGAATAAACAAACGTCTCGCCCCAATCCCACGCCGCGTGAAATCCCACGGCGAACCACAAGTTTCCCGTACGCCGCAACGTCAAACAAAAGAAGAAGCCAATCGCCGCCGCCGCCAAAAGCCCGGGCCACTCCTCGCCGCCGTTTCTGATGTGGATCAAACCAAACGTGCACGACAGCAACACCGCAGCCGGCCAGAAACCAATCGCCCGCGTCAACGTAAATTGCGTGTACCCGCGCAACAGAAATTCTTCGAAGAACCCGACCAGCAAAAACATCACCGCCCAGAACACCGCGAATCTCACAATGCGCGCCCCATGCATCGCCAGGTGTCCCACATCAAAAACTCGCACGCCATACATCAAAGCCATCAGCAGCGAGATGCTCGCGAATCCCCAAACCGCGCCCACCCAAAATAATTTTCCAAACGCCTGCCGCCCCGGCAGACCGTAGGCTCCCCACGCTCGCCCCTCCACTTTCCACAGCCACAAAGCCGGAGCCACCGCTGCCAGAAATAGTCCGAACTCTTCCAGCATCATCGACCACAATCCGTCGGGGCCCAATTGGACCGACGCAGCCCACTGCAGCACAAAAAATTGCAGCAGATAATACATCGCCACGTAAAATGCGAATCCCCATCCCGCCTTCAGCCCGTCTGGACCAAGAAACACCGTCCGCACATATGACGGCTGCACCGCCGAAGAAAAGTCAGGCGACTTCTCAGCCGATGGGTCCGGGATCAACCTGCCGTCTTCGTCATGCGCAATATTCATCTCGCCAAGTATTTCATTATTCATTGAGAAAAGTTCATCGAGCAAAGTCCCGGCCTGCCCCGGCCAAACGATTGCGGCCACCTTCGTGCAACTTCGTGCCCTTAGTGGTTAACGATGTTAAGTGGTTAACGGTCTTAAATTCCCGCCCGCCCCGCAGAAGTTTCGCAAACACCCCCGCTCATGGTAAAACACTCGGCTCACCCCTATGACCGGATTTTTCACACGCCAACGCTTCGGCCGCCCCCAGTTTCTCGCCGGAGCCTTGCTCCTGCTCTTTCTGGCGCAAGCCGTCTGGCTGGTTCATTCCGAGTTACGCATGTTCGCGTCCAGCGCTCTCAGCGCCTCCGAGGAGGTCCGCATCGCCGCCGGCTGGCGGCAAATTCACGGCGGTGAAGTCGCAGGTGCGCCCTTTCCCGATCCTCCCGGCGCACTTCCCATGGAAGTCTCCCGCGATGACGCTGGCTTCGACGCCGAGCACTCCCCACTCATTTCCCTGGTGACTGCCGCGCCTCTGCTCGCCTGGCCGCGAAGCCTGCTCACCACGGAATCTTATTGGCGCTGGCTCCCGCGCCTTCCGTTCCTCGCCTTTGGCGTCTTTCTGGGCGCGTCGCTCTGGTACGTCGCCCGCCGACTCTGCGGCAACACCGGAGGATTTCTCGCCCTCACTCTCTACTGCTTTTCTCCCGCCATGCTGCAAGCCACCGCCGTCTGGCACGCCGAGCCCGAAATCCTCGCCGCCTGGGGAAGCTTCGGATCCATTTTCACCGCCATCGCCGTTGCCCATACTCTTTACGCTCCGCGCGAAGTCGTCGTCTGGAACTGGCGTCGCATCGTGTTGCTCGGAATTTCCCTCGCGATCTCCATCGGATCCCAGTTCTCCATGATCGTCGTCGTGCCCATCGCTCTCGCCTTCCTGCTCTATCTCGCTCCCATCCGCCGCGGCGCGGCTCTCACCATTTGGTCCGCTGCGTGTCTCGTGGCTCTCCTCGTACTCTTCGCCACCTACTTCTTTCACGCCCGCACATTCCTCAACGGAATGGAGCACGCCTCGTTCTGGGGAGCAACCTGGCGCAGCTTCACCGTGCTCGCCGTCTATCGCCAGGTCGCGCAGCAAATGCTTCGCGCCTGCCCCGCCTTCGTTCTATTGATTCCCGCCGCCCTCGCAACTTACATAGCCTGGCCGCGCACCCGCTACTTCGGCAATACCGCCCCGCTATTAATCGGACTACTCTTCATCGCTCTGGGCATCGCCCATCCCCGCGTCGCTGGCGCCGGATTCCTTCTCGCCTCCGTTCCCTTTCTCTTCATTTTTGTCTCCGGCGTCATCGCCGATCTCCTGGAAACTCCCTTCCGCGCCCTCGTCACCGCCTGCGTCTGGGCCTTGATAGGAGCCTACATCCTCTGGAGCCTTCAGGCCCTGGCCAGAATCCCGCGAGGATGATTTTGGAGGACGTCCCTGAAGCCGTACCCTGTGAACCCCTGTGCCCCCTGTGTTAAAGCCTTTGACTCTCGTTCGCCCGCTACAATTCTCTACAATTCCCACGCATCTCCTCCCCAGAACGCCGATCTAACCCTAATGGGAAGTCCTATCTGGAGGTGCGCCATGCCCGTCTCCTTGGAGTATCATGATGTCGTGAATTATTCAGTGACACGCTCCTCGCGGCGCTCGATTCCCGCTTTGCCCGCGTCGGCTCTACTCGCGATAGGAGTGTTCCTGTTCCCGCTTCTTCTCATCTCTACCAGCCGCGCTCAAATCAGCAGC
>PKVZ01000145.1:25523-34399 GCA_003131635.1 Acidobacteriaceae bacterium
GCGAATTCGCACTCCCCTAACGGCTCGCACAGCAACGGACATCACCCGCGCCACACCGCCAACGGCACCGCCTATTATCCCTACATCTACGCTGTGCCCGTGCCCTACGCCATAGACACAGGCGACGCCGACAACTCCAATAACGATGACGACGACGATGCCGACTACCAGGGCGGCCCAACCATTTTCGATCGCCGCGGCTCCGGTGCCGATTCCTACGTGCCCCCATCGTACTCAGGTCCCGCGCACCCACCAGCAGGTGACAACGACCTGGCCGAGTCCGCCCCCGAACCCCCGCAGCCTCCCACAACGCTGGTCTTCAAGGACGGCCGTCAACTCGAAGTCAACAACTATGCCATTGTCAGCCAAACGCTATACGACTTAACCCCAGGCCATCCCCGCAAAATCGCTCTCGCCGATCTCGATCTCATAGCCACGCAGAAGCAAAATGACGATCACGGCGTCGTCTTCCAAATACCGCCGACTTCACAGGCCAACTAACATGCCCCTTCTCGCGATTCTCGACGGACGAATGTGGCGCGGGCGCCCCCGCCCGCGAACCGCCTGCGCCAGAAAAATTTTCATCGGAAATCCTTGCACTCTATTAATAGCCTTCACCGTCCTAGCAGCGCTCACCCCGCAAGCTGCGGCCCAGAGAGCTGCCGGAGGACGTGCGTCCGCGCCCGGCCGCACCGCCGCTTCGCACTCACCGTCACGAAACCCTCGCTCCGAACGCAGCGCCCATGCATCCGCATTCCGCCGTTCGTCCCCCTTGGTCTCACCGTTCGGCTCGCTGCCGTTCCCTTTCTTCGGCGACTCCTTCGATCCCAATGACATCTATTCCACCGGATATCCCGTCGGCTCCGACCCTCCGCCATTCCTGATGCAAGCCATGCAACAGCTAGCCGGCTCCGGCCCCGCTTCCATCGGACAAGCCATGGGACAAGGCATGAACGCGCCGGCTAATCATCAGTCTTCATCCACCGATCCGCTGATGATCGAACTGCAGAATGGCCAGTACGTTCGCGTCAACGCCCCGGCGGTCAATGGCGAAGCCCTGCCGCTCAAGTTGTCGCCCAGTCGTTCCCCAACAAAAGCCGCCCCAACAAAATCCGCCGCGCCCATGATTACCGCGAGCCCGTGGCAACCGCTGCCCCCAGCCGTTCTGATTTTTCGTGACGGCCACAGCGAAGAAGTCCGCGACTACACCATCGCCGACGGCGTCCTCTACGCCCGCGGCGACTACTACACCGACGGCTATTGGAACAGGAAAATCGCCCTCGCCACGCTCAACATCCCTGAAACTCTGCAAGCCAACGCCACGCGCAAAGCAAATTTCGTTCTCCCGTCGTCGCCGAACGAAGTCATCACCCGCCCCTAAATCCTTATTGTCATTCCGAGCCGTTCGTTGGCGAGGAATCTGCTGTTGGCTTTTGGGTGGCGCAGCGCTTCCAGCGCTGCGATAAGAGTCCCCAAGCGTAAATGAGGCTTTAGCCTCCGAGGTACCTAGGCGATCATGTGTGGACAGCCGTCCTCGACTGCGTTTTTGTTCCTTTTCCGAACCGAATCGAGATCGGATAGAAAAACCTCGATTGTGCCCCAACAATAGAGCCGTTCGTCCACATGCGCAGCAACGCTCCCACATGGTACAGTTCGGGCCGATGTCATGAACACTGCAAATGGAGAACGAAAGATGGGGAAGCCTAGCCGCTGGAAAATAGCACCCGCAATGTTGGTCCTGTTTGCCGCAATTGGCGCTTCTGGGCAGACCTTCACGTCGCTCCTGGATTTTGACGGAACTAACGGCAGCTACCCGTTAGGCTATCTTGCGCAGGGAACTGACGGTAATTTCTATGGCGTGACAAACGGGGGCGGGGTCGCGGATTACGGCACGATCTTCAGGCTCACACCAGCCGGCCAGCTCACGACGATTTACAGTTTTTGCGCCCAACCTAACTGCGCCGACGGCACATACCCCGAAGCTGGACTCCTTCTGACGTCCGGTGGAATCCTCTACGGGACAACGGCGTATGGCGGCGATCTTAGCTGCATTGCGCCCTATGGCTGCGGGACGATATTCAAAATAACGCAGCAGGGCGTCCTCACAACGATCCATACATTCGAATCTACGGATGGAGCAACGCCATGGGCCGGATTGGTCGAGGCTGGCGGAGTTTTCTACGGAACGACACTCGACGGCGGTGAAGTTCCCTGCAATTCGTTTACGAGGGGGTGCGGCATAGTTTTCAAAATGACCCCGGGTGGGGCGCTGACCACCCTCCACACATTCGACTACGACGATGGCGCGATTCCCGTCGCCACCCTCGTTCAGGCCAGCAACGGAGATTTCTACGGCTCAACCAATCGAGGCGGGAACCCTGGTTGCTTTGCGCTCGGCAGTTGTGGGACGGTGTTCAGAATTACTGGCTCGGGCAACCTGACCACCCTCAGCAAGCTTGGAGCCGGCGGTGCACCTGATGCGCCTATGGTCCAAGCCACCAATGGAAATCTCTACGGGACAACCGCTGACGGAACGATCTTCAAGCTTAGTCCGGGCGGAAAATTAACCCCTTTCTACCAATTTAGCGGTGGCGAGCAGGGCGGAATTTACCCTGATGGAATAATCCAGGCCACCGACGGAAACTTGTACGGGCCCACGGCCTACGGCGGCTCTAACAATGACGGAAGCCTGTACCAATTGACCCTAAAAGGCGTCCTCACCGACCTGCATGATTTTGACTCCACTGACGGCTTCGGTGCCCAAGGAGCACTGCTACAGTCCACCAGCGGAACCTTCTACGGAGCGGCCTCTTACGGCGGCAATGAAGTCTGTTCAGAAGGTTGTGGAACACTCTTCAGCCTATCGATGGGCCTCGCGCCTTTCGTGGCCTTCACCGACCCGTTGGGCAGGCCGGGGCAAACTGTCGGCATTCTGGGCCAGGGATTGACCGGAACCACGAGCGTCTCCTTCAACGGCACGGCAGCAAATTTTAAAGTGCGTAGCAGCACTTATCTCGTGACCGAGGTTCCCACCGGAGTGACCTCCGGATACGTCACCGTGAGTACGCCCAGCGGAACGCTCACCAGCAACGTGCCCTTCACTCTGCTCCCGTGAACGGTTTTGAGAGATCGGCTATCTCTGCGAGCACTGCGTCGACCATATTCCAATTAGTCAGTCTCCGCACCTCTGCCGTTAAGCCCTCCCGCGTCCCTCCACGTGATACAATAAATGTTAAACCGAACTCAAACTAACCATCTTTAGATGCAACCATTTACACGAACATCGCCGACCTCGAATCGGCCTAGACAACTACAAAATCAAAACCAAGAACCGCTCAAGCTAGCAGCTAGNNCAGGCGATGGCAGTCCCGGCGCCCTGCACATTCAGCCCGTCAACATTGAAGACGAGATGAAGAAGTCGTATCTCGACTACTCCATGTCGGTCATCATCGGCCGCGCTCTCCCCGATGTCCGCGACGGACTCAAGCCCGTGCATCGCCGCATTCTCTACACCATGCAGCAGATGGGCCTTCAGCCCAATCGTGCCACGCGCAAGTGCGCCCGCATCGTCGGAGACGTCATGGGCAAGTACCATCCCCACGGCAACCTCGCCGTGTATGACGCTCTCGTGCGCCTCGCACAAACCTGGAGCCTCCGCTACCCACTCATCTTCGGCCAGGGAAATTTCGGCTCCGTCGATGGCGACCCTCCCGCCGCCGATCGTTACACGGAAGCGAAGCTCGCCGCCGTTTCCACCGCGCTTCTCGAAGATCTCGACAAAGAAACCGTCGACTTCCGCCCCAACTACGATGGCAGCGAAGTCGAGCCCGACGTTCTCCCCGCGCGCATTCCCAACCTGCTCATCAACGGCTCCGACGGAATCGCCGTCGGCATGGCCACAAAAATTCCGCCGCACAACTTAACTGAAATCATCGACGCCACCATTACTCTCGTCAACAATCCAAACGCGCAGCTCGCCGAAATTCTAAAATTCGTTCAAGGACCGGACTTCCCCACCGCCGGCATCATCCACGGCCGAGCCGGAATTTTCGAAGCCTACCGCACCGGNNGCCATCATCGTCACCGAAATTCCCTACCAGGTAAACAAGTCCGTCCTCGTCAAACGCATCGCTCAACTCGTCAACGACAAAGAAATCGAAGACATCTCCGACGTTCGCGACGAGAGCGACCGCGACGGCATGCGCATCGTCATCGAACTCAAGCGCGGTACCGAGCCGCAAATCGTTCTCAACCAGCTCTACAAACACACCTCCATGCAGGAAGGTTTTTCCATGATCCTGCTGGCGGTGGTCAACGGCGCGCCCCGTGAGTTGGGCCTCATCCCGGCCATCAAGCACTTCATCAATCACCGCGTCGAAGTCGTCCGCCGCCGCACCGCGTTCCTGCTGCAGAAAGCCAAAGACCGCGAGCACATCCTCGAAGGCTATCTCAACGCACTCGATCATCTCGACAACGTAATCGCCATCATCCGCGCCAGCGCCAACCGCGCTGACGCCCGCGAAAATTTAGTCGCCTACTTCGGCGGCAAAAAAATCGATATCAACACCACCGGCCGCGCTCCCAAGCTCGATCCCGAAAAGCCTTTCACCTCGCGCCAGGCCGAAGCCATCCTCGAACTCCAACTCCACCGCCTCACCAAACTCTCGATCGACGAAATTTCCAACGAGTTAAAAGAAGTCCGCGCGCGCATCGAAGACTACGAATCCATCCTCGCCTCCGAAACCAAACTTCGCAAAGTCATCGTCAAAGAACTCGAAGAAGTAAAAGATCTTTACGGAGACGAACGCCGCACCCGCATCGAAGACGAAGCCGCCGAAATAGTTCTCGAAGATCTGATCGCCGACGAACAAGTCGCCGTCACCTTCAGCCACTCCGGCTACATGAAGCGCACGCCCATCTCCACCTACCGCATGCAGCGCCGCGGAGGCACGGGCCGCACGGGCATGAAAACGCGCGACGAAGATTTCGTCGAGCACCTCTTCATCGCCTCCACCCACGCCTACATCCTCATCTTCACCAACAAAGGCCGTGTCTACTGGCTCAAGGTCTATGAAATTCCCGACGTAAGCGCCGCCGGCCGCGGCAAGCACATCGGCAATCTCATCGGACTGCAACCCGGCGAGACCGTCCGCACCATGCTCGCCGTGCGCAATCTCGAAGAAGAAAACAAATACATCTTCTTCGCCACCCGCAACGGCCTAGTAAAAAAATCCGAGCTGCGCGAGTTCATGCACGTCCGCTCCAACGGCATCAACGCCATCAACATCGAAGAAGGAGACGAACTCGTCGCCGCCCG
Organism: Acidobacteriaceae bacterium; assembly: GCA_003131635.1. Lineage (GTDB taxonomy): Bacteria > Acidobacteriota > Terriglobia > Terriglobales > Acidobacteriaceae > Sulfotelmatobacter. Next base: position 30,841 of record PKVZ01000145.1, read on the forward strand.
CATCACCAACGGCACGCAGATCGTTTTCATCGCCTCGCACGAAGGCATGGCCGTCCGCTTCGATGAGAACCACGTCCGCCCCATGGGCCGCGCCGCCTACGGCGTCAACGGCATCAACCTCGACGAAGGCGACTACGTAGTAGGCATGACCGTAACTCCGAAACCCGAAGCCGAAAATGTGGGGACAGCCGCCTCGGCTGTCCAGGCAGCGCCACCGGCCGATGCGACTGACGCAGCCATCGCCAGCGGAGAAACCGTCGACCTCACCCAAAAAGGCACGCTCATCCTCTCAGTAACCGAAAACGGATACGGCAAGCGCACTCCTGCCGACGAATACCGCCTAACCAACCGCGCCGGCAAAGGCGTCATCAACATCAAAACCACCGAGCGTGTCGGCAAAGTAGTTGCCATCGCCCTCGTCGACGAAACTTCCCAGGTCATGCTGATCAGCCACTACGGCAAAATCATTCGCATGGATTCGAAAACCATCCGCGAATCCGGCCGCAACGCCCAAGGCGTCCGCCTCCTGCACATGGAACCCGGCGACCGCGTAGCCGCCGCCGTCGTGCTGGCGCCGGATGAAGAACCACCCACCAACGGAGGACTGCTGCAGTAGGCGCTTTGGTTTGTGATTATGTGGAGCGGGCGTTCTCGCCCGCCGCCTTTGACCTTAGCTTTTGCCTTTGACCTTGCCTTTGACCTTGATCGGGAAGGGCACGACGTTCAGTCGTCGCCGTATGTCGCTCAATAAAGGATGAGGGCGTTAAGCCCCTGAGGACCTCTAGGCTGGACAAGCCAACTCGACACTGCGAAGTGCCAGGTACTAGGTACTCGGTACTCGGTACTCGCTCCTACTTCACTCCCTGCTTCCGATTAATCTCCCGTGAAAACTCGATAAAGAAATTCAGCAGCGTCCCCCACCCCACCTGCTCCGCTGCCGACCGTCCACCGTTGACAAAAGCATTCTTCGGACTCGGCTTCCACGCCGTCGAAATCATCCCTCCACCGAACGCTCCTCCATACAAAGCCCACTGCGGCCTCAAATGCTCCTCGCTGCGGTCATAAGTCACTAAGTTCCTGATAAACGCATGCCGCGTCCGCGGCCACAATCCATCGCACTTGCAGCGGTCGTAGCGGACTTCGTATCCCAGCTTCGCATTGCCCAGCGCTGCTAACGTATTCGCCGTAATAAATTGCCCCTCCCGCGACGCGAACCTCTCCGCATACCCGGTCCATCCATCGTCCCACTGGTAAGGCACCCCGCGCGCCTGGTCAATCCCGGCCGCAAACATTCGCTTGATGTACGCCTCCGGAGTAGTCAGCGTTTCTCTTAGATAAATCACCTCCCGCTCCACACGCGTCGGACTGACCAGCGGCCGGTTCCTGCCCACATACTCTCCCGTGATCCATCCCGACTCCCAGTCCCGCGCCCGCAGCAGCTCCCGCTTCGTCTTGTGCTCCACAGACTCCGCCGGATTCGCACTCTCATCTTTCTTCTGGCTCACTTCGGGCGCATTCGGAAGTTCTTTTTCCTGTGACTGCCCCGANNAGCAGCAAACACATCATCACCGCCGCGCCGCAAGCCCGCTCCCGAGTCGACCGATATAGCATGACCCTAAACGCCTCTCCTGTGAAACCCCTGTGCCCTCTGTGGTAAAGGTTTTGCCTTTGAGCCGCCCACACAACTAAACTCCCCTTAGATGCACTCACTCTATAACCGCGTTGCAGGTCAAAGCGTAGACCGCATCGCCGCCCTCAGCGACGGCATCTTCGCCGTGTCCATGACGCTCCTGGTCCTAGACCTGCGCGTCCCCGCCACCGACGCCGTCCGCTCCGAGCACAACCTCCGCCGCATCCTCATCGCACTCTCACCCCGCCTGCTCGTATTCCTCATGAGCATTATGACCAACGGCATGTTCTGGGTCCACCAGCAAACTCATGAAGAAACGCTGTGGCAAACGCCTTCGTGTACCTTCGTGCCCTTCGTGGTTGATCAATTTAGGACCCCACTCAAATCACGAAAGTATTTGCGGTTGGAATAAGAAAACCGGGAAGGGCACGACGTTCAGTCGTGCCTTATGCCGAAAAATAAAAGAAACAGGCTTCAGCCACTGAGGGCTGCCGACACTCTTAAAGGCTTCTTCGCAGCCGGGCCGAGGCCATCCATTGAAGGACATGAACGATGGCAAGCACTCCAAACACACAAAAGGCGAACACGGCGCAAGGGTCGAATACGTCGATTCCCAGAGCAGAGAGTGAGACAGCAGACTCCCTGATCTCCCGGAGCGTGGCGAACACTTCGTTCGCGAGGGTCATCCCAAAGAGAAACAAGAGCAACAAATGGAGCTGACGGACGTTCTTCAATTGCCCGCGTGATTCCGAGCAAAGACGCGTTCCCCGACTCCGCCTCAACTGGCGCGCTCTTCTTTCGAAGGTCATGAAGATGCGCCAGCGACCGAAGAAGTACGTAGCTGGTGTATACCACTGCCGCCGACAGACAAGACAGGTAAAGCTTGGCAGTCAGCGATAGCAGTCTCCACAGAGCAAGCAGGTCCCAATGAACGGAGAGGATATACATACTAATGTTTAGACACCGGGCGAGTACTGCGGCTGCCTAGCCGACCCTTCCCTCACACTCGGTACTAGGTACTCGCCACTTTTCTCTACCCTCGCTCAAACGCATGCTTCTTCTCCAACTCCTCCACCGCCATCCGCATCGCCGCTTCAAATCTCTCCGCCTGCCCCATCAGCCCTGGAGTCGCTTCCGCCCACTCGCCTTCCATTCGCACCAGTCCATCCCCCGCCACCAATCGCCCCGCGACCTCCAGCAGATGAGCCGGCGTCGTCTGCAAATACTGCGCATCCGTCGGATCGGCAATCCAAACCCTGTGCGCCGCCTGCCCTGCCTGAAGGGAATCGTTGTCATTCCGAACCGGGACGGAGCCGCGGTTAGGAACCTGCTTTCCGCCGCCNNCTCCACAAACGTAGCAATCTCATCGTCGCTAGCCTTCCCAAACACCCACTTCTGCCGCTTGAAGTCATAATGCCGGCTGGAAAACGCCACCGGCTTCAGCTTCCCCGATTTCAAAAACTCCACCTGCCTCTTATCCACTTCCTTGCGCAGCGCGTTGATCACCGGAGCCTCCGCATCCTTCGGCTCCAGCGACGCCATCACCTCCCGCACCGTCGCCGATAAATTCACCGCCATCGGCGCATGNNGGCCACTCCAACTCAATCGTCAACGGCAGCCCCGTCAACGTCACCCAAATCTTTTTCTGCTTAGCCTGCGCCATCTCGCAACTCACCTCTTGAATAAGGAATTCCATCTGTCATGCTGAGCGGAGTGGGATCGTCCGCAGGATGGTCCCGCGTTGTCGAAGCATCCCTACCCGCGACTATCGCCACAATCCCGATGAGATTTTCCAGCAGAGGGCGACAATAGCTGATAGCTCCGCCCGCGCCCCATAAAAACTAGAAACCAGAAACCGGAAACTCGCCACTAGGTACTAGGTACTCGCAACTCGCGACTTCTTCTTCCCACTCACCTTCGCCCCCATCC
>PKVZ01000308.1 GCA_003131635.1 Acidobacteriaceae bacterium
CTTAGAATAGGCATCTGCTGCAATGTGTGTGCAACCTGAGGCGCTTGCTCGTATGGCCATACAATATATAGTGTTATATTGCTTGACCCCGCCCCTATTTGACCGTTACAGTTGCTTAAATTTGTGCCCGCCCTATCCAGCCCGGGACGGAACTGGCCACGGAATTGAGCTGAAAGAGCGTTTTGCCGAAGGGGTAGGAATCCGTGTAGTAAACAGTTCGCGCGCGGGTTTTGCCTCGCCCACTTTTCGCAAAGGATGCGAAAAATGGGGCACCCAATTCGTACTGGGATCCACGTCGTACTGGAATCCGAATCGTAGCGGAGTCCAAGTCGCGCTGGAAATCAGGTCGTACTGGAAACCGGCCACTGATCACTGGCCACTGTTTTTCCCAAGGAGTTCACTTGCTTAAATTGAAGCGGCTACAGATTCTTGGTTTTAAATCGTTTTGCGACCGCACTGACCTTAAGTTTCATGGGGACGGGATTGCGGCCATTATTGGTCCGAACGGGTGCGGCAAGTCGAATATTGCCGACGCGATTTCCTGGGTGCTGGGCGAGCANNCTGACGCTGATCGATCCGCAGGAATATCCCGGGCCCGATGCCAACGCCCCCACCGAGATCGACATTCAGGACGAACTCCCGATTAATCCCATGTCGTCAAAACACGCGGACGACTGGGATGAAGCCGCCATCCGCGCCCGTGCAGCGGCCGAAACCGAAACCGCCGTGGAAGAGGCTCAGCCCGGCAAAACTGAAGAAGTGGAAGTTCCGCGCTCGAAGATCAACACCATCGCGATCGCCTTTCCCGACGATGAACCCGTGTTCGCCTTGCCTGTCCACAACATCGCGCCCGTCGCTTCCTCAGCGGCCCTTGCAGGCGCTTCGCAGGTCGTGCTCAAGATCCGCCGCCGCAAGTTTAATCAGCAACAATTTCATGCCGGCGAAATCGTGGTCACGCGGCGGCTGTTTCGCTCCGGCGATAGCGAATATTTGCTAAATGGAAAACTCTGTCGCCTGCGCGACATTCAAGACCTGTTCATGGGCACCGGCCTCGGGCCCGAGACCTACGCTCTGATCGAGCAGGGGCGTATCGGCCAGATTCTCAGCAGCCGTCCCACCGATCGCCGGGCGATTCTCGAAGAAGCTGCCGGCATTACGAAATTCAAAACCAAGAAGCGTCTGGCCGAAGCTCGCCTGGAAGATGCCAAGCTGAACCTGGCGCGGGTGAACGATATTTTTGAAGAAGTCACGCGCCAGATGAATTCGCTGAAGCGGCAAGCCTCGAAAGCCGAGCGCTTCGCTAAGCTGCGCGACGAGATGCGCGCTCAACTGCGAATTGTGCTGGCCAGCAAGTTTGCCGCAATCGAGCGGGAGAGCGCCGAACTCGACGCTCAACTCAATGCTCTCGCCGAGGACATGCAGCACCGCACCGAGGCAGTGCAGCAGCTCGAAGCCGAGCATACCGAGAGCACCGAGCGCGGATATGCCATCGAAACCGAGCTGCGAGAGAATCGCGATCACCTGAGCCAGCTCGCCATGGAAATCGATCGCGCGCATGCCCGCCGTCGCCACAACGAGGAACGCTGCGCCGAACTGGTGGTTCGCTCCGCCGCAGCCGACGCTGAACTGGCGCAGGCTCGTCACCGCCTGACCTCGCTTGAGGCCGAACGCGACTCCAACCGGCAGGTGCTGGAATCGGCGGCAGCCGATCTGGCCGCGGCGCAACACGAACTCGCCCTCTCACAGCGGGAAGCTGCAGACGCAACCGCCGCGCTGGCCGACCTCGAACTTCGGCAGGAGGAATCTCGCGTCGCGATTTTTGACACAGTGTCTTCTGCCTCACGGCTTCGCAACCAGCTGGCTCAAGCCGAAGAGCGGCTCGCCGGTGCGGACCGCGAAGCGCGCCGTCTGGAAACTGAATTTACCAATGCAAATCTTCAAGTGGAAGCTTTCGGCGGCCAGCGCGGGCAACTCGCCCTCGAGTTTGAAACCGTGACCCAGCGCGTCGCGGGAATCGCTGAAGAAATCAGCCAGCTTCGCCGCTTGCTTGAGTCCAAACGTCTGGAAGAGACGCGGGCGAAAACTAATCTCGACCTGTTGCGCGCCGAATTCGCTACGGCTCTGGGTAAGAAAGGTTCGCTGGAGGCGGTGATTGCCGAGCATGGGTATTCGACCGAATCGGTCCGCCGGCTTTTCCAATCCGGAGTGATGCAGAGCGGCCTCGCGCCCGTCGGCGTACTCGCCGATTTTCTTGAAGTCGAGCCGCGCTTTGAGCGCGTGGTCGAAGACTTTCTGCGCGACGAACTGAACTACATCGTGGTCAAGTCCTGGGACGCTGCCGACGAAGGCCTGCGCCTGCTGCGCAGCGATGTTGACGGCCGCGCCACGTTTCTGGTTCATCCCGAAGACTCGCAGGCCAAGTTCTCCTTCATCCTTGACGAAGCCGCGCACTGCGCGCCGCCCACGGCTTCGATCGTGCCCTTGAAAAATACCATCCGCGTTCTCGATGGCTTTGGAAAGTCGCTGGAAGTGATTCTTCCGAAGCTGCGCGACGGTTACATCGTTCCCGGATCGGATACCGCGCGCGGTCTGGCTCTCGAAAACCCCGACGCATTCTTCCTGTCGCAAACTGGCGAATGTTTCCATAACGTGACGGTTACAGGCGGCAAACAGCGCGCGGAAGGCCCGCTCTCCATGAAACGCGAACTGCGCGACGTACTCCGCCAACTCGAAGACCTGGAGCGCGCTCTGCGCGACGAAGAGATGCGGGTGCTCACGCTGGGCCGGGAAATCAAAGAGTTCAGTTCCTTGCTGGAACGTCTGGAAGGCGAAAAGCGCGAAGCCGAACATCAGTCGATGACCTCCGGCCACATGCTGCAGCAGCTCGATTCGGAGATGGCGCGGGTCATCGAACGCATGCGAATTTCACAGGCGGAGATGCAACGGCTGGCGGCGGAGCGCGCCCAACAGGAATCCATCATCGCAGATCGGCAGTCGGAAATTGCCGCACTCGAACAGGCTCGCATTCAACTCGAGCAGCAGATTGCGGCAGCTCAGGAATCTCTCGGCGTGCTGCGTCAGCGTCGGGAAGATGCGGCACAGGCCAGTTCGCAGCGCGTGGCTCGGGTTGCGGCTCTCGAGGAGCGCCATCGCTCCGCCACTGCCGTACTCGGACGCATCGACTCTCTGTTCGTCGAAATGAACCAGCGCGTCCATACTTTGATTTCGCAGATCGAAGCGGCGGCCGCTGAAAAGCTGCAGCGCGAAACCGAGAACCTTCAACTCGAGCAGCAAGCCGCCGACTACGACGCCGAGCGCAATGCCGGTCAGGCGCGGGAGGGCTTGCTGCAATTTGAAAAAGATCAACTGCGCGCCCGCTTGACGGAGATCGACGAGCTTCTCCGCAACGCCCGCCAACTGCTTGATCAGGCCCGCGACCGCCGCGGCGAGTTGCAGGCCGCCGCCGCCAAGCTGCAGGCTGACGACACGTACATGGCGGAAACTTGCCTCAACGAGTTGGGCGTCGAGCGTGCCGCCTTGCTGGCCGATACCACAATCGCCTGCGTCAGCGGCGACGAACTTGCGGCCCGCGATCAGTCTTATCGCGAAATGCGCGCCAAGCTCGAAGCCATGGGCCCGGTGAACATGATGGCCCTCGAAGAATATCGTGAGACTGCCGAGCGCCACACCTTCCTCGACGCCCAAAGGAAAGACCTGATCTCCTCCATCGAGAATACGACCGCGACCATTCGCGAGATTGACGAAGTTTCGCGCCAGAAGTTCCAGGAAGCTTTCAGCAAAATCAACGAAAACTTCCAGGCCACTTTCAAAAAGCTGTTCGGCGGCGGCCACGCCTTCATGAAGCTCACCGACGAGGAGAACTCCGCCGAGAGTGGTATCGACGTAGTCGCTTCCCCTCCCGGCAAGCGCCTGCAAAGCGTCTTGTTGCTCTCCGGAGGCGAAAAGGCGCTAACCGCGCTCGCCCTGCTGGTCGGCATTTTTCAGTACACACCCAGCCCGTTCTGCATCCTGGATGAAGTCGATGCGCCTCTCGACGAGGCTAACATCGGCCGCTTCACCGAGTTGGTAAAAGAGATGAGCGTGCAAACCCAGTTCGTCCTTATCACCCATAGCAAGAAGACGATGAGCATCGCGCCCGTGCTTTACGGGGTGACCATGCAGGAGCCGGGGGTGTCGAAGCTGGTTTCGGTGAGGTTTGGGGCGGCTTAGGAACGCGTGGTGCACAGTCCCGATCCGGCCTCAGTCCGTGGCTGGGACTCTTAGGGGTAAAACTTGTAGACCGACTCCTTTAGCGATCAAGACTTCCATGCAACAATCAAATCTCGGACAGAACATGGCCACTCCCGCCCCGAAGTTTCGAAGCAAAACTGTACCCGGCATATCGAGGTTGACTTCTGGAAAGCTCATTCCCTTTGGATGGTATGGCGGGAAGTTCTCGCATCTAAGTTGGCTGCTTCCCTTGTTGCCAGCGTGCCACCACTACTGCGAGCCTTTCGCGGGATCGGGAGTCATTCTGCTGAACAGGAAACCATCGTCTGTCGAGACGTACAATGACCTCGACGGCGAGGTCTGCAATTTCTTTAGGGTTCTTCGAGATCATAAGGACGAACTGGTCGAGAAGATCGGTCTCACACCGTTTTCACGTGAGGAGTTTGCGCTAGCATGCAGGCTTGATCCCTCAGGATCACCGGTTGAGCGAGCACGAAGGTTCTATATCCGGGCGCGCCAAGTGAGGACTGGACTGGCACAAACGGCCTCCGTTGGACGGTGGGCTAACTGCAAGAACACGAGCAGAGCTGGGATGAGCGGAGTCATTAGCCGATGGCTTGGCGCAATAGACGCTCTTCCTCTGATAGCCGAGCGCCTCTTGCGCGTCCAGATTGAGAATAGACCAGCGGAGGCTGTCATCCGGTTATACGACTCCAAGGAAACTCTCTTCTACTGCGACCCACCTTACATCCACACGACTAGAGGAGATTCGAAGGCTTACTCGAACGAGATGACCGACGACGAGCACAGCAATCTTGCAGAACTGTTGAACAGCGTCAAGGCGAAGGTAGCCCTCAGTAATTACGACTGTCCGCTAATGGACAGACTCTACCCGAAGAAAAAGTGGTTCAAGCTGGTTGGGAGCCTAAAGACAATTCATTCAACTAAGGGCAAACGCAGTGAGGTGCTCTGGACGAACTACGATCCGCACGAGCAGACGCGCCCCATGAAGCTACTTTTTTAATAGCCCATTCCACAATGTTGAGGCTCCTTCTGCCGCTCCGAACTCGCGCATGGCTTGCAGGATTTCCGCGACAGCTGACCCCAATCGCTTGCGTCGATGCGGTCCCATGACCTTAAGTATTGTTGGAAATTCGTGTTGCGCCTCAACAAGTGACACGTCGCCAACCTTTCCTGCTTGAGCAATTCGGTCCCGGATCGCTTTTTCCTGGGTTCCATGGAACCCATCCGCAATAACGAAGATGTACTCAGCGCCGCCTATATTCTTCCGTAGGCCGTGCTCGACATCGTCGAGGTTAATGGGTCGATGTTTGCATTCGGTGGCGGAAATGAGGAGATCGTCAACGAAGACCTCAACGTCACCTATAGTTCCCGAATATTCGTCCGATTGGTTCGGGTTGTACGCCCTGACCTCCGCATCGTCGTCGGTTAGCTGTATCATTGCAGCCCAGACAGCGACTAGTCCGGCGCCACCGTTGGCCATCCGCAAGAACTCGTGTATGAACCTAATGCTCACAGCAAGGTCGTCTTCGCCGGCTACCGCGGTAACCTTCGTAGTATCTGCGCTCGACTTCCCCAGCCGCAGAACGTGCACCAGTGCTGCGTAGACCTCATCTTCACGAGCGGTTCTCACTAGCTCGAGGGCATCGTGCAGCATCGTGGCCATTTTTTTATTCCGAAGTTGGGGATTGGCCTTGTCGTGCTCTGGGTGCCGAAGGGCCTTGTTCACAAACGGCTCATTTGAAAGGCCGAACAGATTGCCCTTTGTTTTCTCAAACCGAACGACAACTTTATGACATAAGCTCCGTGCGTCATAGGCGCCTTGCAGATTACTCCCAGCCTGAATCGCCCTGGGGTGAACCTCCGGGTTGACTGCCTTAGCGAGTATCCCAGTCACAAGTAGGTACTTGAAACCCTTTGCTCCGGCGGTTGCGGCCATCAGTGCCTCTATCTTCTGCTTTAACCTCGGAGGCAGCTGATTCTGAGCACTGGGAATATCCTCCCAGGCTCTTTCCAACACCTCCTCAGCGTCCCGATGATCGACCATGGCGTCGCTCTGCCCTCAGCCGGGCAATTGTAGGTCATTCCTCGAGTTCTTGGGAATAATCCCAGAAGGTACGTGCCGGTGCACGAGGACAGGTGCCGCGATATCCACTCTCATCCTCAGCTTTTCCACAGCGACGCGCTCGCAAACCGCCTCAATTCGCTGCGCTCCCAGCATCCGTGTGGTCGCCAAGGTTTTCCTGCTCAACAGGATACGGCTCTACCTTCAAAGAGTGATCTCTGCCGTTGACAAAACTTTCTCAGGGGCTAAAATACGGCTCGCTCCTGCCTTACTATTTCTATATGACCCAGAAACTTCTTGATCCCGTTCTCTTACAAACAGACATTCCCGAACTCCAACTCCACGCCAGCGGAAAAGTCCGCGACGTGTACCAACTCGATAACGAGCGCTTGCTATTCGTGGCCACCGACCGCATTTCCGCCTTCGATTATGTGCTGGCCACCGGCATACCCCACAAAGGCCGCGTCCTGACGCAGATTTCGCTGTTCTGGTTCGACTTCCTTTCCGATATCGTTGCCAACCACCTCATCACCGCGGATGTGGCACAGTATCCGCAACCGCTGCAGAAATATGCCGATCAGCTGGCCGGGCGATCGATGATCGTGCAGCGCGCCCAGATGTTTCCCGTCGAGTGCGTCGTGCGCGGCTACATTTCAGGCTCGGCCTGGAAGGAATACAAGGCGACCGGGAAGGTCTGCGGCATCAATTTGCCGGCGGGGCTGCGCGAGTCCGACGCGTTCCCCGAGCCGATCTTCACTCCGTCCACCAAGGCCACCAGTGGCCACGATGAAAACATTCCCTTCTCCAAGATGTGCGACATTGTCGGAACGGAGACTGCCAGTACGCTGCGCGACCTCACCCTGCGCGTCTATAAGAAGGCGGCGGATTATGCGCGCCAGCGCGGCATCATCATTGCCGACACCAAATTTGAATTTGGCATGACCGCCAGGGGGATCACTCTGGCGGATGAAGTGCTCACCCCGGATTCGTCGCGCTTCTGGCCTGCCGATAAATACGCTCCCGGCCGGTCGCAGGAGTCCTACGACAAGCAATACGTACGCGATTATCTGGAAGAAATTCATTGGAACAAGCAGCCGCCGGCGCCCGCGCTTCCCTCTGAGGTTGCGCGGCACACCAGCGACAAATATCTCGACGCGTACCAGCAGATTACGGGACACAAACTGGATGTGTAAGGGTGTAGCATTCCGCGAACCCTCCGTCTGCCGGAGAGCGGCATGACTCCGGCAGATTGGTTAATTGTTCTGGTGATCGTGCTGAATGTGATTTTAGCCGCCATGCACGGGTTCTTCGCTGAGGCCTTGAGCATGGCCGGGTTGGTTGTGGGTTACGTGGTCGCGGCCTGGCAATATCAAAGGCTGGCTGGGTGGTTGCTGACGTTCCTGAATTCGGAGTTGCTGGCTGAGATTTTTGCTTTCCTCATTATTTTTTTCGTGATCATGCTCGTGTTCGGCATCGCGGGCAGAATCGCGCGCAAGCTGATGAAGGAAGTTGGGCTGAGCGGCTTCGATCGCTTTCTAGGAGCGTTGTTGGGTGTGGTGAAAGGCGCACTGGCGGTGGCTGTGGTGCTGATGGGAATGACCGCGTTCACTCCGACCTCGTCGATGCTGGACAAGTCGGAGCTGGCGCCATACTTCCTGGTGGTCGGAAGAGCTGCCATTTGGTTGGCGCCGTCGGCCTTACGGGCAAAGTTCGATGAGGGACTGGATTTCCTGCGTCGTGCCCCGAAGGATTTGACGGGAGCTCCGGCTGAATCCCGGCGCTAGCCCAGTAAGAGTGCGGCAGTAAGAGAGACGCAGTAAAAGAGGCTTTGGGACTCGACGTAACGACATCAAAAAAAGCAAAGAGAGAGACCTACCGTGAAAGATCAATTGGAAGCACTTATCCTGCAGATGTACAAAAGCAACATCCTCTATTCTGAGGGCGTGCGTGAGTTCAAGAAGCGCTTTATCCTCACCGTGCTCCAGGAAAACAAAGGGAACCAGTGCCGCGCTGCCCGCGAGTTGGGCATGCATCGCAACACCCTCAGCCGCACCATCGACGAACTCAAAATCGATGTACGGCAACTCCGTGATGGCGCGAAACGTCCTCCCCGCAGCGCCCGCCCGGCAGCCATGGAGAAGAAAGCGGCTCGCTAGACCGGCGTCTCCTGCGTCCGGTATTTGTGTTCTCCGCCAAAAATTAAGGCAGCCCGCGAGGGCTGCCCTAGTAGTCGAATCCCGCTGAACTACTGCGAAGCTGGTTTGTGATGCACCGGAGCCTTCTTTGCAGGAGCCGCAGCCTTCAGCAATTGGCCTTTGTCCATGGTCATCATGAACGGATTTGGAGTGTAGGAGGCTGGGTTGCCCTGGAAGTCCAAGCTGGCCCCCTCTTTCGGAATCAGCCGCAACGGAACTTTGTCCTCGAAGGTCAGCGTAATGTCCGCCTTCTTCGCGTCGATGTCGTCAGAGCTGCCGGCGATGTCAAACTCGGTCGCTGTGGCCTTGATGACAACTCCCTGCATCTGCACCGGCTTTCCCTTGATAGCATTCCAGACAGTATCCTGATCTGCCTGAGAGCCGTTCGAGAGCACGAACTCCCACGTACCGAAGTCCATCTTTTCGGGCGCCGTTGCAGTCACCATGTTGTGAGCCTGTTCGGGCGGAGTGGGGCAGGGTTTAATGGCGAAATTCGCCGGCTCCACAGGATTTGCTTTAGCCTGCGCCAGCAGATCGGTCCAGCCATCGTCAGCGCAGTGATATTTCATGTACTGGTTCTTCGCGTATTTCTCAATCTGCTGTTGATACTGAGGCGTTGGCGCAACGATCGACGCGCGCGTAGCGTACCAGACCGAATTCAGCGAATCGGGCGGAAACTTCGGATCCGGCGGCGTGGGTCCCGCATAAGCCAGGGCCAGAGGGTAAACCACACTGAAATCCTTCTGTGAGTCAGGGCTGCTATCGGCGGCGGCGCGTAAAGCTTTTCTCGCACCGTCGTAATCCTTGGCGGTAAGGTCCGCGATGCCGATGGCCGCATTAAAAATCCCGGTCATCTGATCTTTCATCTTCTGAAAATCAGCGTCGGAAGTGCCATCGGGCTTGGTAAACCTTGGCAACGCGTCCAGGCCCATCTGTCCATATTTCTTGGCATCCACCAAGTCCTGCTGGGCATTGGCGTCCCCGCCTTGCGCTTTCAGGCGGTCAAAATACGCCAACAATGCCATGGCGCGCACATTATTAGGGTCGGCTGCCACCAGCTTTGTCGCCGTGTCGATGGTCTTCTGCTGATTGTTGGTCTGCTGATAATCCTGCATGAGAGTCTGCAGGGCAGGAACTTTCATGATGCTATTGGGATACTGCGTCATGAAGGCTTCGAGGCCGCTGATCTGCGCCGCGGGGTCTTTTTGGTTGATTGCGCCCACGTAAGCGTTATATTCCGCCGGATCTTTGATGACGGGCGCCTGCGCCGGGGCTGCCGCGGGCGGTTGTCCTGCAGTTGTTTGCGCCGCTGGCTGCGATGGTTGTGGCGCAGACTGCGCCGCGGCTGCCGTTGCAGCCACTACCCCAAGCACAGCCGTGACCAGAATCTTTTTCATCAGTATTGGCTCCTTGCACCTTTGGGAATCGACAAAATCGTGAAATCGTCTTCTTGCTGAAGCTGTAGCATTTCGCTCGGAACGCTCACGCGCTCCGCTCCCTGCCTGCAATGTTAATCCGGTTCCGGGCAGACCCCGCACAATCGGGGCGAACTGCGGTCTAAGGCGACTGACCCTTCACTCCCGGTTGGCCGGATTATAAGTACCTCTTCTTCCGAAGGCAAGCAACTTCGAGCTTACCACTCAGGCAATTGTATAAGATGCAGAAGTGGCGCACGCTGCATGGCGCTGCTTTCACCGTCCGCGTGGCCGCCGACAAGAGGACACCGCTCATGGATACGCTCTCAAACCATAAGGCCCCTTCCCTGCTTGGGCAAGTGGCAATTATTACAGGCGCAAGCCGGGGGATTGGTGCTGCTGTTGCACGTTCTCTAGCGAGATTGGGCGCGCTGGCGGTGCTGTGTGGACGCTCCACCGCCTCGCTCGAATCGGTGGCGAAAACTATTGCAGAGGCTGGCGGGAAGGCCGAAGTGATCCCCTGCGATGTAACCAGCATCGAGTCCGTGGAGGCGGCGGCCAAACGCATCGAATCCCTGGGACGAGTCGATATCCTGGTTAACAACGCGGGCATCGGCGGCTTCGATGGCCCGCTTCACCAACTTTCTCCCGGTGCCTGGGACCAGATCCTGGATACGAACTTGCGCGGTGTCTACTACTTCATTCGCGCCTTCGCGCCCCTCATGATTCGTGCCCGCTCCGGCCACATCATCAATATCTCGTCGATTACCGGAAAGAATCCCCTGCCGAACGGCGCTGCCTACGCGGCTTCCAAGTGGGGACTTAACGGCTTGACTTATTCGGTGGCGGAAGAGCTGCGCGGCCATAACATCCGCGTTAGCGTGATCTGCCCCGGTTCCACGAACACCGACTTGAGCCCGCACGCCGGCAAAGATCCCGCCAAAATGCTGCAACCGGAAGATGTGGCCCACGCCGTCGAAATGCTCGTAACCCAGGCCCCGCGGTCGTTTGTGAGCGAGATAATTTTGCGGCCAACGCAGAAACCGT
>PKVZ01000137.1 GCA_003131635.1 Acidobacteriaceae bacterium
GAGAATCCGGCGAATGAATTGCGCTGGGCGGGATTTCTGGCGGGGACGCCTGCGGCGGAGAAGGCAACGCGTAAGGGAGAGCCGGCTTGGGTGGCGGAGCGGAAGCGGGGGAAAGTGGCGAAGTAGGCATGGATGATTTAAAGAAAAAGCGTTTTCTCTGGGGCGTGCTGTTGGCGTGGGCACCGTGGATTCCTACTCTCGGATACGCGTTCAGGGGCATTTCGGAGAAGAAGGCGACCGGGCTGGGCGCAGTCGCTGGTGGTCTGGTTGAGCTGTTCGTGGTGTGCGGGATCGCCGCGATTCTCATCGGCCAAGTAGCTGCGATCGTTTTACTGTGCCGGGCATTTTCACCGGGACATTGGATACGCAGCTTGTTTTCCGTTCTATCCATTTGCTTGAGTGGATCGATGCTTCTTCTGGTGGGACTTTTCTTTTGGCTGTCCTGGTCCCAGGCGCACCGCCGCTTCTGATCAAATATCGTTGCTGTGGTTGTTATACTGTTTAGGCCTGATTCCTCCACCATTTCGNNGAAGAGGAATATCAGACGATAGATCCGGAGACGCGGGATCTGCGGTCGCATATTCATGCGGAGATCCTTGAAAAGGGCAAGGTGTTGCTGCAGGAACGGGTGAAGGCGGAGATGCACCAGTCGGTGGTGGAGGTGGGGACCGGAGTTTGCAAGAACATCAAGGAAGCCAAGGCGGAAGTAAAGATGCTGCGGCGCGATATTATCCGGCTGGCCAAGGAAAATGGGCTGCGGGTGGCGGCAGTGGCGACGCATCCATTTTCGGACTGGCGAACCCAGGAGATTAATCCCGACGATCGTTACAAGAATATTGTCGAGGACCTGCAGTTGGTGGCGCGGGCGAATCTGATATTCGGGCTGCACGTGCATATTGGGATTGAGGATCGGGAGACAGCAATCCACATGATGAATCATGCGCGGTATTTCTTGCCGCATCTGCTGGCGCTCTCGACGAACTCGCCGTTCTGGCTGGGGATGAATACCGGGCTCAAATCTTATCGCTGCAAAGTGTTTGATAAATTTCCGCGGACGAATATTCCGGATTATTTCCCCAGCTGGGGCGAGTACGAGAACTTTATCAAGCTGTTGATCAAGACCAACTGCATCGACAATGCGAAGAAAATCTGGTGGGATATTCGGCCGCATCCATTTTTCAATACGATTGAGTTCCGGGTGTGCGATATTCCGATGCGCGCCGATGAGACCATCGCGCTGGCGGCGCTGATTCAGGCGACGGTGGCGAAACTGTATAAGCTGCATACAGCAAATCAGGGATTTCGCCTGTATCGTCGCGCGCTGATCATGGAAAACAAGTGGCGGGCGTCGCGCTATGGCATGGACGGAAAGCTGATTGATTTCGGCAAGCAGACGGAAGTGCCGGCGCGGGATTTGATCCACGAGTATCTGGAATTCGTTGACGATGTAGTGGATGAACTGGATTCTCGCGAGGAGTTGAACTACATCCATACCATGCTGGAAGAAGGCAGCGGAGCGGACCGCCAGTTGCGGGTTTACCAGGAAACTGGGGATTTAAAGAAAGTTGTCGATTACATTATTGAAGAGACGGAGGCAGGCTTGGCGGAAGACGAGCCTGCTTCCGTGAGAAAAGTAGGATAATGAATATTCCCGTGGAGCAATCGAAAATCCCCACGCCTTCGGCAAGCTCAGGGCAGGCTCTGTCGCAAATGACGCAACAAGGGTGGGGCACCCGCACGCAAAATGCAATTCCCTTCGATCCCGAATACTCGATTGGGGCGCGCAATGCGGTGAGTGTTTGTTTGCGCGTACAACCGGAAGAGAAGGTGTGCGTGATCACGGACGAGGCTACGCTGGAGATTGCGGCGGCCATCGTAGCGGAACTGGAGAAGCTCGGGTCGCCGCACCGGGTGTGGGTGCTGGAGGATCTGGCGGAGCGGCCGCTAAAGGATTTGCCGGCGGAGATTCTTGCCGATCTGGAGACCAGCCAGGTTTCGATCTTTGCGGTGTGGGCACAGAAGAATGAATTGCGCTCGCGCATGCAAATGACGGACGTGGTGAATCGGAACAAAATCCGGCACGCGCACATGGTGAACATCAACCGGCAGATCATGCTGGAAGGCATGCGGGCGGATTTTCAGAAAGTGGACCGGTTGAGCGCGAAAGTTGTTGCCATGGTTCGGAAAGCGAAGCGAGTGCGGGCGAGAACCGCCGCGGGGACGGACCTTACGGCGGATTTGAATCCAAATTACCGCTGGTTGAAGACCAGCGGGATTATTACTCGCGAAAAGTGGGGGAACCTGCCGGGCGGAGAAATCTTTACGACTCCGGGTGAAGTGAACGGGACTTTCGTGATCGATGGCGTGGTGGGAGATTATCTGTGTACGAAATTTGGAAATCTGCAAGGCGCGCCGCTGACGATTCACATCAAGGGAAACCGGCTGACCGAGGCGCATTCGGAGAATCACGAATTGGAAGACGACTTCTGGAAGTACACACACACGGATGAGAACAGCGATCGCGTGGGCGAATTTGCCATCGGGACGAATATTGATTTGAAGGAAGTGATAGGGCAGATTCTGCAGGATGAGAAGTATCCGGGAGTGCACATTGCGTTTGGAAATCCTTACGGGGCGCACACGGGAGCGGAGTGGGATTCGTCGACGCATATCGATGTTGTAGGGCGGAAGTTTAATATTTGGGTAGACGACGAGCTGATCATGCGGGATGGGAAGTTTTTGGTGGAAGCGTAGAGGGCAGCTGCTAGCTTCTAGCCCCGACAGCCGGCGGGACGCCGGCGCTACACGGTACCAAGCGCTGCGATGATTCCTTCTCTTCGAAAGCAGTTCAACGGCAGTTTTAATTCCGGGAAATATCAAACATTCTTGCGGCGGATTGATGAGGCTTGCGGAACGCACGTGGAGTTCCGGCTGTCGGAGACGCCTTGTTTTTTTTCGGAGAGCCTGTTGCAGAGGATGGTCGCCGACGGCAAAGTTTTGGTTCGGCAATTGGTGGAGAGTCCGGAGTATCTGGCGCGGTCGAATGCGTCGATTCCCGACGAGTTTCGGGTTCCGAACGAGCCGGCGCATCCGATGTTTGTGCAAGTGGATTTTGGATTGGTGCGCGACGCCGGTGGGGAGTTGCAGCCGAAGCTGGTAGAGTTACAGGCCTTCCCTTCCCTCTATGCCTATCAGGTGGCGATGGCGCAAAGCTACATTGACGTGTACGGGTTGGATCGGCTTGCGGCATCTGGTTCCGGTTCTACGGATTCGGGATTGAAATATTTTTTGGGCGGATTGAATGAGAAGTCTTATCGCGAACTTTTGCGGGCGGCGATTGTGGGCACGCATGATCCGGAGAATGTGATCCTGATGGAGATTCATCCGGAGACGCAGAAAACGTTGCCGGATTTTTTGATGACGGAGAAGATGCTGGGAGTTCGGACGGTCGATATTGAGGCGATTAAGAAGCATGGATCGCAGCTTTACTATGAGCGGAGCGGCGGGCGAGTTCCGATCCGGCGGATTTATAACCGGACGATTGTGGACGAGTTACGGCGCAAGCAGGTGAAGCTGGGCTTCGATTGGCGGGACGATCTTAATGTGGAGTGGGCCGGGCACCCGAACTGGTATTTCCGCATCAGCAAGTTTTCCATTCCTTACTTGCGGCATGAATCGGTGCCGAAGACGTGGTTCCTGGATCAGTTGAAACAGATTCCGGACGATTTGGAGAACTATGCTTTGAAACCTCTTTATTCTTTCGCCGGGCTGGGCGTGGTGATTGCGCCGAAGCAAGAAGATATCGCAGCGATCCCGGCGAAGAAGCGGGCGGATTATATTCTGCAGGAGCGGATGCACTTTGAGCCGGTGATCGAAACTCCGTTTGGCGCGACCAAGGCGGAAGTGCGGGTGATGTACGTTTGGCTGGAGCAGTTGCATGAAGTACTGACGATCATCCGCATGGGGCGTGGGTTGATGATGGGGGTGGACCAGAACAAGAACATGGAGTGGGTGGGAGCGTCGGCGGGGCTGTGGGTGGGGTAGAGTAATTGCGACAAGCGCTGTTTCCACGACTGCATCGACGCGGCGGGAAGATACGTAGGTCCCTTCGACAGGCTCAGGGCAGGCACTTCGCGCAAAAGGCGCGCTCAGGATGACACTTCATTTTCCAGTCTGTTGGTTTTCTAGCCGATTCTTTTGACGACGTTGGTTTGGAGTTCGCGGCCGTTGGGGCGGCGAAGGAAAAGACGGTCGCCGTCTAAGCGGACGGGGATACGATCCCCAGGTTTCCATTCGCCGGGCATGTAGCCGTCAGCAGCGGCGAGGTCATATTCGCCGGTATAAACGACGCCTTCCAGATTAATGACTACGGCAGGGTGAGTGATGTGGGCAGCGGTTTCGCGCAGAATTTCGGCTTCGGCCTGGCACCAGTTTTGGACGTCGTGGCCTTCGACGGCTCCGCTGCGCTGGTAAAGTTCGGTGGCCCGCCGGCGGATGGCCTCTTGCATTTGGGGAGAATACTTGCCTGACTTCCGATCCATTGGCTTCCGATCCATTGGCTTTCGATCGATTGGCTTTCGATCCATGCCAGAACAGCCTCGCAATTCCGTGCCGCTAATTCATAGTAGTCGCAGCAGTGCGGCTTGCAACCGGGATGGACGCACAAAAGGGCACGGCAGTTGTCAGTTCGGGAAACGAACGCGAGCAGTGCGAGTGACTTGCACCATGGTTTTCGGCATCCAAACATACAAAAGGCTTCAGTTGACCGCGGTCACTGGCGAAGCCTAACATTACCGCGTTCGGGAGTGGCGCCCTTTCATGATTGGCCAGACCGTATCCCATTACCGCATCCTGGGAAAGCTCGGGGGCGGTGGCATGGGCGTGGTATACGAGGCTGAGGACCTGAAACTGGGGCGGCACGTCGCGCTGAAGTTCATTCCGGAAAATCTTGCGGGCGATGCCAAATCGCTGGAACGATTCGAGCGGGAAGCAAGAGCCGCGTCGCAGTTGAACCATCCCAACATCTGCATTATCCACGGCATCGAGGACAACAACGGGCATCCGTTCATCGTAATGGAGAAGCTGGAGGGCGAGAGCCTGAAGCAATGCATCTCCGGACGTGCGATGGACACGGAGAAGGTGCTTGATATCAGCATTCAGGTGGCGGAGGCTTTGACGGCGTCGCATGCCAAGGGGATCGTGCATCGGGATATCAAGCCGGCAAATATTTTTCTGACTCCGAGCGGGCAGGTAAAGGTATTGGATTTCGGGCTGGCCAAGCTGGTACACAACGTTGGGACCGATAGTGACGGAATAGCGGCGGAGAATTCGTTAACCGCCATGGGAGTGATTCCGGGGACGGCGGTTTATATGTCGCCGGAGCAGGCGCGGAGCGAGGAAATCGATTTCCGCAGCGACCTGTTTTCGTTTGGCGTGGTGATGTACGAGATGTCGACGGGGAAGAAACCTTTCACTGGCAAGAACTCCCTGATGACGCTGGATGCGGTGTTACATGACAAGCCGGTTCCGCCGGGAGAGTTGAATCCGAAGGTGCCGGTGGAACTGGAAGGCATCATCGGCAAGGCGATGGAGAAGGACCGCAAGGACCGCTACCAGAGCGCCACGCAGATGAAGGCGGACCTGCAACAACTGAAGCGGGAGACGGAGTCCGGGCAGGTGAGGAGCGGACTGCATTCGGCGAGGCTCAGGGTGGCAAACAAGACCTTCGGCCGAGCGGGCGGCCGGTGGCAGTTCTGGCTTTTGCTGGGAAGCCTGGCAATGCTGGCGACAGTATTGGCGGCGGTGGGGGCTTATTTTTGGAAGCACCGCGAAGTGGCAAACGCAGAGCAGAAGAATGCGATCGCCGTACTTCCGTTGCAGAACATGAATGGCGACATCAGCGTCGATTATCTGCGATTTGCGCTGGCGGATGAGTTGACCAGCGTTTTGAGCTATTCGCGGTCGCTGGAGGTGCGGCCCTCGTCGGTGACCCGGAGGTATGTGGAGTTGGATCTGGATCCGCGCAAAGTAGGGCAGCAACTGCACGTGGGCAGGCTGCTGACGGGACACTTTTTGCGCCAGGGTGAACAGTTGACGGTGACCCTGGAGGCGATTGACGTACCCAATGACCGGCTGCTGTGGCAGGGGAGCACAACCGCTTCCGTGAACGATTTGATTTCTCTGCAATCGCAATTGAGCACGCAGGTGCAGCAAGGACTGTTGCCCGCCCTGGGAGTTGCGGCAGGAGCGTTGAGCACGGCGTCGCGTCCGAAGAGTCAGGAAGCCTACGATCTCTACTTGCATAGTCTGGCGTTGCCGCATGATCCCGGCCCGAATAAGGATGCGATTGCGGTGCTGGAACACGTGGTAGGAGAAGATCGAAGCTACGCGCCGGCATGGGAAGCGCTAGGACAGCGGTATTACTTTGACTCGGAGTATGGCGGAGGCGGCGAGGAAATGTTCCAGCGATCAAGCGCCGCGTATGAGCGGGCGCTGTCACTGGATCCCAACCGGGAGATGGCGGCCAGCAATTTGATCGTCAACCGGGTAGAGCGCGGCGAACTGGGCCGAGCCTATGATGCGGCCACGGATTTAGTTCGACGCAGACCGCAGAGCGCCGATGCACATTTCGCGCTCAGCTACGTGCTGCGATATGCGGGCATGCAGGAAAAAGCAGCGCAGGAATGCAATGCGGCACGGTCGCTCGATCCGGGAAACTTTAGCTTCCGATCATGTGCGTGGGCGTTCATGGAACTGGGTCAGACGGATCGTGCGATGGACTTCGTGCATTTGGATGCCGGGTCAGAGTGGGCCGCGTGGGCGGCTCCTTATGTGTATCTGACTGCAGGCAACGTCGCGCAGGCGAGAGAGGCGGCAAAAAGCGTCGCCAAGGCTCCGTACTACCATCGCGATTTGATGATCGCGTGTACCCAGACACCGCGGCCAGCCGATCTGGACAGGATCATGAGGGAAGCGGAATCATCGGTGATGACGGAGCCCGATCCGGAAGAGTGGTATCACGTGGGAGCGCTGATGGCCTACTGCGGCCAGAAAGATGCGGCATTACGTTTGCTGAAATCGGCGGTACAGCAAAATTATTGCGCGTACTCGGCGCTCCTGGACGATCCGCTATTGAAGAACCTGCGCAAAGAAACGGCCTTCAATGAAGTGCTGACAGCCGCCAGCACTTGTCAGGAGACTTTGAAGGAAGGGCGGCAGTAGAGAGCAGTTGGCAGTTGGCAATTGGCAGCTAGCGGTCAGCGGTTAGCAGTTCTCGGTTCTCAGTTTTCAGTTCCCGGTTCTTTGTTCTCAGATCTCTGTTCTGGCTGGGCTCAATTTGTTGCACTCTGACTTAAGACGGAATCCTCAAGAGGAGGAAGTCTCAACGCTATGCACGGGGAAAGTTTGGAGGCGGGAACGTATCGCAAGGTTGACGTGCGCATCGTGCCTTTCCTTTTCCTTTGCTATATTTTGGCGTATCTCGACCGGGTCAACGTGGGATTTGCGAAGCTGCAGATGCTGAAAGATCTGTCGCTGAGCGATGCGGCGTTCGCTACCGGCGCCGGTATTTTCTTTATCGGTTATTTCTTTTTCGAAGTTCCCAGCAATGTGCTGCTGAAGAAATTTGGAGCGCGCATGTGGATTGCCAGGATCATGATTTCCTGGGGTGTCATATCTGCGTGCATGATCTTCGTAAAAGGTGAGCGATCTTTTTATGCCATGCGCTTTCTGCTGGGCCTGGCCGAGGCCGGATTCTTTCCGGGAGTGATTTTCTATCTGACGTTGTGGTATCCCTCGAAGCTGCGATCCACGCGAACCGCCTGGTTTGTGGCCGCGATCGCAGTATCCGGAGTAGTCGGCAATCCCATATCCGGATGGATGATGGATACGCTTTCGGGCGCAATGAAGTTGGCAGGCTGGCAGTGGCTTTTTCTTTCAGAAGGCATTCCGTCGATTCTGGTTGGCCTGATGGTGATCTTCTATCTGGACAGCAGCATTGAGGAAGCGAAGTGGCTAACGCGTGAGGAAAAAACCTTGCTTGCGCAGAACCTTCAGGCTGAAGACAAGCATAAAACCGAGCATAAATTGAGCGATGCTTTCACCAGCGGGAAGGTGTGGGCGCTGTGCGCGATCTATTTCACTTTGATGATCGGCTTGTACGGCATCGCGTTCTGGCTGCCGACGATTGTGAAGGCATTTGGCATGAAGGGTTATCTTCGAGTTGGCCTGATTACCGCGATACCGTATGGGGTAGCGGTGATCGGGATGATTTTTCTAAGCAATCATTCGGATAAAACCGGCGAACGGCGACTGCACTATGTGGCAAACGTTGTGGCTGGAGCCGTTGGTTTGGTTTTGAGCGGAGTTTTTGCGTCGAATCATGTGTTGGCGATCATTTTCCTGTCCGTGGGAACGCTGGGAGTGATTGGGTCCATGCCATTGTTCTGGCCGTTGCCCTCGGCATTCCTTGCCGGAACCGCTGTCGCAGCGGGAATTGGCATCGTCAACTCGGTGGGTAATTTAGGGGGATATGTTGGGCCCAATATTCCGATCTGGGCGAGATATTTTTCCAAGGACCCATCGGCTGCCTTGTATATGATTGCGGGGATTTTGACGGTTGGGGCTGTTTTGACGTATTTCTTTATCCCGCGAACTCTACGCGTGCGCGTGGGTGCCGGGAGTTAGCCGTTGGTTATCCATACCAGGCCACACTGTTTAGAGGAGGTTCATGGTGAAAACATTCTTGCTGTGGCTTTTGTTGAGCGCTCCCATGCTGTTCGGCCAGGCGCTACCAGAGGGGATCTGGCAGGGATACGATGGAGAGTGGAGGTATGTTTCCCGGCAGTTGGTTGCATTGGCCGAGGCGACGCCAGCGGAGAAATTCGCATGGCGCCCCGAGGCAGGAGTCCGCTCCACCAGCGAAGTGTACATGCACATTGCGATGTCGAATTTCTACCTGTTGAGCGTAACCGGTCCGAAGATGCCTGCGGGCCTCAAAGAGGACGCGGAAAAAACAGTTACGTCCAAAGCCGAAGTAATCGACTGGCTGAAACGATCGCTGGACGCAGTGAAAGAGGCTCATTTAGCCGAAAAACCCAACGATCTTGAGCGTAAAGTTCGCATCTACGACAGGGATGCGACGGTGGATGGGATGTATCTCCGTATCATCGTTCATACCAACGAGCACATGGGTCAATTGATCGCCTACGCACGCATGACCGGGGTGGTGCCGCCCTGGTCGAAGAACTGAAAACGGAGCATTTACTTAAACGTCGGGTCCATATGAGGAAAGAATTTGCGTCCGAGCGGGGTTAGGGCCCATCCTTGTAGGGTGAAATATTCGGGACCCAACCATCTTGCGAGCCGCTTGGAGCGGCGCTTCCGGCCTTCCTCAAAAGCTTCATTCACAACCACATCATTTTTGCTGATGCTTGTGGTGTTTCCGGTCTTGCTGGTGGCCTCACCGCAGCGGACTGGGGAAAGCTCAGGGCGTGCAGGCGTTGCGGCGCCAGTTGCTGACAATCAACAAGCCGCGGTAACGGATTTTCCTCAGTTGCCCTATCAGGGAACGCCTCCCGAGCTTGCGCAAGATCGGGGCGCTCTCGGCTTGCGGCTCATGCTGCGGCGGCTGGGCACGACTGCGCGGCTGATGCAGACCGTGGCGCATCCCGATGATGAAGATGGCGGAATGCTGACGCTGGAAGCGCGTGGGCGGGGCGCGAGTGTGTTGTTGATGACGCTGAATCGCGGCGAGGGCGGGCAGAATAAAGTTGGCAGCAATTTGTCGGACGTGCTGGGAGTGCTGCGGACGGAAGAGTTGCTGGCGGCGGACGAGTATTACGGAGTGCAGGAACGTTTTTCGCGCGTGGCCGACTTTGGATTTTCGAAGAGCGCCGAGGAGACTTTTGGAAAGTGGGGCGGACACGATGTGGCGCTGGCGGACATGGTGAGGGTGATTCGGACGTTCCGTCCGGATGTGCTGGTGGCCCGGTTTTCGGGTACGGAGCGGGATGGGCATGGGCATCATCAGGCTTCGAGCATCTTGACCCGGGAGGCATTCCGGGCCGCAGCCGATCCGAAACGGTTTCCCGAGCAGATCGCTCAGGGGCTGGAGCCGTGGCAGGCGAAGAAGCTGTACATCGGCAATGTGTGCGGCTTCGGTGCGATGACCTGCGCGGATGCGAACTGGACGGTGAAGTTAAATACCGGCGAGGCAAGCGCGGATCTGGGAGGCTCGTATGTGCAGTTTGCCATGCAGGGGTTGAGGCATCAGCTCTCGCAGGGGTCGGCGAACTGGACGGCTGATCCGGGTGACCGATTCACGTTCTACAAGCTGGTGGATTCAGTGGTGCCGCCGAAGCTGGATAAAGATGGGCATGAAAAAGATTTCTTCGATGGAATCGACACGAGCTTGCCGGGACTGGCGGCACGCTCGGGGGCAGAGGAATCGAAGGTTCCGCAGTTGCGGGGCGAACTGACGGAGATTGAGAAAAAAGTTGCCGAGGCCAGCGTGGATGCGAAAGAGAAGGATTCGATGACTGCGGCGATGCCGCTCATGGGAGTTCTGGCTGGGCTCAAGCAGGCTGGTGCCGAGGTCAGGAATTCCAGTCTGAGTGCCGGCGTGCGGTCTGATCTGCTTGCACGGCTGGAAGAGAAAAGCGAACAGGCGGAAACCGCACTGAACGAGGCTTTGAACGTCACGCTCGAAGCGGTGGTGGTTTCTCGCGTGGGTCCGGATGGTGAACCGGTGAAGGAAGCTGTTAAAAAAGAGGCGGACGCGGTCACCACGGTTTCGCCGGGGCAGGAGTTCCTGGTGGCGGTGGATTTTAACAATGGATCGAAAGGGCCGTTGTCCATCGAAGGACTGAAATTGGAGGTGCCCGCGGGATGGGGAACAATTTCCGACAAGACGAAACGGGTTGCGGTGAAGTCCGGCGACAATCTGCGCGTGGTTTTTCGGTTGAAAGTGCCGAAGGACGCGGCGTATACCCGCCCATACTGGCATCGCGATGATCCGGAGACGGAGAGCGTGAATCACATCGACGACGAGAAGTATGCGACGCTGCCGTTCCCCCCTCCGGTACTGCGAGCGCGGGTGGAGTATTCGGTTGCAGGCGCGGCGAACAGCGGAGTTCAGGGCGCGCAAGAAAAGAATGGCATTGCGGCGACGGTGGTAGCCAGATTTGTGGACGATGCCGGAAAAGAGAGCGCGCGTCCGCTGGCCGTGGTGCCGGCGTTTTCGGTCGCGCTGGAACCGAGTACCCATGTGATCTCGACTCACAACGGCGCAAGTTCCACGGTGACCGTGGGAGTGACCGGCAATCTTAACCGGGATACGACAGGTGCGCTGCGACTGGAGTTGCCGCGGGGCTGGCGGTCGGGGCCGGCGCAGACGGAAGTAAAATTCACTCATCGCGGGGAGAAGCAGGATTTTCAGTTCAAGGTCTTCCCTGCCGGTCTGGAAGAAGGACGAGCCAAAGTACGTGCGGTGCTGGAGGCCGGGGGTGAGAAGTTTAGCGAAGGCTACACCCTGGTCACACGGGAAGATCTGGGCAGCTTTTACTATTACCAGCCGGCGGTGCAGCGCGTAAGCATTGTAGACGTGCAGGTGCCGCATGATTTGAAGATTGGCTATATCATGGGCGCGGGCGATGACATTCCGACTGTGTTGGAGCAGGTAGGAATGAATGTAAGCCTGATTCCGGCGGAGAAAATCGCTACGCAAGATTTGAGCGCGTACGGAACGATTGTGCTGGGGATTCGCGCCTACGACACACAGAAAGACGTGGCCGCAAACAATAAGAGGCTGCTCGATTTTGTGTCCGCGGGCGGAACGCTAGTGGTGCAGTACAACAGTGGCGTAGCTGATTTCAACAATGGGCATTTCACGCCTTATCCTGCGGAACTAAGCCGGGCGCGGGTTTCGGTGGAGGAAGCGCCGGTCGACATTCTGGCGCCGGAAGATGAAGTATTTCATTATCCGAACACGATCACGGGCCGCGATTTTGACGGTTGGGTGCAAGAGCGCGGGCTCTACTTCATGGACAAATGGGATGATCACTTCAAGGCGCTGCTGAGCTGCCACGATCCGGGCGAGGACGCGCAGAAGGGCGGCTTGCTGCAGGCGCAGTATGGCAAGGGGATTTATATCTACACGGGATACGCGTTCTTCCGGCAGTTGCCGGCGGGAGTGCCGGGAGCAGTGCGGCTTTATGTGAATTTGTTGAGCGCGGGGCACGAAAAACAGTAGCCAGTTGCCAGCGGTCAGTTGCCAGTAAAACCTGAGGTCATTTTAACGTATGAATCGTCGAGAGCGATGGCGGCCTGTCCTGGATACTGAGGTTAAGAAGTGGAGTGCAAAGTCCTGGGTGGAGCTTGTCGATGAACTGCCGGACGAACAAGTCTATGAAGTGGAATTCGGGGGCAAGCAATACCAGATCGAAATACATCTCCTTGACAACACCAAAAAGTACGTGCACGTGGGAGTGTCTGTAGACGACGGCAGCGTTCCCGCCTCATTCCGGCCGTTGAGCTCAAGCTTCATCCGAGAGAAGTAGTTTCGATCCGACCGACGCATGGGTTCTTCAGCAAAACCGGATGGCGGTTCGCCCGGCCTGATTCGCGGAATGGGCCTGGGGAGCGCGACTGCGCTCAACATGATCGACATGATCGGCGTGGGGCCGTTCATCACCATGCCGCTTGTTTTGAGCGCCATGGGCGGACCGCAGGCCATGCTGGGATGGGTGGTGGGCGCGCTGTTGGCGGTGTGCGACGGGCTGGGGTCGGCGGAGCTGGGCGCGGCGATGCCGGGGTCGGGTGGACCGTATCGCTACCTGAATGAGATTTATGGGCCGCGAAAATGGGGGCGGCTGATTTCGTTTCTGTTTATCTGGCAACTTTCCTTCAGCGCACCGCTGTCGATTGCCACGGGGTGCATTGGGCTGGCAGGCTACGCCGCCTATTACTGGCCGAGCCTGGAGACGGTGTACGCCGCGCACACTGCGGCTTTACCCATCCCATGGGCGGGGCCGCTGCAGGTGAGCTGGATTGTGACGCAGGGGACCGCTGTCGCGGTGATCATCTGCTTCTTGACGGTCTTACTGCTCTACCGGCGCATCACGGTGATCGGGCGGCTTTCAAAAGTATTGTGGCTGGGGGTGATGGGAACGATCGGATGGATCATCTTCGCCGGGCTGACGCACTTCAACGCGGCTCGCGCGTTTGATTTTCCTCCGGGCGCGTTCACGCTCTCCCGCGGATTCTTCACCGGGTTGGGCGGAGCCATGCTGGTGGCCACATACGATTATTGGGGCTACTACAATGTTTGTTACCTGGGCGATGAAATAAAAGATCCGACGCGGAATATTCCGCGGGCCCTGCTGCTTTCCATTCTGCTGGTCGCCTGTCTATATCTAATGATGAACTTGTGCATTCTCGCTGTGGTTCCCTGGCGGGAAATGCTGCAGGCGGGACAGAGCAACAGCGGGTTGTATGTAGTGTCGTTGTTTATGCAAAGGATTTATGGTCTGTGGGCGGCGCGGTTGGTGACGGGACTGGTAATGGTGACCGCATTTGCATCTGTCTTCTCTTTAACGCTGGGGTATTCGCGGGTTCCGTATGCGGCCGCGCTGGATGGGAACTATTTCAAGGCATTTGCCAAAGTGCATCCGGTGTACCGCTTCCCGCATGTTTCGCTGCTGGCACTGGGCGTAGTAGCGGCTGCGTTCTGCTTTCTGCGGCTGAGGGACGCAATTGCGGCCCTGGTGGTCATTCGGCTGATTCTGCAATTTCTGGTGCAGGCCATTGGCCTGATGGTGTTCCGGGTGACGCGGCCGGAGGTGGTGCGTCCGTTTCGCATGTGGCTGTATCCGGCGCCGGCGCTGGTGGCGATCACAGGATTTTTGTTTATCTTGTTCAATCGCGTGAACTGGCAAAAAGAAATACGTTATGCGGTGGTGATATTGTTGGCTGGGTTGGTGATTTACATGGTTCGCGCCTGGAGGGGATCGGAGTGGCCGTTTGGGTCAGTAAATTCGTGAGAACAACTGCAAAATCTTTAACACAGAGGACACAGAGGAACACAGGGTAATTCGAACGGAGGAATTATTTTATGAGGAAGCTTGGCTATCTTGCGGTTTGCATGCTGGTGTTGGCGGGTCTAGGAGTCGCTCAGGAAAACAAGAAGGACGAGCATCGCACGGTCACGCAAGTGCTGGACCGCTCGGTGACGAACATGGAACATGAATTTGTTTCGGCGGCGGAGGCGATGCCCGAAGACAAGTTCGGATTCGCGCCCAGCAATGGGGAGTTTAAGGGCGTGCGCACGTTCGGGGAGCAAATAAAGCATGTGGCCGCGGTCAACTATATGTATGGGGCGGCGATCTTAAGCGAAAAGGTTCCGGTGGATGTGGGCGATGAATCGGGGCCAGCGTCGGTGAAAAGCAAGGCGGAGATCCTGAACTATTTGAAGGATTCGTTCGCCTACGTTCACAAAGCGATTGCAACCATCAACGAAAAGAACCTGGTGGAACCGTTGAAGAGCCCGTTCGGAGAAGGATCGGTGACGCGGCTGGGAGTGGCGACCAGCGTTAGCGCTCACGGGTTCGACCACTACGGGCAGATGGTGGAATATTTGCGAATGAATGGCATCGTGCCGCCGTCCAGCCGGTAGATTTGTAATTCCAACTAGGGCCGGCGCTTGGCGTTGGGAGAGGTTGCGAAGAGGCTGGATAGATGGCGCCGGAAGCTGATGCTCGGTTCCTTGGCAACGCGGGCGGGATAAGAATCGACGGCGCGAAAAAACTTTTGGATTTCCTCCGAGACTTGCGCATTGCGATGCACGACACTCTCACGTGGCTGGACGTGATGTTGCATTTTCGGCTTCATTCCTACGAGCCCCGTACGTTTGACACAAACACGTACGGAGTGGGAAAGTTTCGATTCGGGGGGAATCTAAATTATCCCGGACACTCCGCTGGGTAAATGGCACTTTCGTGCCCTGTTGACGCCCACTGTATCACAGCTGAATGCAAGGATTCCTTCGTGGGTCACTTTATAAGTGAACCCGGGTTAGTGAACCTTAGGTCAGCGCAGGCCGGACTTGTTGCTTCGTGCACCGCGTAAAGTAATGGAGGTGAGAAGCAATTCGGCTGGGAGTTTCTTGCTGGCGAGGTGGGCGGCAACAAGGTTTCTCGTCTGCTGAGCGGATTTGCGAGGATCGAGAAAAATTACAACCGAGGGACCAGCACCGCTGAGGGCAACGCCCAGAATACCCGGGGTTCCTGTTATTTCCTGCAGGCAGGGCAGCAGCGGACAGAGCTTGGCGCGGTAAGGCTGGTGGATACGGTCTTCGAGCGCCGCTGAGAGCAATTCGTGACGTCCCTGGGTAAAGGCAGCGAGCAGCAGCATAGAGTTCTGGATGTTGACCACGGCATCGGCGCGAGAATACTGCGCCGGGAGCACGCGGCGGGCTTCTTCGGTGGACAGGGCTTGCTCGGGGACGGCCAGCAGCAGCGGCCACTTCCCTTTCGGCCGTATGCATGCGACTTGAGCCTCAGCTTCCCCCGACATGCGAGCGACAGCGAGGCCGCCCATCCAGCAAGCGGAGGCGTTATCGGGATGATGCTCGCGCCGCGAAGCCTCGCCGATGATTTGGGCGTCGGTCCAGCGCAAACCTCCGAAGTAATTGGCTAAGGCGATGCCGGCCAGGCGAGCTGCGGCAGAAGAGCCGCAGCCTTTACCGATGGGAATATCGTTTCTGATGCGCAGGAGTAGAGGAGTAATTTCCGCGCCTTGCGCCTGGAGGATCTCGCGGTAGGTGGTGAGGATCAGATGATTCTCCAAGGCCTGGCAGATTTCCGAATCGCGTCCGGTGGCGCGAATGGAAAATTCGGGTGCTGGCCGGGCATCGATGGTGATGTAGAGATCCGTCGCCAGCGCGGCGGCATCGAAGGCCGGGCCCAGGTTCGCCGAGGTCGCCGGGAGAGCCAGGTGCAGCGAGGTTTGACGAGTGTTCTTCTTAAGCATTGGGGTGCGACGGATCGGATTTCTCTGGTCGTTTCTCTGCCCGCTCCAAGGTCTGGATTACTGCTTTCAGAGTGGCATCGAGGACGACGGGAGGATGCCGCAATGGCTCCAGTGAAGCGCTGTCGCGCTGATTCACTGTGTCGCGGAAAAGATCGCCGCGATGGAATTCCATGGTGAAGTCGGGATCCTTAAGCAGGTTTCCGGTGAGCACCAGCACTACGGTTTCATCGGGCTTCACAAATCCCTGCCGCAACAATTTCTTAAGGCCGGCGAGAGTGACGGCGGAAGCGGGTTCACAGCCAATTCCCTCGGCGCCGATCTCAGCCTTAGCCTGCGCGATCTCGAGCTCGCTGACCTGGTCACAAGCACCGCCGGTGGCTTGAATAACTTTCACCGCCTTTTCCCACGAAGCGGGATTGCCGATGCGGATTGCGGTGGCACGAGTCTCCGGCTGGACGCTCACGAGATGCTTGCCTCCAGCTTCGCGCAAGGTGCGCACCAGGGCGTTGGCGCCTTCGGCCTGAATCACGGATAACTTCGGCAGACGCGGAATCAGGCCAAGATCGAGCATTTCCAGCAGCGCCTTGCCGATCGCGGAACTGTTACCGAGGTTGCCACCGGGCACGATGATGTGGTCGGGCGGCTGCCAGTCGAGTTGCTCCATCAATTCGAGCGCGAGAGTTTTCTGGCCTTCCAGGCGGAAAGGGTTGATGGAGTTCAACTGGTAGACGGGGGCGCGCCGCACCAGTTCCTGCAGCAGGCGGAGGCAGCCATCGAAGTCGGTGCGAAGCTGGCAGGTGAGGGCGCCGTAGTCGAGGGCCTGGGATAATTTGCTCCAGGAAATTTTACCGTCGGGCACGAGGACCAGGCTGCGCATCCCGCCGCGCGCGGCATAGGCGGCCATAGAGGCCGAGGTGTTGCCGGTGGAGGCGCAGGCGACCCAGCGGTATCCGGCCTGGCGCGCGAAGGTGGCGGCAACCGTCATACCCGCATCCTTGAATGAGCCGGTCGGGTTCATGCCTTGATGCTTGGCGTAGAGGCGTGAGACACCGGTGATGCGTGAGGCTTGCGGAAGCTGGTAGAGCGGAGTGTTGCCTTCGCGCAGGGAAATCACTTGGTCGGGGGAATCGGGCGCGGGCAGAAGTTCGCGGAAGCGCCATACGCCGCTAAGGTCGAGGAACGCATTTGAAGCGCGACGGTCGCGCCAAATGGATTTGAGGGAGTCGGCGCTAATGCTCGATGACTTCCAGGAGGGGTCAGTAATCTCGAGTAGGTTGCCGCACGCCAAGCAACGAAAATCCTGAGCGGCATTTGCGGTGATCGAGGCGCAGCCGATGCAGCGGAAGCTGAAAGTGGCTTTGGACCGGCTGTTTGAAGAACCTCGATCAGACGTGGCGGAGAGCGGCATCGGCATGAGTAGCCGGCTATTTCTCGCCGCGCAGATATTGGTCGGTTTTGTTGATCCAGTCGGCGCGCGGAGGATTGAAAACGTCGAGGTCCACCGTATCTTCGAGCGCTTCGGCCTTGTGCGGCATGTGCGCAGGGATGCAGAGAACTTCTCCGGAATGCACGACAATCTCCTGGCCATCGATCCAGAACTTTAGCGCNNCGCTGCAGGAGCGGGTTCAGGTCCTCGAGTGGAATCCTGTGCCAGGGGATGTACTGCAGTTGTGTTTTGGTAGCGGCGTGTTTAGCGACGGCGCGTTGCGCACGAGAATGAGGCTTCGCGTTCTGCGTTTTGGTTTTTGACGTTTTACGGGACAACTGTTTGGTTTTGATTTTTTTCGCCATGATTAGTGAACCCTGCCTTCGTACAACTTTACCGCATTGTCATGCAGGTAGCCGTGGGCCAGTTCGAGAGCCCGGGCTTCGCTGACTTCATTTTCCGAGACCATTTCGGCGAGCGCCGCGGCCAGCGCCATGCGTGACGATTGCACGCCCAGCCAGTAACTTTCTTCCGCGCCCAGGACTTCATTGTAAGGGAAAGCGTCCGTACCGAAAGTGATCTTATCGGGGAAAGTTTCCAGCCACATCTTGAGTGTGTCTTTGAAAGCCGACGGATATTGCACGATCTCTGCCAACGAGGAATCGAGATAAACGTTCTTCATCGAGGTGAGCCAGATGGCCTCGCGTTCCATGGGATAGCCACCATGCAGCATGACGAAGGTTGTGCCGAGATAGCGGGGGTCGCGCAGCACGCTTTCAAAATTCATAATGTTGCTCTGCGAAATACTAAAGTAATCGCCGATGCAGGCTGCGGAATGAATGTGCACGGGAAGATGCAAGCGGCCGCCCTCCAGAATGAGATAGCGAAAAATGTAGTCTTGAAACGTTCGGTAATCTTTTTCGCTGGGAATGCCGCCGGTGACATAACGCTGGTAAAGGTCTGCGGCTTGATCGCGTGTGGGATCGCCGAAGGTGGTAGGGCGGAAGTAGGCCACTTCAAACTTTATCGCGATGCCTCCCTTGCTCCGATTGTCTTCCAGCACCCGGCTGATGAACTTCAGATATCCATCGAAATCGGCGGGCAGTTTGGTCACGTTCTCCTGCTGCATCCAGCGGTGCAGCATTTTTTCCTGTAGCGGGATGTAGACTTCTTCGTCCGGATTGCGCCCGGTTTCGCGCTGGTTATTAAACGGCCACATAAATGAGTCGACGAAGAACACCCAGGGAAAACGCTTGGAATCGAGATAGTCCGGCATCATGGCGCGATTGGCTGCAGAGCTCTCGGTGCTGAGCTTGTCGAGGATCATGTTGAAGTAGGCAGTGCCCGGATATTGTTTCTTCAGTTCAGTTTTTCTATCGACCAGCCATTTGGCATGTTCCGGCGACAGATCACTGTAGGGATATCCAAATAGAGCTTTGGCCGCGGCGATCAGTTCGGGATTGTCGTCGCGCGTTCGCAAAGCGGCGCTAAAGTTGGGAGGCACGGCCATGGCGTCAACATCGGGGTCGTCGGAAAAACCTGGGTGAGCATGATGATCGAAAGCCGGGATCTTATCAATCTGCGGCAGAAGTCGTTGGTAAATCTGCTGAACATCCGGACCGGGAAAAGGACGGGCTTGTGCTGCCGCGAAAGTTGCCGGGAAAGCGATGACGCACAGCAGGAAACCAAGCAAGACGCGAGATGCCAATTTCATATTTCCCTCAGGGGCTGAGGCCCCAATCATTCCGGCTGTCTATCGCAGCGCTGAAACTCTGCGCTATCTAAGATCAATCGCGTTGTTTTAGGGTTTGCCGACTATTTCTCTACCAGAGTTCGCTGCCAGGCTGTGGAGACTTTCAGGATGCGTGCCGCGGCCTCCCGCAAATTCTCGACCGACGATGCAAAGGAGAAGCGCACGAAATGCTGGCCCGTCGGTCCGAACGCAGCGCCGGGAATGGCTGCGACGCCGGCATCCTCCAGCAAAATGCGGCAAACTTCTTCGGCGCTGGCGCCGGTTCCGCGAATATCGACCCAGGCATAAAAGGCGCCAGCGGGAGGTTCGCAGTGAAATCCTGGAACCTGATTGAGGTCGTGAACGAACTGTGCCCTGCGGCGGGAGAACTCGGAGACCATGCGAGGAGTGTTTCCCTCGCGGTCTCGCAGCGCGTCGATGGCGGCGCACTGGGTAAACTCCGCCACGCAGGTATAGCTATTGATCGCCAACAGGGCGAGTGCAGAGGCTACTTCCGGCGGCGCGACGGTGTAGCCCAGCCGCCATCCGGTCATCGCGAAACTTTTCGAGAAGCCGTCAATAATCAGAGTGCGCTCTTGCATCCCGGCATAACGCAGCATGGAGAAATATTCGCCGCCGTAGATGATGCGCGCGTAGATTTCATCGGAGAGAACCCAGAGATCGTGCTTGACAGCCAGTTCGGCCAGACCTTGCTGCACCGCGTCGGTGTAAACGGTGCCAGTTGGATTGCCGGGAGAGTTAGTGATCAGCATCCGAGTGCGGCGTGTAATCTTGGACCCGATTTCAGCCAGGTCGGGTTGAAAATGGTTGCGGGTTGACAGTTCGAAGGGGACGGGCACGGCACCGAGTCCAAGTGTGATGGATGGATAACCGGGAAAGCCCGGGTCGGGATAGAGAACTTCGTCGCCCGGTTCAAGCAGCGCCATCATGGCGAAAAACAGCGCAGCCTTGCAGCCGGGCGCGATCACGATGTTGTCGGCGGAAACGCCGATACTGCGGGTGCGCTGTAAGTAAGTAGCGATCTCTTCACGCAGAGCGGGAACTCCAGCCACAGCGCAGTAACGATCCTTGCCATCGGCGAGCGCCCTGGCGACGGACTCGACAACCGAGGGGCCAGGATGAAAATCAGGCTCGCCTAGTTCGAGATGAATAATAGAGCGGCCTTGCCGCTCGAGTTCTTTGGCACGAGCAAAGACTGACAGCGCGCCTTCGCCGCTCATAACCGACATTCGGGATGCTATCGATCGCATTGCACTCTCCAAACTTACCAGCAACGTCTATAACCCTTTATACATGCCGCCATCGACGAGGATGGTTTGGCCGGTAATGTAGGAAGCGGACTCAGAGGCCAGCCAAACAATGGTCTCGGCAACTTCGCAGGGCTCGCCCAAGCGCTTAAGCGGGGCGTCGGCGGCCCAACCGTCGAAGATTTCCTGCTCAGTTTTTCCTGATGCGGAAGAGCGTGCCGCGGCCAACTCTTTCAGGCGATCGGTGGCAGTGAATCCGGGACCGACGTTGTTCACCAGGATTCCGTTTTTACCAAATTCATTAGCCAGACTTTTTACCAGCCCGACTACCGCAGCCCGCACGGCATTCGAGAGCACGAGATCCGTTACCGGCTGCTTGGTGGTAATCGATGTAATGGTGATGATGCGGCCCCAGCGTTTGCGCTGCATGTGCGGAATCGCTTCTCGCGCGAAATATACGGTGCTGAGAAAATTCAGTTCGAGGGCACGCTGCCAATCCTCGAGGGTCGCGGCGAGAAATCCTTTGGCGGGCGGGCCGCCGGCGTTGGTGACGCAGATATCGATGCCGCCGAATTTTGTCGCGACAGCAGCGACGAAACGGCTCACGGCCGAGGCGTCGGTTACGTCAAAAGCTTCGGCAAGAACATCCACATTATGCCGCTTTCGGATATTCTCCGCCGCGGCCTGCAAAGTCGCTTGATTGCGCGCACACATGGCGACGCGGCAACCTTCGGCGGCGAAGGCCTCGGCCGTGGCGCGGCCGATCCCCTGGCTGGAGGCAGCAACGAGAGCGACTCGATCTTTCAGGCCTAGATTCATGAATCAAGAATTATAAATGGTATGCAGCGGCAGGCTTCACTTGCCGGAGTTCCTTCCCACAATTAATCTGATAGCAGCGAGGCGTCCATGAAAAAGCATTCTTCTCAACACTCCGAGACCAAGGCCGTGCGCGGAGCGACGGACCTGGACAGGAAAAATGGTCCGCTGTCCACTCCGATCTATCAGACTTCCACTTTCGAAGTCACGGACAACGACGAGCAATTACGGACTACCGGCAGCGACCACTTTTATACGCGGTACGGCAATCCAACCAATACGGTTGCGGAAAAAACGGTTGCGGCATTGGAAGGTGTCGATGCCGCGCTGACTTTCTCCTCGGGCATGGGAGCGATCACGACGACACTCATGGCGCTGCTGAAGAACGGCGACCATGTTGTGGCGCAGCGCGATATTTACGGCGGCGTGAACAAGTTTCTAGCGCAGTGGCTGCCGAAGATGGGCATCGAAACCACGTTCGTCGACACGACGGAGTACGAGCAGCACGCGCGAGCGATTCGTCCTAATACGAAGTTGCTCTATCTGGAGTCACCGACCAATCCGACGTTACGCGTGGTCGACTTCAAAAAAGTGGCGGAACTGGCGAAGCAGAATAAATTGATCAGCATGATCGACTCGACCTTCGGCACGCCGATCAATCAGCGTCCGGCGCAATTCGGTATCGATCTCATCATGCATTCGGGGACGAAATATCTGGGCGGGCATTCCGACCTGATCTGCGGCGCGGTGGCCGGACGCCAGGAATTGATCGACAAAATCTGGGAGACGCGGACGACGCTGGGCAATTGCATGGATCCGCATGCCTCGTGGGTGCTGGTGCGCGGAATGAAGACGCTGGCGGTTCGCGTGGTCCGGCAGAATGAGAACGCGCAGCGGGTAGCCGAATTTTTATCCGAGCATGCCAAGGTGCGGCGCGTGCACTATCCGTTTCTGAAAAGCCATCCGCAGTATGCGTTGGCGCGCGAGCAGATGCATGGCGGCGGGGGCATGGTCAGCTTTGAGGTCGAGGGCAGCGGCGAGGACGCTCGGCGACTAAGCGAGGCGATGCGCTTATTTACGCTGGCGCCGAGCCTGGGTGGAGTCGAGTCGCTGGTGTCCATTCCGGTGCTAACCTCGCACCTGACGGTTCCACCCGAAGAACGGCGGAGGATTGGCATAACGGAGCAGATGATCCGGCTCTCGGTTGGCATTGAGAATGCGGACGATCTGATCGCCGACCTGGAGCACGCGCTGGAAGCGGTTTCCGCGCGGCAGCAGGTGCCGGTGGGCTGAAAATTCCCCTTCTTACCTATTGAGTTCCAAGCATCGACTCGGCTTGAAAAAAATCCGGCCTTTTGGGCGGGAGCATTTTTAGGCGTTCTTGGCTTAGAACTAGAAGAGAAACTTCAGCGCGAACTGCAGGACGCGCGCTTCGTGCACTCCGCCGGCGTACAGGAAGTTAGCGGTGGGAGGGGAGGTAAATGCGTTGGTGGCCGAACCATCGATGTTAGCTCCGGCGCCTCCCTGACCTGCAATCGGGGCCCACTCCGTGTGATTAAAGACGTTGAATGCTTCGGCGCGGAATTCAATGGCTGTGCTCTCCTTGATGGCGAAGTGCTTGAAGACCGCCATGTCGAAGTTGATGAAGTCCGGATTGCGCAGGCTGTTTCTGCCGGAGTCTCCAAATGTCAATGCTGTTGGCGTTGCATAGGCCGCCTGGTTGTAATACTGCCGACCGTATTGGTTTACCGGGTGCGGAGTAACTTTAGGATTGCCGACGATATCGGCATAGGAGTCGGAGCCATCTCCGTTTCCAACGCCAGCATTATCAATGGCGTTGTAGATGACGCTGAAAGGTGAACCGGTGGCGAAGTTGGTGATACCGGAGAGCTGCCATCCCCCCAGCAAACTATGGCTCAGACCGCCATGTCTGAACACCGGGATGTCCCATATATAACTTGCATTGAAGATCTGCCGTTCATCGAAATTCGAGCTGGCACGGTTGGCTGCCGGAGCGTAGGTATTGGTGAAGCTAGCGTCATAGCGATCGGAGGAATCATCAATGGAGTGGCTGTAGGTGTAAGCGAAGTCCAACTCCAGGCCGCCGACGCTACGCCGGACCAACATTTGCAGAGCATTGTAGTTTGATGAAGCGGCGGTCTGAAGGTGCGCGATGTCGCCGTAACCCGGATAGGGACGGAAAGGGTCGGCACCGGCGGGGACGCAGCCGGCCGCAATGGCTACGTTGACTGCCGGTCCGGATGGGGGACCACCGTTCACACCGGGAATATAGGGGATTGGTGCGCCGCTGGGCGTGGTGGCGTTGGTCGGAACGTCATAGTTGTCCAGGGTCCCGCTGCACTCGGCTCCAGTGTAAGTCTCACCCTGCTTGTATGGATTTTGCGAAGCGGGGGTGGGCAGAATCTGGTTGAGATCGGTGAGGCGCGTAAGATGCGTACCTTTACTTCCCACATAGGAAATCGAGGCGACTGTGCTGGGGGCGATTTCGTGCTGAATATCTAAGTGCCACTGCTGCATGTAAGGCCACTGGGCCTTGGTGGGGATGGCGGTGACACCCAGCGGTAGTTGAGCGCCGGCTGTGCCGGTTCCAATATTGGGATATCCGGTAATGGCATACTGCTGCGCCGCATACGCGAGGGGCGGAGAGTTCTCCAGAGATTCGGTGTTGGCCTCGTTGCCGTTTCCATGTTCGTAGAACATTCCGTACCCACCGCGAATCGCGGTCCGTCCATTTCCGTAGGGATCCCAGGCAAAGCCTACGCGGGGAGCGGGATTGAACAGGTGACCCGCCATGCAACCCACGGGGACGCCCGGCGTCACACCGCACTGGACAATTCCGTTGGGCAAGTTCGTCACGGTCGGAAGCCCATTGTTAGCGGTAAGATTCGTGGCGATGTCGCTGTTCGGGTCGACGGTGGTCTGGCCGGCAACGTAATGTGCCGGATCGAAGTTGAAGGCCTGGTGTTCCTTCTCGCGATAGGTGCCGAACAAGCTCACGCGCACGCCGAGGTTCAGCGTTAACCGGCTGGTAATGCGCCAGTCGTCCTGAAAATAGGGCTCAAGCATCTTGTAGCGGTTGTAGTACTTGATGGTTGTGTTCTGCTGTCCAAAGGAGCAGATGTCCCCAACCAGGAGATCGGCAAACGGGTTCCCCGTGGTCGGCGCGGTCGCTGCGCATCCCGGATTGAAAGTGATGTAGCCGGGGTAGGAGCCCTCAGCCAGTTCTCCGCCGAGTTCGTTCTTCTCGACCGCCTGGAAGTACGCTCCCGCTTGTAAATTGTGTTTGCCAATCAGTTTGTTGAGATTGTCCCTCAAACTGTAAGTCGGGTTGGAGTTGTAAGGACCATTCGGGATGTAGCCGGGGTCCTCGCCGAAGTTACCGTAAATACCAGCGGGGTCCAGCAAGTTGATGCCGGGCATGACGCCGCGATCTGCGCCCGGGAAGATTGAGCCGAACGTTGTGCCGGAAGGCCTCTGCCAATTTCCCAAGTCAGTGAGGCCGATGTGGTCGGTGGTGTAGCTGAATACGAATTCATTCAGCAAAGTGGGCGTGAAAGTCGACGACAGGCGGGCCAGCATGCTGATGCCAGGTCCGGTAAAGGCTGTTTGGACGGTGGGGAAGCTGGTGGCATTGGTCCACAGAGGAACCTGCTCCACGGTATCCCAAGAGTCGTGGATGTAGTGGAAACTGACACGTTCCTTGTCGGTAATGTTGTGGTCGAGCCGCAGCAGTTCCTGGCGCCAGTTGGTGGGCTGGGAAGTGACTTGGTAGAACGTAGCCTGCCCGGGAATGAGGGGATTGGCGAAGGAAGTAGTCGGAGGAGGTATCAGGGACAGCAGGGCGTTTACGTTGGGGTCGCTGGGACTAACCGGGACTTGGTTTCCTGGATACGGAGCATTTGTGTTTGGATCTATCGGGCAATCAGCTGGACCCAGGTTGCAAATGTCGGTGAAATTTCCGCTGCGCTCCGCAACGGTCGGCACAAGCTGGTTGAAGGTATAGGGGAGACGGTCGCGGCGCCACTCCTGCGACCAGAAAAAGAAGGTCTTGGTTTTGCTCTGGTTATAAACTCCCGGGATGTACGCGGGGCCGCCAACGGTGTAGCCAAAGTCATTTTTGTGGTAGGGAGGAGCGACGCCGTCTTGCAGGAACGAGGGCGAATTGAACATGTTGTTGCGCACAAATTCGTAGGCGTCGCCGTGGAATTTGTTGGTTCCCGATTTCGTCTCGACTTCGATGGTGCCGGAACCGTTCTTGCCATACTGTGCGCCGTAGTTGGAGGTTAGAACCTTGAATTCGCCAATCGCGTCGATGCTGGGGGTCACGTTCAGCGTGCCGTTGCTGCCGTTGTCGAGATTATCGCCGCCATCGAGCTCCCAGTTGTTGTATTCGACGCGGCCGCCGTTGACGCTGAATTGGGTATTTGCGGTAACGCCGACGCCGCCCTCGTCGGCGCCAGTCTGGTTGCTAACTCCGGGAACCAGCGTCACCAACTGTTTGAAATCGCGGCCATTCAATTCGAGCTGAGTGATTTCCTTGCCCGTTACCGTGCCCCCGAGATCGGACGACTGAGTCTCCACTTGAGCGACCGACGCGCCTTCGACAATCACCTCAGTGGTGGCGGCGCCGACTTCCAGCGCGACATTCACCCGCGCTTTTTCCCCGACATTCAAAACCACGCCTTTGGCTTCGTACTTCTTGAAACCAGTGGAAGTGACGGTCAGGTCGTAGCTGCCGATGGGCAGCGATGCAAAAAGGAAATCGCCGCTGCCGTTGGTCGCCGCCTTACGGCTAATTCCCTCGGCCGCGTTCATAACCGCGACTTGAGCGTTGGGGATGGCGGCGCCGCTGGAATCGGTGACGGTGCCGGTGAGGGAGGCGGTGTCCTGGGCCCATGCGGCGGCACACAAGATCACCATCAACAACCAGATTCGCACCAGCGTACGATTCGATTTCATGGTTAAGTCTTCTCCCCAAGCGCATACCAATTACGCTCGCAGCACAGCGTTTCGTCTTACCCGGTTCCCCAGCGTTGGCTCGAACGGCCCG
Organism: Acidobacteriaceae bacterium; assembly: GCA_003131635.1. Classification (GTDB taxonomy): domain Bacteria; phylum Acidobacteriota; class Terriglobia; order Terriglobales; family Acidobacteriaceae; genus Sulfotelmatobacter. Next base: position 26,340 of record PKVZ01000137.1, read on the forward strand.
GCTTCAGCCAACCGGCTGAAAGTCCGAGACGGTTATTAAAACGTATGAATAGTGCGTTTTCTGGCCATCCGATGTCAAGAAAAAAAGCGTTTTGTCCAATTTGGATCGCGCAAGCTTGTCCCTTTCCGGGGTGCGATTCCTCCTTACAGAAGACTCCGGGTCGAGTCCCGGACTACTAATTCCGGCGCCACTTTGCGATGGTGAGCGCCCACCTCGCGTTTTTCCAGCACCGACTTGATTCCCTCGATGACGATATCTACCGCTCCCGCACCCATCGCCTCCATGGGCTGGCGCACGGTGGTGAGCGGAGGCGTGCACAGAGCCGATGCGGCAACATCATCGAAGCCGATCACCGAGCAGTGCTCCGGCACACGCATACCACCCTTGCTAAGCGCCCGGATTGCGCCGAAGGCGGTCATGTCGTCGAAGGCGAGAATCGCTGTGAATGCGCGCTTCTGTTTGATCAAATCTTCCGTCAGCTTCTGGCCCGCTTCAAAGCTGGAAAGAGGATCGCGCGACTCCGGCAAGTCGACAATCAGCCGCGAATCGAGTTCCAGGCCGCACGCTTTGGCGTAGTTACGCACGCCACGCCAACGCGGCGAACTGTCCCCTAAAGTCTTGGGGCCGCGGATGAAGGCGATTTTGCGATGGCCCAGAGAATACAGATATTCGAGCGCGAGGTAGCCGCCAATTTCGTTGTCGACGATGACCGAACTCATCGAGTCCCCTTTGAGTTCGCAGCCAATGATGGCGGTCGGAATGCTGCTTTTCTCCAGATCGGCCAGCAAATTGATATCGAGAAAAAGCCAGTTGGCCAGCACTACCAGGCCCTCGATGCGGCGGTCGAGCAACATCTCGAGATAGCGCTCGAAGCGGCTGCGCTCGTTGTGTACGTCGGTAAGAATCGGCAGGTAGGAGGCTTGGTAGAGAGTATTCTCGATCCCTCGCAACACCAGCGTGCAGTAAGGATCGGTCATGTCAAACACCATGACGCCAACGGTGTGGCTGCGTTTGCTGCGCAGCGAGCGGGCAAACTGGTTGGGACGATATCCAAGTTTTTCGGCGGCACGCTCGATACGCTTCTTGGTGACCGGCGGTATATAGCGCGCCAGTGGAGCGTCATTCAGCACAATCGAAACTGTGGTCGAGGAGAAGCCGCTCTCCTTCGCCACATCACGAATCGTAACCATCGCGGAGTTGCCCTTGTTGCGGCGCACTTGCAAACTTTCTGAACCCATCCCGCCCGCTTGAATTTACAGCGGAGGTTGGCGGACACTACAGCAGAGAGTACGACGAGTGTCAAGCGCGCACCTACGATTGGGAGTTTTTGCCGGCCTCCTGCTGAGCTGCGCGGCGGCGGCGCTGTCGCCGCAAATGCCCTCCCAACGGGAGCCATCCAATCCTCGAAATGCCGCCCCAGCAGCCTCTTCTAGCGCGGGAGCGGACCCGGCACAACTTTTTCGCTCCGGGCAGGATGCGCTCAACGGTGGACGACTGGAGGAGGCGGAGCGCGATTTTCGGCAGGTGTTGGCTGCGAATCCGCAAGTCGGCGGGGCTTACGCGAATCTGGGCGTAGTTTACATGAGGCGCAAGCAATGGTCGAAAGCTTTGGAGACGCTACGCCAGGCGGAACATTTGATGCCGCAAGTGGCGGGAATCCGCTTGAACGTCGGGCTGGCCTATTTTCGCCAAAATGAATTTCTGAAAGCTATACCTCCTTTTGAATCGGTGGTCAGGGATGAACCGGATGCGCTGCAGCCCCGGCACCTGCTGGGACTTTGCTATTTTTTCGCGGAACGCTGGGCGGACGCGGCTAACACACTCGAACCCGTCTGGGCGCAGGAATCCGGGCAGTTGAGCTACCTGTACGTGCTTTCGATCGCCGCCCATCGAGCCGGCCAAAAGGCCTGGGACGAAAGAGCCACGGCTCAACTCATCAAGGCTGGCGAGGGCTCGCCTGAATTCCATCTGTTCATGGGCAAGGCTCATCTCAATCTTGAGCAATACGATCTGGCCCTTGCCGATTTCCAGGCCGCAGAACAAGCGAATCCAAACTTGACCTTTGTTCACTTCAACCTGGGCCTGACTTATCTAAAAAAGCAGGATTACGAACACGCCCGCGACGAATTCCTGAAAGATGCTTTGGTGGAACCCGACCTCGCCTTCAACTACGACGAACTCGGAGATGTATATAGCTTAATGCAACAGTACGGCGATGCGGAAAAGAGCTACCGCGCGGCGCTACAGCGGGATCCGCGCCTGCTGAATTCCTACGTGGGGCTGGCCAAAGTTTACCAGCGGACGCAAAACTACCAGAAAGCTTTGAGCGCGATTGATTCCGCCGGAAAGCTCGATCCTAACCGCACCGACATTCATTATCTGAGAGGACAGATTCTGCTCCGCCTCGGGCGCAAAGAAGAGGGGGAAAAAGAAGTGGAAGCGTCAGTCCGCATCGACAACGAACGCCGCGCCCAACGCCAGAAACAGGTGGAAAGCGGTACGGTGCCATCGCCCGAACTTCTGGGCGACGATCAATAAAGATCGATCAATAAAGA